>CAYVRN010000093.1:0-8160 GCA_964453855.1 uncultured Rhodobacterales bacterium
CGTGCTTCCAGCTCTGAGAGTTCAAGCGTCCTACGATACGTCTCTATCAGCCCCAGGAAGACATAATTCCAGCTTTGAATTCGGAGCTCTCAGGCGCAAAACGATTTTTAAGAAGAGAATTAACTGCTCTACTCCCAAGTCTAACGTATCACACTGTTGACACTGTCCACACACCATGTGGCGACCATGTTCCCACACAAGACGAAGACAAAGACGATACAATACCAAATGAATACTCAAACGAAAAAAAGACGTGCGGGCAAGTGAAGGTGAAACGGAAAATTCAGATCTCAAAAGAGAGAAGCCAGTAAGAGCGAATAAACGTGCTGAAGAACTCCGAGATTATTTGCCAAGGAGCGAAACGAAGAATAGCCGAATAGCTTTGGAGGCAAAGGAGGCCCAGAAATATGCATCGAAAAATGAGTAGGTTTTTGCCCGACTTCGCGCGCGCGGGGTGGGGTCTTAGTCGGATTTGACGATCTGATCCATGCGAGACCTGTCGTTTGCGGTGCTACGACCCGAAAAGGTAAGCCATGCAAGGCGAGGGCACTACCGGGCAAACAAAGATGCAGGTTTCATGGTGGCTTGAGTACCGGACCAAAGACATGCGAGGGCCGCGAACGGATCGCGAAAGCGCAGCGCAAGCGATGGGCCGAGTGGAGGCAGTGCCGATCCGGTCAATCGTTAGTAAGCTCGGGAAGTTGACCGCCCAAGTGTCGTAAGGCGTTTCGGTAGCGGTCCATTCGTGCAAAGTCCGCTTGGGTGGGGTAGGCGATCCGCGACAGGTCCAAGTTGTCTTGAAGGTCAGCAACCTTCACCGCGCGCCCGATTTCGTTTCTGGCTGCACGCTCGATGAATTCCGAATAGGTTTCTTGATCGCGGCGTGTCACCGAGTCCAGTGCTGCGAGAACATCAACGCTGGCACCTTCTGCTCGAAGGGCTTCAAGCGTCCAGTCGGTGTCCTCGACTACATCGTGCAGAACAGCAACGATCTTGGCGGCTTGGCCGACACAGGCCAACATCACGCGAAGCGGATGCAAGATGTAGGGCTGGCCCGCTTTGTCCGTTTGCCCGCGATGGGCTGCGGCAGCGATTTCGATGGCGCGTTCAAGGTTCAATTTGTTCATTTAATATTTCCTTGGATACTGGGTTAGGTATGCCTATTGTTGCCTCTGTATCGGTGAGAAACGGCCCTTAGCTGACATTCACACCTGAGCCGGTCCAGCGGCGCAGCTTCACCGAAGCGGCCATTCAAGCAGGCTGTGGCATCTTGGGAAGGTGAAGGTCCGCCAAACGGATAAAGCTGCCGTTGCTCTGTTCATGAACGTCGTAGCCGCAAATTTGCGCGCACACCGTTTGGTCCATCTTCAAAGCTGATGTTGCCGCCGTGCTGACGCGCAACAGTGGCGACAATGGTCAAGCCTAATCCGAAACCGGATACGTTCTGAGTGTTGTCGCCGCGCTCGAACGGTTCCAGAAGGCGCTCCATGTCCGAGGCAGTGCTTCCAGCTCCCTCGTCTTCGACAGTCACGATTGCCCAGTTCGCGTTGGAACTGACTGAAACTGTTGCGCGGCGGCCGTATTTTAAAGCGTTATCGATAAGGTTGGATATAGCCCGTCGTAGTGCCACCGGTCGCGCGTGCATTAGGATTTTTGATGTTTCATTGATCGCTACACTTCCTGATCTTGGAGCAAATACAGACCTTCCTGCTGTAGCCTCAAATGGTGAATTCTCCAAAATCGATACAGGTTGATCTGTGTCCTGATAATCGGCCACAAGAGCCTCAACCAAAGACGTTAGCGACAGTTTTCTCGGCTCTTCGCTGTTCAGTTCCGAACGTGTGAAGGTCAGGACACTTTCGATAATTCCGGTCATCTGATCAATGTCCGCTTCAAGTTTTTGGCGAATGCCTTGATCCTCGATCAGAGCCGCCCGTAGTCGCAGGCGCGTTGCCGGGGTTCCAAGGTCATGACTGACGCCGGACAGGACGATTGCGCGTTTTGAAAGTTGAGAGCGTTCAAATTCGAGGTATGAATTCACAGACTGAACAATTTCGTGCAGTTCCTGCGGTCCGGAGGTTTCATAACTGTCTGGCCCCCCAACAAGGTTGCGGCTTTTCAGCTTTCTTGAAAAGCTCTCGAAGGCTTCCGTTGTGTTTCCGATCTGGGTGACCAGAACTGCGATCGCAACAATAGCTATGATCGCAGAGAGTATCCGGAAGTCTTTCGGCGCGGCGTCACACCCCCAAATGGTCAGCCCGTCTATTTTGATCCAGCCCGAGTTCCGGAGGTTTGCGTAGATCAACGGATCGCTGCAGTAGGTTGCGAGAAGCTGGGTGAGATCTCCGAACTTCAACGCAGGCGAAGAGTGGTCACCCGATGTTATGTCAGCGACTTTGTATTGAAGGCGGTCGGATACGACGGCGATTTTAACGCCAGATGAATCCGTGGGATCACCTACGTTGTCGACCAAGGATAAAAGCGTGACATATGAGGGTCTTGGAGCACCGCTTACGCGTTCGAAATGGCCGCTCTCTGCATTCTCCAAGTCAAAGCCCATCAGTTGAGTGATTTTGATGCCAGAGACATTTTGACCGTTTTCCAGAGCGTAAAAGGTTTGGACGCCTGAGGAATAGGCGCGATGTAGGTGGTCTTGCCACGCGCGCGTTGAAAAAAACCACATAGAGCTGCACAGCACCCCGACTCCAAGCGCGGCGGCGATCCAAAGCGTCGAAAGTGTGCGTAGATGCAAGCGGCCGAACATCAGATTTCCTGAACTTCGACATCGGTCGAGAACACGTACCCGACACCCCGCTCCGTACGTACGAGTTGAGGCGACTTTGCATCCTGTTCTATTTTATTGCGCAAACGCCCGACCAGAACATCAATGGCTCGTCCAGTCGCTTCGGTTCCGTCGCTTTCTCCTGTAACATCGAGTGCTGCGGCGATCTCTTCGCGGGTCAGTGGGATGTGAGGATTGGCAAGAAATACCTTGAGCAGGCCGGTTTCCCTTTGAGACAGGGAAACCTGATAGCCATCTGGTGCGCGGACTTCGTCCTGTTTGCCGTCGTAGACCCATCCTTTGAACCGGAAGGTTTTTGTGCGCCGTCGGTACGCCAGAGACGACGTCCGTCGGGCACGCTGAAGGACAGCCTTCACACGAGCCAGCAGGAGCTTGGGATTGAAGGGCTTGGCGATATAGTCATCTGCGCCGACTTCGTAACCTTTCATACGGTGGTGATCTGCTGATAGGGCCGAGATAAAGATGATCGGAACGTCTTGCTCCTGTCTAAGAGATTGGCAGATATCGATACCACTTTCATCACCAAGCATGACATCCAGAAGGATCAGGTCAACACGCTCCGAGGTGATCTGTTTGCGAATGTCCGCCTCGGTTGCAGCGGGAAGGGCGATGAATCCGTTCTGCCGCAGGAATTGGGTCAGCATTGACCGCATATCCGGATCGTCATCAACTACCAACAGGCGTGGAATCGCCATTGTCTGTACCTCTCAAGTCTACCGGAACCAGTCCGACGCAGACCTACCCAAAGTAACACCATGCAACAAAATCAAGAACAAGGTAACATGCTGTAACAGAACGCGGGAAAATCAATCGTTGCCGCCCAGAAACGCTCGGATTGGCGGTTGTTTCAAAGGCCGGTCTGCGAATGATAGCCCTAACGCCGCCGAGGAGGGTGGTGTTCTTATTGGGAGGATATACCTTATGAAAATGACCGCATACGCAGCAGTCTCTTCGATTGCCCTAATCTCAGCTTCCAGCGCGATCGCCGGACCAGAGGCAGAAGTTCTGCACTGGTGGACATCGGGCGGTGAAGCGAAATCGGTTGCTGTTCTACAGCAGGAATTCGCAGATAACGGCGGCACATGGACCGACATGCCGGTTGCCGGTGGTGGCGGTGATGCCGCAATGACCGCGCTGCGCGCACGTGTACTTTCGGGCAACGCGCCAACCGCCGTTCAGCTGAAAGGCCCAGCCATTCAGGAATGGTACGAGGAAGGCGTTCTGGCTGACATCTCATCGGTTGCAGAAGCTGAAGGTTGGGCAGACGTTCTGCCAGCATCAATCGCCGCCCACATGCAGTGTGAAGGCAGCTGGTGTGCAGCACCTGTGAACGTTCACCGCGTTGACTGGATCTGGGCGAACGCTGACGTTCTGGAAGCCAACGGCATCGACATGCCCAGCACATGGGACGAATTCAACGCTGCCGCAGACAAACTGCAAGCCGCAGGAATCATTCCTTTGGCCCACGGTGGTCAGGCATGGCAGGACGCAACAGTATTTGAAGCAGTCGCCCTTGGCATCCTTGGTGCGAACGGGTTCCGCAAAGCGTTTGTTGAACTGGACGAAGCAACACTGACTTCGGATGAAATGGTCGCTGTCTTTGACCAGATGCGCAAAATGCGCGGCTATGTTGACGCCAACTTCTCGGGTCGTGACTGGAACCTTGCAACGGCTATGGTCATGAACGGCGAAGCCGCTTTCCAGATCATGGGTGACTGGGCAAAAGGTGAATTCATGGCGGCAGGCAAAGTGCCTGGCGAAGACTTCCTGTGTCTGTCCACTCCGGGCGAAGGTTATCTCTACAACGTAGACAGCTTTGCAATGTTCGACGTTGACGGCGACGACAAGAAAGCCGGTCAGGATTTGTTGGCTGAACTGATCGTCGGCCAGAACTTCCAGAAGGTCTTTAACCTGAACAAAGGTTCGATCCCTGCACGTACTGACGTCGCGCTGGACGAGTTCGACAGCTGTGCGCACATCTCGGCTGCAGACATGAACGCCAGCTCGCTGAGCGGTTCGCTTCTGCCATCCTATGCACACGGCATGGCGCTTCGTGGTGCACAGTCCGGTGCGATCACCGACGTTGTGACCGCGCACTTCAACTCGGATATGTCTTCGGCTGACGCAGTGGCTCAGCTGGCGCAAGCAGTGGCCAACAGCTACTAATCCGATCCTGCTCCGTCCGACAATTCTCCCCGTCGGGCGGAGCAACCCTTTTCCCGGAGTTTCCAATGTCTGAATGGCTTGAAAACCACCTTCCCAAAATGGTCCTCGCTCCGTCTTTCATCGCCGTTCTGGTGTTTGTTTACGGGTTTATCGGCTGGACCGCTTGGGTTTCCCTGACGCGCTCAAAACTACTACCCCGCTACGAAATCAAAGGCTTTGTCCAGTATGACAAGCTGTTTGATTCACCCCGCTGGGATACAGCGATGAACAACCTGTTCATCTTTGGCGCACTTTTTATCATTATCGCGATGGTCCTCGGTCTTCTACTTGCAATCATGCTGGACCAGAAAATCCGAACCGAGGGCGTGATCCGCACGATCTACCTGTACCCGATGGCGCTTTCGATGATCGTGACCGGTACCGCGTGGAAGTGGATCCTGAACCCCGGTCTGGGGATTGAGGCCACTGTCAAAGGCTGGGGTTTCGAAAACTTTACCTTCGACTGGGTCGTTAATCCCGACCTCGCGATCTACACGATTGTGCTGGCGGCTGTCTGGCAAAGCTCGGGCTTTGTGATGGCGCTGTTTCTGGCAGGTTTGCGATCGGTGGACGGAGAGATCATCAAGGCCGCTCAGGTCGATGGCATTCCGACATGGCGCATCTATACTGCCATCATCATCCCTTCGATGGCCCCGATCTTTTTGTCCGCGTTCATCGTTCTGGCCCACCTTGCTATCAAGAGCTTTGACCTTGTCATCGCCCTGACTGGCGGAGGCCCCGGCTACGCAACCGACCTTCCTGCAACATACATGTACGCAATGGCGTTCTCGCGCGGTGATATCGGTCAGGCAGCAGCGTCTGCGATGATCATGATGCTGGTCGTGTTTACCATCGTCGTGCCTTACCTCTACTCAGAACTGAGGACGAAGAACGATGGCTGATCTGTCTCTCAACCAATCCGCTTCCCAATCAAACCTTGGCAAAATTGCCCTGCGCTGGTTGCTCTATGTCCTGTTGGGTATCTTCGCAGTCTATTACCTGTTGCCACTTTTCGTGATGGTCACAACCTCATTGAAAAGCCTTGAGGAAATCCGCACCGGCAGCCTTGTGGCGCTACCTCGTGAAGTCACATTTGACGCGTGGAAAACTGCTTGGTCCGGCGCCTGTACCGGCATCCAGTGTGAAGGCCTGCGCCCTTACTTCTGGAACTCGGTCCTGCTGGCCGTTCCTGCGGTGTTCATTTCGACCCTTGTGGGTGCGTTGAACGGGTACGTTGTCGCCCAGTGGCGTTTTAAAGGCGCGAACCTGATTTTCTCGCTGATGCTGTTCGGCTGCTTCATCCCGTTTCAGGTTGTCCTGCTGCCAATGGCAAGACTATTGGGCATGATGGGTATCGCGGGCACCATCCCGGGACTGATCTTTGTCCACGTGATCTATGGCATCGGTTTCACCACCTTGTTCTTCCGCAACTACTACGTGACGATTCCGTCGGAACTGGTGAAGGCAGCAAAGGTAGACGGCGCGAATTTCTTCCGCATTTTCTGGTCGATCTTCCTGCCGCTGTCACTGCCGATCATCGTTGTTACCGTCATCTGGCAGTTCACCCAGATCTGGAACGACTTCCTGTTCGGGGTGTCCTTCAGTCAGGCAGGTACGCAGCCCGTGACCGTGGCGCTGAACAACATCGTCAATTCAACAACCGGCGTGAAGGAATATAACGTCGATATGGCCGCCGCCATCATCGCCGCCCTTCCGACGCTCTTCGTCTATGTCGTTGCCGGCAAATATTTCATCCGCGGTCTGACCGCCGGATCAGTAAAGGGATAAGTCCAATGGCTCCTATTCTTGATATCAAAAACCTCTACAAGAACTACGGCGCGACCGAGATCTTGAAGGACATCAACGTCGCGATCGAACCGGGGGACTTTCTGGTTCTGGTCGGTCCCTCGGGCTGCGGTAAATCCACTCTTTTGAACTGCATTGCCGGTCTTGAGCCTATCACTGGGGGAAGCTTGCACATCGGCGGCAAGGACATGACACACGTTAGCCCAAAAGACCGCGATATTGCGATGGTGTTTCAGTCGTATGCGCTTTATCCGACCATGTCGGTGGCCAAGAACATCACCTTTGGCATGAAAGTACGTGGTGTCGATCAGGCAACACAGGAACGCAAGCTGAACGAAGTGGCCAGCCAGTTGCAGATTGAACCTCTGCTGAACCGTCGTCCGGGGCAACTCTCAGGCGGTCAGCGCCAACGTGTGGCGATGGGCCGGGCCTTGGTGCGTGATCCGAAGCTGTTCTTGTTTGACGAACCTCTATCGAACCTTGACGCAAAGCTGCGTGTAGAGATGCGCTCGGAGATCAAGAAACTGCACCAGACCCTTGGCGCGTCGATGGTTTACGTGACCCACGACCAGATCGAGGCGATGACTTTGGCCACCAAGATCGTTGTGATGAAGGGCGGGGTGATCCAGCAGATCGGCACGCCTGCCGAGATTTACAACAAGCCAGCCAACCTGTTTGTGGCTGACTTTATGGGTTCCCCTGCGATGAACCTGATCCCTGCCAAGGTGCGCCAGAATGGTGAAGGGGCGCAGATCGAGATTACCCGCGAAAACGGCGAGCCGATTGTTTTGATTGACCAAAAGGCCAATGGTCTGCCCGAGGATGTTATCCTTGGCCTTCGTCCCGAAGACATTGCCGAGTCAGGTTTCCGCGCCGGTGAAAGTGTTCAAGAGGCTGAATGCCACGTGGATATGGTCGAGCCAGCAGGGGCTGATACTTATGTGGTTTCGGAACTTGGCGGCAAACAGATCACTGCACGGATGCATGCCGAAACCAGTGCGGTTCCGGGGAAAAGCCTTTCCTTTGCCTTTGATCTGAGCAAGGCATCTTATTTTGCTTCCGGCTCGGGTGAACGTCTTAACTAAGTTCCACTATTAGCGGGGGTGGCGAAATCCGAAAGCTATCTTTCGGTGCCTTTATATAGAACTCAAAATGGGGTCCCTGCCGCCAGGCGGCGACGCAGGGAAATACCCAGTTTCGAGGATATCTGAACGTCTGCTTTCCTACCAAACGATCCGCATGGGACCGAGGTGATATTTGCGACGAAGATAGATCACTTTCTCTTCACGCTCTGGACCTGTCACGCTTCCGTGCCGCTCCGATTACTCATTTAAGCGACCTTACGT
>CAYVRN010000094.1:0-8076 GCA_964453855.1 uncultured Rhodobacterales bacterium
CGACAAAGATGATGATCGCCGTGGCGACCGTGATGGTGATGACGAAGATGACGACGACGACGACGACGATCGTGACGATGACCGCGACGGCGACGACGACAAAGATGATGATCGCCGTGGCGACCGTGATGGTGATGACGAAGATGACGACCGCGAGGACGATGATGACGACCGCGAGGACGAAGATGACGATGATGACGACGACGACTAATCCTCGTCTTGTCAGGCAGGCCTCTGCCACGGCATAATCGAGCAGGGCTGCCCCGTATTGCGCGGGGCAGCTGAACCGCGTTTCAAGGAAACACTATGCGTATTGTTAAACCGAAAACTCTACTTGCCGTGGGCCTTGTAGCTTGGGCTTCGCTCGCTCAGGCCGCAGAACCTGTAGACCGGATCATTGCTTGGCTGCGGGATCAGGGGTTTACGGAGTTCGAAGTGGAAAAAACCTGGTTGGGACGCACAAAAATCGAAGCCCATGCAGACGGCCTCGAGCGCGAGATCATCATCAATACCCGCACCGGAGAGATTTTGCGGGATTACTGGGACATTGAAGATGCCCAAAAAGCTCAAGAATTTTTAAGTTTTGTGAATCCCCTCGCAACAGTCAGGGACTCATCTGGTTCGGGGAAACGTGCTTTGTTCGAATATCACGATGACGATGATGAAGATGACGAGGGTGATGATCGCGACGACGACAAAGATGATGATGCTCGTCATGACGACCGTGATGACGAAGACGACGAACAGGACGAAGACCGCAGCGGCTCAAATCGTTCGGACGATTATGACGAAGATAAGGACGAGGAGGACGAGGAAGACGAACCCGAAGATGACGACGAAAAAGACGACGAGGATGAAGAGGACGACGAAGACGAAAAGGATGACGACGATGACTAATCCTTGCTTTGATTGCTTCCAAACGTCGGGGTCCTAATGCGTCAGTATTTGTTTTTCGGTTTCATATTTTTTATTCAACTCGCCTGCGCGGTATTTTTCGTCTCTGACATCGTGATGACCGTGTTGGGCATCCGGGCCACACCGATTGCCTGGCAGGTCCGAGAACTTCTCGAAATCGGCGCCTCAATCGGTCTGATCCTTGGCGTGGTTCTAGGCGCAGTCGCACTTGCGAAAACCTATCAACGATCAAAAGCGTCCGAAGAAAAGTTGCGCTTGCTGTCCTCTGCGTTCGCCGAAGTCGTTGAAGAGAAGTTTCATGAGTGGCAACTGACCAAAGCGGAACAAGACGTCGGTCTGTTCCTTCTAAAAGGTCTATCTACGCAAGAAATCGCTGGGCTTCGGAATACCTCGGAAGGGACCGTCAAAGCCCAGACCAATGCCATTTACCGAAAGTCCGATGTCACCGGACGACCCCAGTTTCTAAGCCTGTTTATTGATGACCTGATGGCTGACGTACCGATGCCCGAACGCCTAGAGGCGTCACCTGCCATTGCTGCAAAATGATCATGGTACGGGCGGCCGGACTCGAACCGGCACGGCCTAATCGGCCTGGAGATTTTAAGTCTCCTGTGTCTACCATTCCACCACGCCCGCGCTGATATGGTCAGCCCTTAGATGCCGCAAGATTCGGGCGGATGCAATCTATGATCCGCGGAATTTGTCAGCAAGTTTCTGCAATGCTGTTCGGGTATCCTCTGGCGCGATCGGCGTTTCTTGTAGTGCGGGGGAAATTTTCTTTGGCTGGCTATTCGACGACCGAGGCGGATTTACCCGCAGCGCGACCGCGTTCATGAACTTCCCGGTCTCGCCATTTGCCAACTCAGGTGCTCCGTCACATATCCCGCGCAGTAGATCATCCAGCCAATCCTGATCCGCTTTGGCGAAATCGTTTAGAACATACTGCGCGACGCGATCTTTGTGCCCCGGGTGACCAATGCCCAGACGAACGCGGTGATACTCTGCCCCGATATGCTGATGGATTGACCGAAGGCCGTTGTGCCCAGCGTGCCCACCACCCGTCTTGACCCGCAGTTTTCCCGGCGCCAAATCCAGCTCGTCGTGAAAGACCGTTACATCATCCGGCGTCAGTTTGTAAAACCGCATCGCCTCGCCCACGGACTGTCCCGAAAGGTTCATAAAAGTCTGGGGTTTCAGCAGCAGGACCTTTTCAGAGCCCAACCGACCTTCACTGATTTCGGCCTGAAACTTGGATTTCCATGGGCCAAACCCGTGATCGTCTGCAACACGGTCCAACGCCATAAACCCGATATTGTGACGATTGCCCGCGTATTTCCCACCGGGGTTCCCCAGACCGACCCAAAGTTTCATAATACCTCCGCAGGATGTCTCTCGGGGCGGTATACTCATTGGGTCACGCGCAGGCAAACGTCCAGTTATTGGATAAAGCGACTGGTCAGACGGGTATGCAGCGAAGCAACGATATTGCTGGCGGTCTTTTCAAACAGCGAATGCAAGAATGCATGCACAAGTGCTGCAATCGAAGCGCCGAACAGTTTTAACGTAAACCGCAGGGAAAAGCCCATATTTTCAAAATAACCTTCGCCTACCGAAGCGGGGTGATTGGTAAAAAATCCGGTAAGGGACCGTTATTAATGTGTAGTTTGTTCGCGCATTGGGTTTCCTTTCATTTTGGAGAAAATGACATGAGATAACTGCCATGGCGTCCCAAATTTCGTTTTAATATGAGAATTTTTGGGATTCTGTCCCACTTATGACAAATATGATTGACGATTTTGACCGCAAAATTCTACGCCTCTTGCAAATCGACACCACGCTCAGCGTGGATGCTTTGGCCGAAAAAGTCGGGCTATCGCGGAACGCATGCTGGCGGCGGGTACGCATGATGGAGGATGCGGGCATCATCACTGCCCGCCTTGCCTTGGTCGATCCATCAAAGCCGGATTACGGGCAATCTGTTATCGCCTTGATACGCGCCGGTGACCATTCGGCCGATTGGTTGGATAAATTCGAGCGCGCGATTAAGTCATTGCCAGAAATCATCCGCGCCTATCGGACGTCGGGTGATCTGGACTATGTGTTGCGGGTACGGGTCGCCGATGTCCGTGACTACGACCACTTCTATCAAACCCCGATCCGAGGGGTTCCGATCGCCAATGCCTTGGCAAGTTTTGCAATGCAGGAAGTGAAGGAAACCACAGCGGTTCCGGTTTGATTTCACTGTTAGCCTAAGCCGACAAAAGCGCCCCTGCGATCATGTCAGCAGATGCAGCACTAAGGGCAACGGGCGTATCGTGCAGCATTGCCAGACGGGTCAAGGCTTGCATATCCACGTCGCCGCTATGGGTTTGCGTTGGGTCCGCGAAAAAGATGACCGCATCCAGTTCACCCGTCGCAACCAATGCGCCAAGTTGTTGATCACCCCCACGCGATCCGCGCTGCAAACGCTGGACCTGCAAATTGGGGGCTGTGTCCAATATCATCCGTCCGGTTCCCCCGGTGCAAATCAGACGATGCCCTGCCAGTTTATCAGCGTAGCGCGTGACCCAAGCCTTTAGGTGTGCCTTGCGACTGTCATGCGCGGCCAGTGCCAGCTGTAAAGGGCGGGCCGAGTGTTTGCGCGCATCCGATGTCATTGCCAGAATTGAACGGATTTGCGCTGCAAAACCCGGCTCTTTGGCTGGAAAGACCTCGGCAAAGGCGGCTGTTCCAACCGTGAACCCGGCTGCGCCAGCATTGGCACATGCCGCGACACGTTCTGCGCTATCGACGCTACCCGCCATGATTACGGGCTTTTCCACCGCCGAGCAGATTTGTCGCATCAACGCCGGAACATCGCCGTTAAATCGGTAGGCCAACAGATCCAGACCGTGAACGTGTTCCAATGCGGCCAACCGACGGGCGGAGTCGACAATTGCCTCGGCTGGTCCCTTCAAGACCGAAGGGTGATCAACGATTTCGCCTGGAAACGGATAGTAGCGGACGGGATGGCGGCGTGTGATCTCGGTGACCAAATCCGCTCGGGTGCCTCCCAGCAAACAATCCACATCCAGATCAACCGCGGCACGGGCCGAGGCAATCTCGCTGCTTTCATCAAGGCTCACAACCTCAAGATAAGACCGTCCACCGACCGATCGGATCGCATCGGCAACAGCTTTCAGCTCATCAAAGGGTAAACCAACATCTTTGAAACCTATATGGCGAACGCCGCCTTCTAGGGCCTCGTCAACGCGCGCCCTTGCATCGGGAATGGTCCGATCATTCGATGTCAGCATCAGGATAAAATCAAACGCCATTACTGGACCCTTTCGGTAGCACTGCTCTTATCTAATCAACAAACTCACCTGCCTAAAACGAAAAACGCGGCCCGATGGACCGCGTTTTAAAAAGATCGTCTGAAAGACGCTCGAAGATTACTCTTCGCCGCCTTCTGCTTCACCTTCTTCACCTTCTTCGTCATCCGACGCTTTCAGACCCGAAGGAGCCGAAATGTTGGCGATTACGAAGTCGCGGTCGATGGTCGGCTTGCAGCCTTCCGGCAGGACAACGTCAGAGATGTGCAGAACGTCGCCGATGTTGGCATTCGCCAGATCGATCGTGATGTGATCCGGAATGTCGCCGGCCAGAACGTTCAGTTCAACTTCCGAACGAACGATGGTCAGAACGCCACCTTTTTTGATGCCTGGGCATGTTTCTTCGTTGTCGAAGTTCACGTGAATGAACAGGTTGACACGCGACGTACGACGCAGGCGCATCAGGTCGAAGTGTGTCGGAAGGTCTTTTACCACATCGCGCTGAACGTCACGGCAGATCACACGTACGTCTTCTTCGCCTTCAACTTTCAGGTTGAAGAGGGTCGACTTAAAGCGTCCGGCTTTCAGTTTTTTCAGAAGCTCGTTGAACGGGATCTGAATCGAAAGCGGGTCTTTGTCACCACCAAAAACGACACCGGGTACCATGTTCGCACGACGTGCTGCGCGAGCGGCGCCCTTGCCCGTCCCCGCGCGAACCTCGGCGTGAAGATCAGGAATTGCTCCAGCCATTGTAATTCTCCATAAGTTAGGGCGGACATCCTCCAAGGCTGTATGTCCGCGTGAAGCCGCGCGTATAGACGGCTTTTCTTTGGATGAAAAGACTATTACCGAGCAGCAGCAGGAATATCCGACATTTTCTTCAAAGGACACCCCAATGAACCGACGCGATTTCATAGATAGCGCCCCGATGGCCGCCGCTTTTGTGGCTATCGGGATCTGTTGGGGAAGTTTCGCTGCCCAGGTTCCGGTTCTAAAAGCGCAGATTGGCGCCAGTGATTCCCAGTTTGGATTGGCGATGCTGGTATCGTCTGCCGGTGCTGTAATCGCGATGTGGAATGCCCCCCGAACTGACCTGCTGATCGGCAAGCACGCCATGGCTATTCTTGCGGCCGCAATGGCAGTGATCTTTATCCTGCCCGGTGTAGCAGGCAGCGTGACGCAATTCGCAATTTTCATGACCTTTGCCGCGATGATGACCGGCACCTTAGACGTGATCATGAACTCGAAAGTCTCGGCACTTGAAACAACAAGTGGTCGCTCTCTTATGGGCTATAGCCATGGGATGTTTTCCCTGGGCTATGCCATTTCAGCGTTTTTAACCGGGCTAGCACGCGCCGCAGGCTTTGCGCCATGGCAGATATTTCTGTTTGTTGCTTTTGCCATTTTCACCCTTCTCGCGCTTCTCAAACGTCCGTCGCCGGCAACTTCGCACGACATAGACGTAACGTCCTCAAAGAAACCTTTCCGCGTGGGAATGGCCATTATAATGGGGGGCGGCGTCATGCTGATCGCGTTTATGGCCGAGCAGGCAACAGAAGGTTGGTCTGCACTGCATCTTGAACGCACTCTGGGCGCTGGTGCCGTCGGCGGCGCACTCGGCCCCACATTGCTAGGGGCAACGATGGCAGTAGGGCGTTTCAGCGGTCAGTTAACCCTTCGTTTCACAAGCCCTATCGGGGTCACCTTTGTAGCAGCCCTTGTTTCCGCAAGCGGTGCCATCCTTGCCGCACTCGCCCCAAACCTCAGCAGTGCCTATTCAGGCTTTATCATTCTTGGCCTTGGGGTGTCCGTAATTGTGCCCATGACCTTTGCCATCGTCGGCAAGCTTGTCCCGATCGAGCACCGCGCCAACGCCATCGCGCGTGTCACGGCCCTGGGCTACACGGGCTTTTTCATCGGCCCCCCGATGATGGGATTCCTGTCCGAATGGAAGGGGCTGAACGCCTCGTTCCTGTTCATCGGATTTAGTCTCTTGCTGGTTCCAGCTATTGTATTGGTACTGGCCCGTCGAATTCGCTAGACGCGGATCAGGACCAGCGCCCGCTAAAGTCGTCAGGCACCATCAGGATGCTTTTGTCCACGGCGTTGATATCCGATCGCCCACAAAGGGCCATTGAGATATCCAGTTCCTTCTGCATCACCTCAAGCGCCTTGGTCACGCCCGCCTCGCCCATGGCACCCAGACCATAGATATAGCTGCGCCCGATCATCGTTCCCTTGGCCCCCATGGCCATAGCTTTCAGGATATCCTGACCAGAGCGGATGCCGCTATCAAGATAAACGTCCAGCTTGTCACCAACTGCATTGACAATTGGCTCCAAAGCCCGGATCGAGCTAAGGGCACCATCCAGCTGGCGCCCGCCGTGGTTCGAGACCACAATCGCGTCCACACCAACTTCGACGGCCTTTTTAGCGTCTTCGACATCCATGATCCCTTTCAGGATCACAGGTCCGTCCCACATATTGCGCAGCTCTTTAACCCGCGCCCAATCCAAACCGGCGTCAAACTTTTCATTGGTCCAGGCCGCAAGCGAACTTGCATTCGATGCCCCTTCGGTATGCCCGACGATATTGCCGAAGTTGTACCGTTTTGCGCCAAGCATCCCCAGCCCCCAACGCCACTTCGTTGACAGGTTGATGATGTTTTTCAACGTCGGCTTTGGCGGGGCAGACAAGCCGTTTTTCAGGTCCTTGTGGCGCTGGCCCAAGACCTGAAGATCAAGAGTAATCACAATAGCCGAGCACTTGGCGGCCTTGGCGCGGTCCATCAGGCTTTGCATGAATTTGTCGTCGGTCAATGTGTAGACCTGAAACCAGAACGGAGCCGAAGTTTCCGAAGCGACTTCCTCGATCGAGTTGATCGACATGGTGGACAGAGTATAGGGCACCCCGAACTTTTCAGCAGCCTTGGCCGCTTTGATTTCCCCATCGGCATGCTGCATCCCCGTCAGACCGACAGGTGCCAAAGCCACTGGCATGGCCACGTCTTGCCCTAGAAGTTTGGATTTGGTCGTACGGCTGGCAATATCTATAGCAACACGCTGGCGAAGCTTGATCAGGTCAAAATCCGAGACATTTTCGCGAAATGTTTGCTCGGTATAGCTGCCGCTTTCGCAATAGTCATAGAACATCTTTGGCACACGGCGTTTGTAGATGTCTTTGAGGTCTTGGATGTTGGTAATCACTGTCATGAGGCTATCCGCTTAAATTGGTGACTTTTTATTACCAATTAATCCGAATATCAGCAAGACTAAAGGCAAAAAGCTGCATGCCCGTCAACATTCAAGTCGATCACCGACTTCGGTGGAACTTATTTCCAAGTGCTTCGCAAGAATAATCAAGCACCAAAAAAAATCGGACTGACCGAGATGCCTTTGATGCAAAAAGCGCGGAAGTGTCGAAATATGACGTAATTACAGCAAGTTACTGATCCAGATTTTTTTTCCCAAATCCCCTTGTCTTCCAATGCTGGCCAAGGATATACCCGTCAGCGGAGCTGTGGCCGAGTGGTCGAAGGCGCTCCCCTGCTAAGGGAGTAGGCGAGGAATCGTCTCGAGGGTTCGAATCCCTTCGGCTCCGCCACATTTTTGTCTTTTATTTTGCAAAATCAGTGCCATACGATGAGCTGACAAACTTTACCCCCACAAATACCCCTACAAGTGGCGTGGATTTTGCTGGCGTTCTGTGGAACATCCTAGCCATCATACTTTCCACCCCCATGCCGCATTAGAGTCGCCCCTATGAAAACTACGGCCGGAGTGGCCCTCGCGCGCACGCGCAGGCGGGTCTGCCAGCAGTGTGTGAATCGGCGATCGCAGGCGGGGCG
>CAYVRN010000095.1:0-5412 GCA_964453855.1 uncultured Rhodobacterales bacterium
CCCCCGACACGCGGATTATGATTCCGCTGCTCTAACCGGCTGAGCTACTCCGCCACGGTGGAGGCGATTTAGGCGACGGGGCGCAGAGGGTCAAGAGGGAAATCCGGCCTATTGAGCAAAATATTTTTGCGGCAAAGGAAAGCCCCGTGGCCTAGCTGTTCAAGACGGATTAAGGCGCTTCGACTTCGAATAGCATTGCCACGCTAGAGCCGATCGGTATTTGAGACCAACGCAAACCCGAACTTTTCTGATCCTTGTTGGATCGCTATTCGCCTGCTAGCGTTTTCCCACGGTTTCATTTCATATCGGAGCCAAGGGATACGCATGACCATATTTCTGACTTTGGCAATTTTTATTCTGGCCCTTTTTGTCGTTCGCTTGACCCGTCGGGTCAGCGCACTTGAGGACCAGCTATTGAACACTGGCCTTGAGGCGCAAGCTGATGCCGAACGCCCAGACGAGACAGAAAATAATGAAATCGGGTCGGTGGCAGAAGCCATCGCCCAGTCTTCCGAGACCGAGACAAGCCCGGCGCCGCAAAGGACGCCGTGGGGCAAAAAACGTGAAACGACTGATCCGGGCGAAGCCGTTCTTGCGCCGAATGAAGACACCCCAACAGCGTATGTTTTCAAACAAAGCATGTTTAGCGGGCTTTGGGCTTGGGTCGCGCAGAACTGGTTTTTGGCAGTCGCGGCGCTGTCGTTGGCGCTCGCTGGGGTGTTCCTTGTGCAATATGGCGTCGAAAGTGGGCTGCTGACACCTTTCTGGCGGGTCGTGGGTGCTGCGGCTTTGGGCATCGCACTGCTGTCCGCGGGCGAAGTTCTAAGGCGTAAGTGGGGGGATGAAGACGGGGCGCATACGGCCTATCTGCCTTCGACCTTTGCAGGGGCCGGACTGGTTGCGCTTTACGCGGCTGTAATTTCAGCACGCCAGTTATACGGCATGACGGGACCGGGGTTAGCCTTTGCCGAGATGGTCAGCGTTTCGCTGGTGGCCGTGGTATTCGGTTGGTTCTATGGCCCGTTTCTGGCGGTGGTGGGGATTGTTGGCGCAGTGTCCTCGCCTTTTGTGGTGGGTGGGTCCAGCGACACGCCAGAGCTGTTTTACTATTACTTCGCGCTCATAGCTTTGGCAGCTCTGCTAATCGATGCTCTGCGCCGTTGGGCATGGACCTCGGTGCTAAGTCTGCTGGGCGCCCATGCGGCTGCTTGGTATATTTATGACGCAGGCGCGGGTGATGTTCATTATCTGGTCTTTGCCCTGATCGTCGCGTTGTCCGCCACGCTGGTGCCGCCGTTACAGCTGACCCCGACGCATAGCGGGGCAACCGTTCTGCGCCGCAATCCGTTTCGGAAAGCGGGCACGGAAAGCCGGCCCGAATTCCCAACCCGCTTGGCCTTTGGCAGTTTCGCAGGCGCGGTGGTGGTTTCCCTGATGGTGGCATTCAAAGACGCCGGCATAGTCGAATTATGGTCGGTCGTTGCTATACTGGCCGCCCTGTTTCTGGTTGCCGCCCTTTGGAACCGCGAGGCGCCTGCCCTGCTTGACCTGACCCCGCTTGCCCCCGCTGCGCTGCTGTTGCTGATCTATGATCAAGGTATCGGCTACGGCACGCTCGCTGCTGCATTCGATGCGGAGCTACCGCCCGAGAGCCCTTGGCCCAAGCATGTCACGATCCTGTCACTGATCGCAGTCGGCGTCTCGGTGATTGCATTCTGGCGGTCGCAGACGGCCGAGACCTTTAAGCTTGATTGGACCACCGGCGCTGCCGTCTATGCCCCGCTGACGTTGATTCTCTTCGAAATTTGGTGGCGCCCAGCCCTAGTTATCGGCGATGGCGTCTGGGCGTTCCACGCAATGGCTGTGGCCGCTTTGATGGCGCTTTTTGCCGAGCGCGCAGGGCGACAGGACGAAGGCGACCGGCGACGGGCCGGTATCTTTGCGCTGGCCTCGATGACCATGATTGCCTTTGCGCTGATCCTGATGCTCAGCGAAACCGCTTTGACCCTTGCGCTAACGGTGATGGTGCTGGGGGCCGTGGCACTGGATCGGTGGCAAAAACTGCCCGCCCTGACCGACTTTGTGCAGATTGGTCTGGCGGTGGTCACATGGCGGCTGGTGCTTGACCCCGGGTTGCTTTGGGCGATGGATGCCCCAATGTGGGAAATCTGGATGGTGAACGTGCCGGTGATCATGCAACTGCTGGCGGCCTGGTATCTGATGGATAAAACCGCCCATCCGAAAACCCGCGCTGTGCTGGAAACCACGCTAAGTCTGGTGCTGGCGGTTTTCGTTCTGGTGCTTGTCACACGAGCGCTTGGGGACGATTTGGAAACCCACTGGGGGATCGGTCTGTGCGTTTCGATCGGCCTGCTGTCGATGGCTGGGCAGCTATACATGCTGCGCACCTCGACCGGTTTGCGATGGGCCTATTGGGTCACCGCCACGTTCTACGCGTTGCTAAGCTTGGCCGGAGGGATTGTTCTTGCGATTGTCTTCAACCCGTTGGCAAACGCGGACGAAGTCGTTCTTGGTCCGAACCTTCTGGATAGCCTGCTGCTGGCTTATGGTCCGATCGCGCTGATCCTTGGAGCCGTGGCCTATCGGTTCGATCACCTGCGTCGGTTACTACGGCGTCTGTTCGGCTTGGTCGCTTCACTGACCGCAACGTATTATGTCGTTCTGGAAATCCGTCGGTTCTGGCGCGGCGATACTCTGGCTGTTTCCGGCACAACCGACGCCGAACTATATAGCTACACCGTCGCGCTCTTGCTCAGTTCGATTATCGCCCTGTTCGTCGCCTTCGCCCGCCGCTCGGTAATGCTGCGCAGAGTGGCCGTCTTTGGGGTTGGCCTGACCATTGCCAAGGTGTTCTTGATCGACATGGCCGGATTGGCGGGTTTAATGCGGGTTGCCTCATTCCTTGGGCTGGGTCTGTCACTGGCAGGGCTTGCGTGGATCAACCGCCGCATGACCGAGCAGTGGGGGGATGGTGAAGTATTAAGTTCGGAATCTACTGACCCCAAATAAGAAAGGGGCCGCATTTCGCAGCCCCAGACAATCTACAACAGGTGGATTTTACCCCCGCAAAACCGATCCCAGAATATCGCCGATTTTGGCGATCTCGCCCTCGGTCAAAGTCAGCGGCGGGGACATCGCCAAGCTGTCTCCGATCGGGCGAACCGAAAGACCTTTGTCCCACAGCTTTTCGTATGTCGCCCGTCCAGCGGCACCTACGGCTCCGTTCTGTTCCAGCTGGATTGCCCCCAGAAGACCCGAGTTGCGGATGTCCATCACGCCCGGTGCGCCTTTGAGGGAATGCAGCATGTCTTCCCAGACCGGCATGATTTCGGCGACGTGATCGAAAATGCCTTCGTCCCGATAAACGTCCAACGTGGCCAGTGCCGCGGCGCAGGCCAGCGGGTGGCCCGAATAGGTGTAGCCGTGGAACAGATCGACCATGGTCTCGGGGCCATGGATAAACGCCTGACGGATTTCTTCGGTCGCATAAACGCCGCCCATGGGGACGGTCGCGTTGGTCATGCCTTTGGCGACGGTCATCAGATCAGGCTTGATGCCATAGTACTGATGCGCGAACGGTGTGCCCATGCGCCCGAAACCTGTAATCACTTCGTCCATGATCATCAGAATGCCGTGCTGGTCACAGATTTCGCGGATGCGCTCAAGATACCCCTTTGGAGGAGGCAGCACGCCCCCTGCCCCGATGATCGGCTCGACGATCACGGCCGCAATCGAGTGCCCGCCGTAGGTGTCACAGATCTGCGCCAGATCCTCGGCCAGATGAGCGCCGTGCTCGGGTTGCCCGCGCGAAAAGAAGTTTTCAGGTATCCACGTGTGCCGCATGTGGGCTGTGGACGGATAGAGCGCGCCGAATTGGCCTTTGTTCAGGCCGATGCCACCAACAGACAGCCCGCCAAAGTTGATCCCGTGATAGGCCTTTTGGCGCCCCACCAGCATCCGCCGCTGGCCTTCGCCTTTGGCCTGATGGTAGGCCAAGGCTATCTTGAGAGCGGTATCCACAGCTTCGGAACCGGAGTTGGTAAAGAAGATGTGGTCAAAATGATCGGTCAGCTCGACCATACGGCTGGCGGTTTGAAACGCGATGGCGTGGCCCTGGTTGAAGTTGTGCGCAAAATCAAGCGTCGCAGCCTGTTTCTGGATCGCCTCGACGATCTTGGGGTGGTTGTGGCCCGCGTTGCAGCACCACAGCCCACCGGTGCCGTCGATCACCGTGTGGCCGTCCACCGTGGTGTAGTGGATACCGTCGGCCTTGGCGATCATACGCGGGTTTTGTTTGAACCATCGGGAAGCGGTGAAGGGCATCCAGAAACTGTCAAGATCATTGGGTATTTGCGGCTGGTCGGACATGAAGCGAATCCTTGATTAAATTTGATCAAATGTCATATCAGGGGCGCTAACGGGTCAAGCAGGATTTCCATATCATGACGGATTTAACTAAACCGTCAGAAAGCCCTAAGGTTTCGGCCGCGAATCCCTTGACGCCCTTCCGAAAAGACCCTAGAGACACCAAACGAATTTCGGGGCGCAGCCACGGCGGCGCCCGTTTGTTATGGCCGGGGCAGTATGCCTCGCACATCGAGACGAGGATTAGAATATGTCGCGCCGTTGCGAATTGACCGGAAAAGGCCCGATGACTGGCAACAACGTCAGCCACGCCAACAATAAAACACGCCGTCGTTTTCTGCCGAACCTGAACGACGTGACCCTGCAGTCGGAAACTCTGGGCCGCGGCGTCAAGCTTCGCATCTCGGCAGCCGCACTGCGCAGCGTTGATCACCGTGGTGGTCTGGATGCGTTCCTTGCAAAAGCAAAAGACAGCGAGCTTTCGGACAACGCTCTGAAAGTGAAGAAAGAGATCGCTAAGGCACAAGCCGCCGCGTAAGTCTTTCCGCTTAGGATTTGATCGGCCCTGCAAGCTTGCTTGCGGGGCTGTTTCTTTTTGTCGCTTTGCATTCGCCGACGCCTTGCATATTTATGCGCTTATGAATGCGATTCTAAGAATATTTCCACGCCTGTTGCTAGCGCTGATCATTGCGGTCAGCAGCTTGCAAATGGCCTTGGCACGCACCGCGCCGATGCCGGTGGGGGAAATGGTTCTTTGCACCAGTCAAGGCGCGGTTACTGTCGCCGTTGATGCCGAAGGCAATCCGACGGGTGATGTGCATTACTGCCCGGAATGCGCGGCGGTCGCGTTCAGCTTTATCGAATTTGCAGCGCCTGATCTGGTGGTACCTGCGGCCAACGCTCTGACACTTCAGGCACCGGCGACGTCCCTGCCCGTGCCTCAGGCCGCATGTCCCTGCCCGCAGGCGCGGGGACCGCCCCTGTCTGTCTGATCCCTTCCCTTTCAAGACAATCAGACACACAGGA
>CAYVRN010000095.1:5512-8038 GCA_964453855.1 uncultured Rhodobacterales bacterium
GGACCGCCCCTGTCTGTCTGATCCCTTCCCTTTCAAGACAATCAGACACACAGGATAAACACATGAAACTGAAAACTATTCTTGCGGCCACCGCCGCAACCCTTGCCTTTGCCACACCTTCGTTGGCGGACATCATGGTGCATCACGGATACGCCCGCAGCTCGGGCATGATGGCGAAATCCGGCGCGGCCTTTATGGTCATCGAAAACACCGGTGAGGCCGATCATCTTGTCTCGGCCACTTCCGACGCCGCAAAGCGGGTCGAGCTGCACACCCATATCGAGAACGACGAGGGCGTGATGCGGATGGTTCACGTCGAAGAAGGCTTTGAAATTCCGGCCGGCGGAATGGTGATGCTGGAGCGTGGCGGCAAGCACGTCATGTTCATGGGCCTGAACGCGCCGTTTGTGGACGGAGAGGACGTGACCTTCACGCTCGTTTTCCGTGATGCCGGTGAAATCATCGTTACAGTCCCCGTCGATCTGAACCGAGAGCCGGGAGAGATGATGCATGGCCAAGGCATGATGCACGGCGAAGGCATGCAACACGGTGAGGGTGGCATGATGCATGGCAACGGCATGCAGCAGCAAGGCTCGCTAGGCGACGGTTAAGGGACGAGCGTAGGATGGGTGCTTTGCGCCCATCCTACCCCAACAATTCCTCGACCCAATCAGGCACTGTTTGGGTCGCCGGACCAAAACGGGTTTCGGTGAAATCATTCACCACCATCGACGGCTCTAGGTTCAATTCGACGGTATGCACCCCCGTCCGCCGTGCCTCATGCGCAAACCCTGCGGCGGGGTAGACATTGCCCGAGGTGCCAATCGCGGCGAAAATCTCGGCCTGCTGGATCAGCCTGTATATCCGTTCCATCTGGTAGGGCATTTCCCCAAACCAGACGATATCCGGTCGCGTCGCCTGCGTGCCGCAGGACGGGCATGTATCTAACGGAGACGTTTCAAAAACCGAGGGCCAGCGGTGGTCGCAGGCCGCACAAAGCGATCCGGAAAGCGCCCCATGCATGTGGATGATCTTCTGTGAGCCGCCCCGTTCGTGCAGATCGTCTACGTTCTGAGTGACGACAGTCACGCCACCCGCAAGCTCGGCCTCAAGACGCGCCAAAGCGATATGCGCGGCATTCGGTTCAGCGCCCGCAGATTCAGCGCGACGCATGTTGTAGAATTGATGAACCAAGGCGGGATTTGCGCGAAACCCTTCGGGGGTCGCCACATCTTCAACCCGATGCTGCGCCCAAAGACCGTTTTCAGCGCGAAATGTCCCCAACCCGCTTTCAGCGGATATCCCCGCCCCTGTTAGTATCACCACCCGGCTCATGTGCTCTCCTGTGTTTGGGGGAACGATAAGCCCTTGACCCCGCGCACGGAACCCTCATCTTCTAGGCATGTTACCCATTCGCGATCATAACCCGTCTGAAAAAACGCCCTTTGTCACCTACGCGTTGATCGCCATCAACGTCGTGGTGTTTTTCTCGTACTGGGGGCAGATGGATAACGCCCGATATATTGCAGGCTTTTTCGACGCCTATGCCTTTACCCCCCGAAACCTGAGCCAGAACGGAGAGGTTCTGGGACTGTTCACCTCGATGTACCTGCATGGAGGGTTCATGCACTTGGCGGGGAACATGCTGTTTCTGTGGATCTTCGGTGACAATATGGAAGAAGAATTTGGCCACGTCGGGTTCTTTGTGTTTTACACGGTGTCTGGCGTGGCGGCGACCTTGGCGCATTATCTTGCTGCGCCCTATTCACCGATCCCGCTGGTTGGCGCATCGGGTGCGATTGCGGGTGTGATGGGGGGCTATCTGCTGCTGTTTCCCAAAGCCAAGGTGGATATCTTGTTCATCTTCGTAATCTTCTTCCGGATATTCTCGGTTCCTGCGTGGTTGATGCTTGGGGTCTGGTTTGGACTGCAACTGCTGAACGGCTCCGGAGGTGCCTCGGACGGCGTCGCCTATTGGGCGCACGCGGGCGGGTTTATCGTGGGCTTCGTTCTGACGCTGCCGATCTGGATGAAACGGGGGGCGACAACTTACTGGCAGACCAACGAAGGCCACCCGCCCCATCCCGAGGCGAAGTATCGCTGGCAAGACAGCCGCGTGCCAACAGTACGGCGTGGGCAAAGATTGGGCACAAGGGTGCCAATTGTGAAAAGGACACGGAAATGAGTGAGTGGTTAAATGCGACCTGCCACTGCGGCGCGGTAGAGATGCGCGTACGGTTGACAGACGGGCTCAACACGATCCGCCGGTGTGATTGTTCCTATTGCCGCCGTCGGCAAGCCGCGCCGGTTTCGGCGGCATTGGACGGGGTCGAGATTGTGAAAGGGGCGAACAATCTGACGCTTTATCAATTTGGAACCAACACGGCGAAGCACTACTTCTGTAAGACCTGCGGGATCTATACGCATCATCAAAGACGATCGAACCCGAACGAATTCGGCGTGAATGCAGCAAATATTGAAGGGGTAAACCCGCGCGATTTCGAGCCGATTATCTGGCATGACGGC
>CAYVRN010000096.1:0-8033 GCA_964453855.1 uncultured Rhodobacterales bacterium
ACTGGGTAGCCGCTTGATCAGCCCAATAAAGGCCGATAATGCTTGTTATCAAAAACCTGTGCGCTCGGTTGAAACGGACATTGAGGGCTACGGATTTTCCCTCGCCGGCCACAGCAATGCCGCTACGATTGCCAGCATGCCCCCCAGCGCTAACGCTAAGGCAATAAACAGCAAATCACGCTTCTCAAACAGGTGCCCGTCCGTATCAGGTTGGGTCATCACTGCATAAAACTCGGGGGTTCGGGCTTTGCTCAGCGCTTGGGCTTTCTGCAACAGCTCGTTATAGCCCCGCACGATTGAGTCGTAGCGCTGTTGTCCCATTTCCCGAAATTCGTCAGATAGTAAGCTCTGAGTTTTTTGTCCCGGCTCTTGGGTAATTCGTTGTAACTTGGCTTCAAGCTCCGTTAGCTCTTCTATAAGGGTGTAGCGCTTATCGAGGGTTTCCTGAAGATAGGTGGACAACGCGGCACGCTCCGCCAGCGACACCACCTCGGATAACGCCGAGCCATCCAGCGAAGCGCGATCACCCCCCACCGAGGAGCTGTTGTTACTGCGACTCGAGGTCTGAAAGTCGCGAATATTAACCAGACGCGCGTTGAGCTCGTTAATTTGGTTATTGAGTTTGGTAATTTGGAGGGTCAGGTCTTGCTGATAGACCCGTGAGAGCGAGTTGTCCTGCTCGAACGCCTCTAAATAAATCGGTTCAAAATAGATGCTGCGAAAGTCATCAAGATAACCCTGCAAATTAGCTGCAGTGCCGCCTCTTTCAGTGGTTAGTCCACGCAACCGCCCGTCCGCGCGAATGAGCTCGGTCCCCTTTTGTAACAGGGTCAGCTGAACGTCGGCCTCCTGGAGTCGCGTCACTGAATTCAGCTCAATCGGAGTTGTCCATGCAAATCCGATAATTTCCGGACTGAGAATGGTCGTGAACTGGGTGGTGTATACCTGGGTCCACAGCTTGGGAAGTCGCTCAGCCAGCTGAAGCGCTGCGGCTTTTTCAATCTCAAGCTTGCCAAAATCGACCGTAATTTTGAGTCCCCGTTTCGCCGCAGCGTCGAGTTTGGCTTGATAGCGGGCGTTGATGGTGGCGATGTCTTCTGTCGAGGCTTTGCTGTTTTGGGACAGTGCGGCGCGGTATTCCGCTAATACGCCGTTGCTGACCGGGGTGCCGAAATCGACATCAATATGGTCTGCCAATGCGAGTGGATCGAGATCAAATTCCCCGGCCAGGGCCTGTAGGACCGAGGGGTTGAGTAAATCTTGTGGCGAAAATAGGGTTCCGTTGGGGTAGCGGGTCGTAACGTCGCTATCGCTATCGCTATCGCTATCGCTATCGCTATCGCTATCGCTATCGCTATCGCCCGGCATATCGCTCAGGTAAATGCCTTTAAGTTCTATAAAATAGCTGACGGTCGACTGCTCCAGCGTTTTGCCCGCTAACAGGCCCACCACGGTGAGCCCTGCCAACACCAAGGGGAGCGCGAGGATGATCCCGCGTTTGGCCCACAATTTCATGAGTAGTTCAGAGATGGAGATCTCGTCGTCGTAGGGTGCCCCGTAAGGCTGCGGAAACTCGGCGTTGTTACTCATCGTTAGGGCTCACTCGTTGAATAAGGGCTGATGTCGCGTCCTCGGTTAGGGACGTCCACCCAGGAATCATCGAGTTTATCAAGCTTGAGGTGTCGAATACACTATCGCCATCTTGCTGCTCTGCTGGGGTACCATACTGTGCGAAGCCTCATGGAGGTCGCCGTGCCCCTCGCGCTCATTATTGTCAGCCACAATAGTGCCCGTCAGCTGACCCGCTGTCTTGCCGGCGTGCGGGCACTCTCACCTGCGCCCGATAGGCTGGTGGTGGTGGACAATGCTTCCACCGAGGCCGAAACCCTGGCGCTCCTTGATACGGTCGATGACGCCTTGGTGTTGCGCCAAAGCTCTAATCTTGGCTACGGCGCCGCGATTAATGTGGCGCTTGATGCCTTGGCGCAAGATCCTCAGCCGATAGCGTACATTGGGTGCCTCAACCCTGATGCGTATCCCGAGCCTTTGTGTTTTGCCAAGCTTCAGCAGGTGTTGGAGGCACAACCTGCTTTGGGGGGTGCCGCCCCTCTGATGCTCTCGGCAGAGAATCCCGCGGTCATTGACGGTGCCGGAGATGTACTATCCATTAGCGGTTACGCTTGGCGCCGTTGGCATGGCACTGCTTTAGCTTCGGTGTTGCCTCGGGCAGGCCCGGTCTTTGGTGCCTGCGCTGGGGCCTGCCTTTATCGTGCGAAAGCCCTGGCTGAAGTTGGTGGCTTTGACCCCGCCTACTTTATGTATGTGGAAGATACCGATCTGGGGCTGCGCCTTCAGCGGGCGGGTTGGCGCTGTTGGTTTGAGCCAGATGCCATCGTGCATCACGAGGGATCAGCGACGACCGGCTATCGAAGCGACTTCAGCGTATTTTATGGCCATCGCAATGTACTCAGGCTGCTGGTCAAGAACTTCCCTCTGTGGCTGCTACCACTGGCGCTTCTGGCTCAAGGACTGGCCACACTGCTTTTATTGCCGCGTCTAGTCATGCGGGGCCAGGCGGTCGTATTCTTGCGCGCCAAAGGCGCGGGTATCCGCGAGCTGCCCGCGGCTATCGGGGCCCGTCGCCAGACTAAAAGTGTCCTGTCTGTTGGCCAATGGCTGCGGTTGTTGCAGTTTTGGCCGCACTTTGCTCGAGGTGCGGGGCGTAAAAAATGACCGGATCGTTTTTGGCCTTTGTCTTATGGCCGTATACACTCTGGCCGTCAGATAGCTGCTAGCGCATTTTTGGGAGAATCCTGTGTTAAACCCTGCTGTTGAGGCTCGATTGGACTCGCTCCACGAGCACTACACCCACGCCAACCCCTTTCCCCACGTCGTCATCGATGATTTCTTTGCGGCGGACTACGCCGACAGCCTGTTGGCGGATTTTCCGGCCTTTGAGAAGGGCAACGCGCTGACCGAGATGGGTAAGCTCGGCAAAAAGTCGGTGAATCGTGACATCGAGGCCATCAGCGATTCTTATCGCCAGCTCGCCGAGTGGCTGGTATCTGACAGGTTCATCGACATGATGCAGCGTATTACGGGTATTGATAATTTAATTGCGATTCCAGGCGGAGCAGGGGGCACTCACGAGAGCCGCAGCGGTGCCGACTTGGCGCCGCACCTCGATTACAACTATGTCGATTACGAGGGCGAGGCGCTGCATCGGCGTCTTAACGTGCTGTTTTATCTCAACAAAGACTGGGACCCAAGCTGGGGAGGGAACTTCGAGGTTCACTCAGATCCCCAGCACCCATCGAAAAATGAATTTCAAAAGTTTGGCCCCAACTTCAATCGCGTCATCGTCATGGAGACCAGCGAGCGCTCGTGGCACGGGTACGATCCCATTCGTCTGCCCAACCCCGACACCCAGTCCCGGAAATCGATCTCTATTTATTTGTTTAGCCGTACCCGCCCCGAGGAGCAAATCGCCCCGCGACACTCGACCTTCTATGCCATGCGCCCACTGCCCGAGCATATCAAGGCGGACCACACTCTCAATAAAGATGACATGCATGCCATCCAGACCGGTATTGCCAAGCGCGATCGTTGGATCATGCACTATCAGCGTGAGGTCCTGCGGTTCTCAGCCAAAGCCGAGAAGCAGGAAAAGAAGGCCGCTTGGTTACAGGCTCAGCGCCTCAAGCAGCAAGAGGCCAGTAAAGGTTTTTGGGGTCGGCTGAGTTATGTCCTGAAGGGCACCAAACAACCGGAGTCCGACTGAAGTATGCAGTTGTCTACCCAGCACGGGTTTGCCTTTTTGTGCGCCCCCAAGTGCGCGTCGTCTTCGATTGAGTCAGTTATTGCACCCTATTGCAATGTGAACTTTTCCGGGCCCGGTGGGTTGAAGCATATTACCGCCCGGGATTATCGCGACACGATTTATCGCTATCATCGCCGCGCGTTATCCCAGCGGCCTATTGAAGCATTCAGCATTTTTCGCGAGCCGGTTGAATGGCTCTTTAGCTGGTATCGCTATCGTCAGCGAGACGACATCAAGCAACCCGACCACCCGTTTCACCGTAACTACACGGGAAACATGTCCTTTGAGGATTTCGTCGACGGGTACCTCAGGGAAGAGCAGCGTCCGACCTTTGCCAACGTGGGGGATCAGGCGCGATTTCACACCCTGAAAGGCGGTCAAATCGGGGTTGAGCGGATCTATGGGATGCATCGGCTCGATCAGGTAGCGGCTTACCTCTCAGAGCGGCTGGGGGTGGCGATTGAGCTCCCGGTGAAAAACAAGGCGCCAGAGATGGCCATGACGTTGTCAGCCAGTAAAGCGACGGCGCTGAAACAGACCTTAGCGCAGGACTATGCGATATGGCAGCGCATTCTCGACGCCGATGGCGTGCTGGTCTCGACGGTCGAGGATGAGTAGCTAGCCCTCTGGCGTCTCGGCCGCGTCCCCTTCGGTTTTTTCCAGCGCTGCTAAGCGGTCTTTTATGACCTGCCCCCCCGGCCTCGCGCGCTGCGCGAGCGCAAGCAAAAACTGCGCGCCCTCGATGTCCTCGGGGCAAGTCTTGCGGTAGCGGTCGTAGAAAGCCACAAGCTCCTGAGCGTCTTCATCGAGGAGCGCGCGCCCATGGCTTAAGTGCTTGTCTAACAGGCCGTCTAGAAGATTGGCGAGCAGGGCTTCAACCTCTGCCATGTCCATCGTTGTTTGCGCGGTGACCTGAGCGACTGAATCAGCCCCGGTGCGAGCCTCGGAAGGCTTACCGGCTCCGTGGTCAAGTAGATCAGTGCGGTTAGGCGCCCACCGCGCAAGAAACCGTCGGTTGCTGTCGGCAAATTCATCCCGAAGTCCCTGTTTGGCCGCCTCGAGACTCCCGCTGTCGATACCAACAATGTTTTCAACGGTGGTTTTAAGCTTGCGATTGAGACGGTTGAGACCAACACGTCCCGGCTTCCAAAAAGGAATACGTTGGTTGATAACCTGAAACAAACGAGCCTGAAAGCGCGAGAGCGATTCGTTGCGTCGTTCAACCGCGTAGCTGAGGGATTTATTGTTAACGGGGGTCGGGAGGTGCGCTATGAAGTCGCGCCGAATATCGTGGTCCATAAAGGCCGCACGATCGAACACGGCGAATTGACAGGCATCCTCACCAAAGACCGAGGCCCACAACGCGGCACTGTCCTCGTGATTGAAATAGTATCCCTCGGGGCTGATCGAGCCGAGGAATGTCTCGAGCGAATGGGGGTAGGCGTTGCGCAACTTGGTGCTGTAGGTACTGACCGCGTAGTCGGCCTGGTCGCGGAAATAACACACTACCCTGACGCGCTCGAAAAGCTCATCAAGCAGCTTTTTCAAGGCCTCAAGCTGCTCGCGATGTCGCAGGCGGCTGTGGAAGTGCTCTGAAGTGATAATCATGGTGTGGTGAGTGGTTGCTGCCTCTTCCACTTCGCGCCGAAAGTCGGCGTCAAACCCGTCAAAGAAAGCCGCTTTTTCTTCGGTGGTATTTATTTTCTGACGTTTTAGCCAGTCATCGACCTGGGTCTGAAAAAAAGACACCAGTTTACGGTTGTTGCCTTCTTTCAATACCGAACTCAAAAAAACGCCCTCGGCGGACAGAGCATTGCGGTTACTGTAAAGCCAGCTTTGCAGCAGGGTGGTGGCGGTTTTTTCCGTGCCGATATGAAGAAGGCAATCCATAAATTAGGGCTTTATCAGAAAGTCTTCGCGGATATGAGCCAACACCGCACCGGTCGAAAACTCGTTAGCTATCATGCGTTGTCCCGCGTGAGCGAGAGCTTCGAGTCGGTCGACATTGGTATAGAGCGCGGTCAGAGCACTTGCCATGGTTTCCGCTTCATCCGCTATCGTGAGCAGTGTTTCGGACTCGGGAATGCCTTCGGCGCCTACTGAGGTGGTTACCACGGGCACGCCGGCGTGCAGTGCCTCAAGTACCTTCCCTTTAACCCCGGCCCCAAAGCGCAGAGGCACGACGCTGACTCGGACCCCGCTATAAAGTGTGACGAGCTCGTCATCGCTGATAAAGCCGTGCACGATGACATGCTCGTCGGCCAACTCCAGAATATCGTCAGGCATATTCGATCCCACAATATGCAGCACGAGATCTGGCAGCTCCCTCATGATCAAGGGCAGCACCTCGTGACAAAACCAGCGAAGCCCGTCGGCGTTCGGTGGGTGATTGAAACCGCCCACAAAAACAATGCCCGTGCGCGTGTCAAAAGAGCTGTTGCCTGAAGAGGGTTCTTGAAACACGTTGAGGGGGAGGACCCGCACAGCGAGATCGGGCCGTTCGGCTTTTACGGCGTCTACTTCCACTGAAGAGGGGTAATAGACGACATCGACCTTATCAAACAGCGCATACTCTTTCTGATGCCACCGCGCTGCGTCGGCTTTTACTTTTTTGTCACCGGTGAGCGCAAATTCTCGTTCGAGGCGCAAATGGTGAAGGTCATGACCAAAGTACAGGGTGCGGGGTTTGGGCTTAAGTGTGTTAATCACGTCAATATAGTTGGAGGCGATATGAGGCCGGTGGAGGTAAATAACGTCAATCGTCGCAGCGGTCTCTTTAAGCCACTGCTTCCAGCTCCGATTCATGGTTTCGCCTACTAGCACCTCGACGCCCATCTGCTCAAGGACGGTGGTGTAAGGCTCATGTCGATAAAAGTTGTCCCCTAAAAATTTTACGTTGCACCCGGCCTCGACAAGCAGCTTGATATATTGAAAGGTGGAGCGAGAACCCGCGTCCTTGTCAAAGTGTGGCACGTAGTGATCGATGATAAGAACGGTGGTTTTGTTGAAACTCCGATCCCGTGCCAAAAAGACTTGCTCACCGTTAGGCACATGCTCTCGCTCAAGCACAGTCTGCCATTTGGTCGCGAAGGTCTCGCGGTTGGTCACTTGGTGCTGCTTCATGCCCGCGGTCTCGTCGGTGCCGTGACTGATACCCTCAAAATGAATGATCGTAGCGCGGGGCTGTAGTAAGACCTCGTAGCCTGCTTCGCGTACACCAAAGCAGAGGTCTGTGTCTTCGTAATATGCCGGGGCGTAACGCTCATCAAACTTACCGAGGGACAGAAATAACGCTCGTCGGATCATCAATGCCGCGCCTGATACGTAATCGCAGGGCTTCACGTAGTTGAAGGCGGGCTCGGTGGGGTCCTGAAGACGACCAAAATTCCACGCAGAGGCATCGCGCCAAACGATGCCGCCGGCCTCCTGCAGCTTGCCATTTGGGTACTGTAGCCTGGCGCCCACGATGCCCGCTTTTGGATAGGCCTCGAAGGTTTGCAAGAGCGCATCGAGCGACCCTTCGGTGAGCACGGTGTCATTGTTGAGCAAAAATACGAATTCCCCGCGGCAACTATCGAGCGCTTTGTTGCAGGATCGTAAAAAGCCCAGATTATGATCATGACGCACCAGAATCAGGCCAGGGACTCTCGCTAAAACTGCCGCTGTGGCATCTGTCGAACAATCGTCGGCTACAACGACCTCAAAGGCGACCGAAGGGGGATGGTCTGCTATCGAGCGGAGACATGCCAAGGTGTAATGAAGCTGGTTGTAGACGGGAACCAGAATGGATAACACCGGGGATTCGACTTCTGGAAAGGCGCAACCCGGGTCTTCAACCACCAGTTCAAGTGCTTCATCGGTGAAGGGCTCTACTGAGACTTTTGACTCCGCAGGGGTGCTTTGCAACAGGTGTTCATAATTGCTGACCACCTGATCGGTAAGGTCAGGGCGCTTGAATAGCAGCTTAAAAAAATTAACGACCCGGCGTGGGGAAAATAGCCGAAGCAATTGCCAAGGATGGCTGAGGGCGAGGCGAAAAAAGGACAGGAACTTGGTGGCGCGCGGCCGATCTCGCAGTGATGGCAGGACTAGACTGACTATCGGTTTGCGAACGGGGTAGGTGAGGGCGCGACCCAGCCGGTAAGAGACAGAATTGAGTGTATCGCGATGAATGCGATCAAAGTCGGCGAGGTGACCTTCAAGCCCACGAATG
>CAYVRN010000097.1:0-7737 GCA_964453855.1 uncultured Rhodobacterales bacterium
CGGATCGCCCAGCTTGGCGGTGCCCCATGTGGTTACCGATTTGGTATGTGGAATAATGTTGACACCAAAGTCACAGCCATTGACTTCGTTCACAGTCAAAGACGTGCCGTTTAGCGCGACCGATCCTTTGGGTGCAATGAATTTGGCCAGCGTGTCGGGCGCGCGAAATGTGAAGCGGGTGCTATCGCCTTCGTCGCGCATCTCGATGATCTCCGCCACTCCATCGACGTGACCGGATACGATATGCCCGCCCAGTTCGTCGCCAACTTTCAGGGCCCGTTCCAGATTGAGCGGCTTGCCTTCGTGCCACATATTGCGGCCGATGTTGGTTTTGCTGACGCTTTCGGCGCTGATCTCGACATCGAACCAGTCATCGCCCAGCGCGATCACTGTCAGGCACACGCCGTCACAGGCAATCGAGGCCCCGATGTCGATGCCGCCCGTGTCGTAGGATGTGGTGATCCGCGCCTTGAGGTCTCCGCGTTGTTCAACGCTGGCCACACGGCCGATGTCTGTGATGATGCCTGTGAACATATCGCTCTCCTGTCTGTCGCATTTGGGGTACGCCATCGCCCGCCCGCTGGCAATAACCGGCTCCGTCGATTTTTTGTCTTATTTACTGCTCAATTACTGGTTACACTATGAGGCAATCAGATCCTCCGGCAAGGACCCGCGAAACAGGCATGCAGCGGCAGTTTCTTTTTCTTCAAGGCCCCCATGGCCCTTTTATGCACCAACTTGGGCGGATGCTGCGCATGGCCGGGGCTCAGGTATGGCGAGTGGGCTTTAATGCAGGCGATCGCGTTTTCTGGCCACACCGCGATAGCTATATCGCCTTTCAGGACAGTCAGGATCAATGGGCGGACACGCTTGATCGTCTTCTGAGCGAAAAACGCATCACGGACATCGTTCTGTATGGCGACACGCGGCCCTTGCATGCCGAGGCGGTTCGTCAAGGTAAAGCACGCGGCCTGCGGGTGCATGTGTTGGAAGAAGGCTACCTGCGTCCCTATTGGGTGACCTATGAACGCGGTGGCGCAAACGGACATTCACGGCTTTTGGATCTTGGCATTGACGATATGCGCCGCGCGCTGCGCAGCAAAGGGGCCGAGGTCAGCTTTCCTACCGCCAGCCATTGGGGCGACATGCGCGAGCATGTGTTTTACGGCGCGCTCTATCATTGGTTTGTGATGTTCACCAACCGCGCCTATCGCAAGGTCCAACGACACCGAGAATTGCCCGTGCAAAAAGAACTGATGTTGTATCTGGGGCGCCTGTTTTTTATGCCCTACCACGCGCTGGAACGGATTATCCAAACCCGTCGGGTGCGTCGCGGGGGGTATCCCTATCATCTGGCGCTTCTCCAGCTCGAGCATGATGAAAGCTTTCGGCGGCACTCGGATTTCAAAACAATGGGTGAGTTTCTGGACCTGATTGTTCAGGGCTTCGCCAAGGGCGCGCCGAGCCATCATCATCTGGTGATAAAGGCGCATCCCCTTGAAACCGGTCGCAGGCCGTTGAAGCGGATGATCAAGGAATTGGCAGACACCTACTCTGCGCAGGGCCGCGTGCATTATGTGCGGGGTGGCAAGCTGGCGCGAATGCTGAACGATGCCCGTAGCGCCGTGACCATAAACTCGACCGCGGGACAGCAGGTGTTATTGCGCGGGATTCCGTTAAAGACCTTTGGCATCAGCGTTTATGACAAACCCGAACTGGTCTCAGACCAACCGCTCGAAGCGTTTTTCGCCCACCCCAGCCAGCCGGATGCGGCAGCTTATCACGATTACCGGCGCTATCTGCTAGAGACCAGCCAGATCACCGGCGGCTTCTATTCAGCAAAGGGAAGACGGCAACTTTTGCGACAACTCACCGACATGATTTTAGCGGCAGACGATCCTTACGACGCTTTGGAAACAGGCACCGCGCAACCCAGGCGACAGTTCAGCGTGGTGTCATGAAGCCACAGTAAACCCGCAGGTTCACTTGATTCTTTCTTTTTATGGCAGGCTCCTCTAATCTCATCACAAAATATACAAAAATAATAGGTCGAGGAGACCAGAGCAGTGACACCAACTATGATCCGCCTCGGAAAGGGCGCGTTAATTATAGCCGCTTGCAGTCTTGCTGTTTCATGCGGCGTGCCCCGTCCGGGGCCTACCAAACAAGAGATTTTCGCGGGATCCGTCCAGCGCAAAGGCGATGCTTTTGTGGTGGCTGTGAATGACCGCGTGACACAGGCGACCTCGGTTGTTCCGGCGCTTGGATTTTCCGATAACTTCCTGAAAGCGGCCAAAATCGGGTCAGACACGATTCAGGCCGGCGACACGCTAGGGTTGACGATCTGGGAAAACGTCGAAGACGGCCTTCTGGTGACAACCGGTGCCAACTCGACCGTCTTGGAAGAGGTGCAGGTAGATGGCTCGGGAAATATTTTTGTTCCCTACGCCGGACGGATTAAGGCGTCGGGCAATACCCCCGAAGGCATTCGCACCATCATCGTGGATAAACTGAAAGACCAGACACCTGACCCTCAGGTGCAGGTGCGCCGTTTGGCGGGTGACGGTGCGACCGTTGCGCTGGCTGGTGCGGTTGGCGGACAGGGAATTTACCCGATCGAACGCCCGACCCGTACACTTGGAACGATGCTGGCAGCCGCCGGTGGTGTGACCATATCGCCGGAAATTGCACAGGTCACTGTGATCCGCGGCAATGCGCGCGGTAAGATCTGGTTGAAAGACCTTTATGACAATTCGGAGCTAGACATCGCCCTGCGAGCCGGTGATAAAATTCTGGTGGAAGAAGACACGCGGGCCTTTACGGCGCTGGGCGCAACCGGGTCTCAGGACCGTGTGACTTTTGAAACCCGCAGCCTGTCCGCGCTTGAGGCGATTGCCACCGTGGGCGGCCTAACCGCAACCGCAGCAGACCCCACTGGTGTATTCGTTTTGCGCAACGAACCGTCTGAAATCGCAAGCTCAGTGTTGGCTCGCGACGATCTGATCGGTGCGCAGCGCATGGTCTATGTGCTTGATCTGACCGGCCCGAATGGCCTGTTCCAAGCGCGCGACTTCCTGATCCGTGACGGCGACACGCTCTACGTCACCGAGGCACCGTCGGTCCAGTGGGATCGCACGATTGCGGCTCTTACCGGATCGCTGGGCGCAGCAACATCGCTTGACGCACTGGCCACGGCCTTGGGCGGCGGCTAACCCTGTTGGCCTCTGAGGTCACAGATATTCACACAGATAGCGCCGGGGAGACCACTCCCCGGCGTCTTTTCGTCTACAACGGCGGGTTTCTAACCTCGAAACGTATCCGTAGGATATTGGCGTTATCGGGTTGGGACGTGACCCTTGGCAAACCTGCGTCGGGTGATTGGGTTGGAGTTTGGGGAAAATCCCCGACCGCGCCCCGGGGTGAAGCGGTGGCCGAAAAAACCGACACGCCTGTTTTGCGGGTCGAGGACGCCTTTCTAAGGTCGCTGTTTCCGGGGCGGGATGGCGAACCGCCGATCGGTCTGATGCTGGATCGACAAGGGGTCCACTTCGAAGGCGGCAAACCCTCGGATCTAGAAACGCTTCTAGCCACCCATCCGCTGGACGATACTCCGCTGCTAGATCGCGCAAGCGAGGGCATGGCCCGTCTGCAAGAAGCCCATCTGACCAAATACGCAGCGGTCGATCCCGACCTGAACGCGCCCGATCCCGGCTATGTTCTGGTGATTGACCAGACCCGTGGGGATGCGTCGATTGTGCATGGCGGGGCCAACGAGGCTTCGTTTCAGGAAATGCTCTACTATGCCCAGACCGAGCATCCGGCGGCGCGGATTGTCATTAAAACCCATCCCGAAACCAGTGGCGGTCACCGCTCGGGGCATTTCACGCAAGAGCATTGCAACGAGCGCATTTCAATTTGTGATGCTCCGGTCAGCCCCTGGACCCTGCTCGAAGGCGCCGTGGCTGTTTACGTGGTCTCGTCCCAGATGGGGTTCGAGGCCATCATCGCCGGTCACAAACCTGTTGTCTTCGGCCAGCCGTTTTATGCGGGATGGGGATTAAGCGACGACCGCTCGCCTCTTCCTTTTCCGCGCCGTCGCCGGACACTGACCCGGGCACAGCTATTTGCCGCCGCAATGCTAGTCTATCCAGTGTGGTACGATCCCTGCCGGGATCGCCTGTGCCGATTTGAAGATGTTCTGGCGCAGATTGAAGCGCAAGCACGGGCTTGGCGCGAGGATCGCCATGGCTGGAAAGCGCAAAACATCAGACTATGGAAACGCGACCATTTCCAACGGTTTTTCGGGCGCCATAAGGCTGTGCAGTTTACTAACGGGCCTGACCGGTCCGAGATGCACTGGGGACGGCCCGAGCAGCCCCTAAGGGATGTCACAATTGTTGAGGACGGCTTTCTAAGGTCCCGAGGCTTGGGGGCCGAATTGGTACCGCCGATGTCATTGGTTCTGGACGACCGCGGGATCTATTTCGACCCGACACGCACAAGCCGCCTTGAGGACCTGATCCGCCAGCGCGCCACGTTGCGCAAAGGGCAAACGTTACGCGCCGAGGCGCTGATGCGTGCTTTGATCAATCAGGGGGTCAGTAAATATAATCTGTCCGGAGAGCTTCCAGTCCTTCCGGACGGGCACCGAATTCTGGTGCCCGGGCAGGTCGAAGACGACGCGTCGGTCCGATATGGCTGTGATGATGTGAACACCAATCTGGCATTACTTCAGGCCACGCAACAGCCAATCCGAACGCGGCAATCATCTATAAGCCCCACCCTGACGTGGAAGCGGGGCTTCGCGCTGGTGCGGTGTCGGACAGCGATTTGGACGGTCTGGCGGATGCGGTTGTGGTCAACGCAGATATCGCGGCCCTGCTGGGTCAGGTGCGCGAGGTTTGGACCATGACCTCGCTGACGGGTTTCGAGGCCCTGATGCGCGGCGTTCAGGTGACGTGTTTGGGCACGCCATTCTATGCGGGTTGGGGACTGACCCGCGACCTTGGAAAAGTCCCCGCGCGTAGGGGTGCACGCCCGACACTTGAGGGTTTGGTGCATGCGACCCTGATAGACTATCCCCGCTACCTCGATCCGGTCTGCGGATTACCCTGCCCGGTCGAGGTGATCGTCGAGCGGCTGGCCTCGTGGGAAAGCGGGAGGCGGACTGCACCATTGCGCGTGCTGTCGAAGTTGCAGGGTGTTTTCGCCTCATACGCGGCGCTGTGGCGCTAGCGGCGCGGGGGCACTGCCCCCTTTCGCCTGCGGCGAAATTCCCCCGGAGTATTTTGGGTAAGATGAAATCAGCTACGGGTCCAGCGGTGCAGAATATCAGCTCCGACGGGGCGGGTTTCTTGTAGGGTAAAACGCGGCGCGCCTGACAATCGGGTCAACCCCATTGATCCAAGTGAAGGGCGGCCTTCGGCACCAAGGGCAAGCCCAGCGGTGAACCCGACGATTTCATCCACGAGCCCAGCCTTTAAAAGCGCCGCGGCGAAACTGCCACCGCCTTCGCAGAAGACACGGGTCAGACCGGCCTGCCCCAGCGCTGTCAGGATCGAGCGGGGGTTTAGCTGTCCCCGAAACGCATCGCATTCCAGCAAGGTCGCCCCGAGCCCTGTCCAGACATCCTTCAACTCGCTTGGCGCTGCGGGACCGTGGCAAAGCCAGACAGGAATATCTTTTGCCGTGCGGGCCAGATTGCCACCAAGGGGTATATCCAGACAGTTTGACGCGACCACACGCACCGGTTGGCGCACATCTCCCATGTCGCGCACAGTGAGCGACGGATCATCATCGCGGGCGGTACCGCCACCGACCATGACGGCATCGTGGTTCAGGCGCATGGCGTGCACCATGCGACGGGCCTCGGGTCCGGTGATCCACTGGCTTTCTCCGGTGGCGGTGGCGATGCGGCCATCAAAGCTGGAGGCAAGTTTCAGAGTGACCCAAGGGCGTCCTTCGGTGATGCGCAGGAAAAAGCCCGCATGCAAGGCGTCGGCTTCGGCCTTCAGCACTCCGGTTGTCACAACGATCCCGGCCGCCTGAAGGATGGCAACACCCTGCCCGTCGACTTGCGGATTGGGATCATGGCTGCCGATCACAACGCGCGCGACCCCTGCGTCCACCAGCGCATTGGCGCAAGGGGGCGTGCGGCCGTGATGCGCGCAAGGTTCCAAACTGACATAGGCTGTCGCGCCGCGAGCGTTTTCGCCCGCCTGCTTCAGCGCTTCGGTTTCCGCATGAGGTGCCCCACCCGCTGCTGTGCGCCCGCGCCCGATGATGCGACTGTCCTTGACGATCACGCAACCGACCGAGGGATTGGGCCAGCACTGCCCCAATCCTCGTCGCCCCAGCGCGATTGCCAGGGCCATGTAGCGTTGATCTTGCGCGCTCACTCGTCCGGTGCGGCGTGGGGCCGAAGCTCGGAGACGAATTTGTCGAAATCATCTGCGGCTTGGAAGTTCTTGTAAACGCTCGCAAAGCGCACGTAGGCGACGGTGTCTATGCGGGCCAAAGCCTCCATCACGATCTCGCCGATGGTTTTTGACGGAATGTCCGTATCACCCATGCTTTCCAGACGACGCACAATGCCGCTGATCATCTGGTCAATACGCTCGGGTTCGACCGGGCGTTTCTGCATCGAGATGCGGATCGAACGTTCAAGCTTGTCGCGGTCGAAGTCCTCGCGTCGTCCGTTGGTTTTGACCACAACCAGATCGCGCAGCTGGACGCGCTCGTAAGTGGTGAAACGGCCCCCGCAAGCCGGGCAGAAGCGTCTGCGCCGGATGGCGACATGGTCTTCCGCCGGTCGGCTATCTTTCACCTGAGTATCAACATTTCCGCAAAATGGGCAGCGCATCTGGCCTATTCCCTTCCTAACTATCCGCCTCGGTCTGTGGGTCTTTGCCCACTTATCCACAGCCACTATAGGTCAGCCGCTAGGGTTTGGGTAGAGGGAAGTTTACACCCCAAGATGCGCCACAACCTGACGGTCGTGGGACGCGTTACGATGCTCGAAAAGGTAGATGCCCTGCCAGGTACCCAGCCCTAGTGTTCCGGCCGAGACTGGGATTGACAGGCTGACGGGCATCATAGCGGCTTTGATATGGGCGGGCATGTCATCGGGACCTTCGTAGGTGTGGGTCAGATAGGACATAGACGGATCGGACGTTGGAGGGACCAAGCGGTGGAAGAAATTGCGCAGGTCGGTTTGAACTTCGGGATCGGCATTTTCCTGAATGAGCAGGCTGGCCGACGTGTGACGCACAAACAGCGTGAGCAGGCCGTCCCCCGCCCCTCGGACCCAGTGGGTCACGTCGCGGGTGAATTCATAAAGACCTTGTCCTTGTGTCCGTATATTGAAGGTGGTTTGCATATCGCCCCGCTGTTGATCGTCTGGGCAGCATAACAACACATGATACGAAAGCCACACCGATGGCCCCGCGCGGTGTGGTTTCCGGCAGGGTGTTGGCTGTAGTCATAAAGATCGGTGGGTAAGATGGCGGGCCCGCCACTGCGGTTTGTGCCAGTCGGGGAGTTTTCTGCCCCCGATCCGTTCGATCGTCTGGTTGCTGGCCGGTTCCCGTACATCCTTGCTCACGCTAGTCGTGGAACCGTTTCACCGTTTTGCGCGCTGGAAGGGTTTTACAGGCGCAAGCGTTAAGGCGTGGTTGGAGGAGCGTGCGGTGGGGGCGCTGCCCCCTTTCGCCTGCAGCGAAATTCCCCCGGAGTATT
>CAYVRN010000098.1:0-7264 GCA_964453855.1 uncultured Rhodobacterales bacterium
ATATGAACGATCTAGCGCGCAGATGCGTGGCTGGTTTGGTGCGTCATCACAAAGGGTTGGCAGGGCTGATTGCGCCAACGTCCAATAGTTATCAACGTCTGCAACCTGGTTCGTTGTCCGGATACTGGCAGAACTGGGGTGGGGACCATCGCAATGTGACAACTCGCATTTCGGGTGAAGGCGGCGCAAAAGCACGGCTTGAACACCGCATGGCCGATGCGACGTCAAACCCGTACACTGCCGTTGCTGCTGTGCTTCAGGCAGCGCGACTTGGGGTCGAAAATTCATACCCCTTGCCGACCATCGAAACTGGAGATGGTTTTGAAAAAACAGATGCGAAAAATGGAACTGCGGTGGATCTGAAAAAGGCAGTTGATGATCTTGAGGCTGACACGGCTTTGTCTTCTGCTGTTGGGAAGATGTTGGTAGATAATCATGTCTTTATGAAGCGTAAGGAAGTTAAGAAGACCCGCGATCTGGAAGGGGACCAGCTTCGCGACTTCTACGTTTATTTTGTGTGAGGTAGCCGGATGAAAGTAACCTGGAAACTTGGTGATGGCTCCGAGATATCCGCTGAGGTCGCCAACGGGATATCTATGATGGAAGCTGCGTTAGCCAATAACGTTATGGGGATTATCGGGGAATGCGGTGGCACAATGTCCTGCGCTACATGCCATGTTTTAGTGGACGAAGCTTGGCACGAGAAAACCGGATCGCCCACTGATCATGAAGATGCAATGCTGGATGTGACTGAAGCCGAACGCGGGCCGCACTCAAGGCTTTCCTGTCAGATCGAAGCAAAAGATGAATTGGACGGGTTGGTCCTGATCGTGCCGCAAGCATAATCTGATCCGGAAAAGAATTGGGGGGGCTACGTGCCCCCCGAAGTATTATGCAGCTTTAAGACCCGCTTTAATCGATCGTAGGATTGTTTTCACATCATCCGACGTCAGAACCAGCGGTGGTGACAGAATGATATTCGGCCCGGAAATTCGGATCATGGTCCCATCCTGATAAGCGACTTGCTGAATTTTTCCGATAGTCCCTTTGTCAACGGGGGCTTTCGTGGACCGATCGGACACTAGCTCTAGTGCGCACATTAACCCATGTCCTCCGCGGACATCGCCGATAATGTCGAATTCGTCGTGCAGGGCTTTAAGGCCTAGAAAAAGCTCAGTCCCGCGAGCGGCAGCATTATCCTTTACGTTCAACCGCTCGGTTTCTGCCAAACAAGCGATGGCAGCTGCGGCCCCAACAGGGTGGCCTGAATAGGTATAGCCGTGGCCTATTGCGGCTTTTCCGGTTTCGTCTTTTTCAAAAACCTCGGCAACGTGGTCCGAAATCATCACCGCCCCGAATGGAAAATACCCGTTGGTGATCGCTTTCGCTGTGCACATCAGGTCTGGCTGTACGCCCCAATGGCGCGAACCGCTCCATGATCCCGTCCGACCAAAGGCAGTGATCACCTCGTCCGCGATCAGTAGAATCCCGTTTTTCGAGCAAATTTCACGGACTCCGGGCATGAAGCTTTTATGAGGGGGAATGACACCGCCAGCCCCCAGAATTGGCTCCATGATCATAGCAGCAATGGTGCCGGCACCCTGAAATGCGATTTCGTCTTCGAGCGCGGCTAGGCACAGTTGCGCTAAACGTTCCGGATCGGTTTCGTTGAACGGGTTGCGATAGGTGTACGGGGCAGGGATGTGATAACAACCCGGCAGAAGGGGCTCGTACATTGTGCGGAAGTTCGCGTTTCCATTTACCGACGCCCCGCCGGTATGAGTGCCGTGATAGCCCTTTTTCAGACTTAGGTATTTCACGCGTCCCGGTTCCCCGCGCACTTTGTGATACTGGCGCGCCAATCGAAGGGCGCTTTCGACGCTGTCTGAACCTCCCGACGTATAGAATGCGCGGCTAAGGCCGTCTGGTTCGAAAAAGCGCCGAAGGTCTTCGGACAGCTCGATTACTGCATCGTTCGACGTGCCCCGAAAGGTCGAGTAGTAGGGAAGTCGGTTAAGCTGTGCACTGATGGCTTCTTTCACTGTTGAGCAGGAATAGCCCAAGTTCACATTCCAAAGGCCACCAACTGCGTCCACAACCTCGTGTCCATCGATGTCACGGATACGCACGCCTTTACCTTCGGCTACGATGGTCGGAGGATTGGCTTGCATCTCAGCAGGGTGGGCCATTGGATGCCAAATGCTGCGGGCATTGTTTTCTTTAAGAAAATTTGCCGATTTCATGTGTCGATCCTTTCGTCTGGTTCGGGGAATCTCTCGGGTAGAAATCCCCCGAGCAGTCGGGTTAAACGCCGTCCTTGGGAAAGGACTTCATTGCGGATGAGAGTTCTGAGATCATCAGTCATGCGTGTGACCGGAGCGGCGACTGCTAAGGCACCGATGCATGATGTGTTTGCATCAAAGATTGGGGTGGCATGCGAGAAAACATCTTCTTCAAAACCGCCCACTGCCACAGATATTCCGGTGTTTCGAATATCGGGTAGCAGTTCGCGTACTTGATCCGGATCGACAATCGTTTGAGGCGTGCGCTTTTCAAGTTTCGATGAAAGGATCTTTGTTCTTTGTTCGTCATCACAAAAAGCAAGAAACGCCAATCCAGAGCTTGTGCCATGAAACGTCAATGTGTCTGCATCTTCCATATGCACGCTGGTACCGTGTGCATCGCTGTAACTGTATGCCAGCATAGCCAGTACATCACCCTGCAGCAGGCTCATGTGGGCTGTTTCGCCAGTGTTGCGTGCCACTTCTGACAGAACAGCCATGGCCATTTCCTTCATCGGAACATTGTGTTCGCGTAGGGCTGCAAGGCGCAAAAATGCCGGACCCAAACGGTATTCTCTCGACATTCCTGTTTGTTCAACGAATCCATGAGAGGCCATTTCTGACATTAGGCGGTATACTGTTGCTTTGTTCAGACCCGACTTTCTGGCAATATCACTCAATCCTAATTCGGGCGTTTTGCGCGAAAAAAGGTGCAGTAGTGACAGTGCTTTAGAGGTCGTTCCCAAAGTCGGCTTTCCATTATTTGTGGCCAAGTGACGGGCATGTGTCCGTTCAAGAATGGTTGATCTGTTAAATGTGTTGACAGACTCGGGTATGACCTGTCAATCTATTTTAGAACCAATGGTTCAAATAATGAACCGCCCAAAAAGGGCGACGGAAAAAGTGGACGAACGACAAACAGGGAGATTGTCATGAAAACGAAACACCTCGTAAGCGGCGCGCTAGCGCTTGCTATGGCGGCGATCGCGGCGCCAGCCGCTGCCGATTATCCGGAAAAGCCGGTCAGCTTTATCGTGCCGTGGCCTCCGGGTGATCTGGAAGATGTTTTGACACGCATGATCGCAGAAGACTTCTCGGAAGAGTATGGCGTAGCTGCAGCTGTTGTGAACAAACCCGGTGGCGGCGGTGGCCCGTTCCCCGGCGCGATTGATGTCGCAATGGCTCCGGGCGACGGATACACCATTGGATCGTTTGTTCCGGCGGTTTCCGTGATTGGTCACGAGATCGGCATTGACGAGCTGACGCCCGAGCGCTTTGATCCCGTCGGAATTTTCCTGACCTATCCGTTTGTTATAGCCACTTCCAGTGATGCACCGTACAGCAACATGGATGAACTTGCAGCCTATGCCAAGGACAACGATGTCGCCCTTGGACACTTCGGAGACGTTCTGACACCTACACAGGTAACCAAGGCTCTTGCTGCAAATATGGGTTTTGAGTGGGGTTCGGACGCTGCCTTTGATGCGCTAGATTGTAACACACTGGCCTCGGGTGATGCAGACGTAATCAACACAACGTTGCAACTGGTTCTGCCGTGTCTGGATGACATCAACGTACTTGTCTCGGTTACGGATGAGCGTATTTCGATCGTTCCAGATGCTCCAGCCATCGGCGAAGTCGATGCCAGCCTGAACATCGCACTTTGGAACGGGCTTTTCGTCACAAAAGAAACCCCGCAAGATGTCCGCGACAAAATTGCTGCGGTTGCCCAGAAAACCATGATGAGTGATCGCGCTCAGGCGGTTGCGGCTGAAACTGGTGCTCTTGTCTATTGGATGGATGCGGCTGCCTCGGCTGAACGTATCGAAGCCGACAAGAAGACTATCGCCCATATTGGTGAAATCCTACAGTAAAATGCATGGGGGGCTGGCGTGTACGTCAGCCCCCATTTCCTTTATGGGGCAGGAAAATGAGCGATCTGAGCGATACTCAGCATATTCCAAAACGCGGACAGATTCTGTTCGCAGTTTTTTTCCTGATCGTATCTGTTCTGCTGGCATCTTTGCTTTGGGATCAAACCGTTTGGAAAAAAGGTAAAGACCTTTTTTCGCAAGCTCGCTTCTGGCCTGCAGTTGGTGTTTTTGGAATGCTAGGCTTTACGGCGTTGCATTTGTGGCATCTACCTAGGCGTCGCTTTGACCGAGTTGACTGGCAAGAAGGCCGCATTTGGCTGACAGTTCTTGAGTGGGTGCTTTGGTTTCTAGCATATGTCTGGCTGGTCCCGCTTATTGGCTATATGCCCGTCACTTTGGTCTTTGCGCCACTTTTGACATTGAGACTGGGGTACCGCAGCCGGAAGATGATATGGCTGTCAGTCGTCATTGGCGCCGCTATCGTTCTTTTTTTCAAAGCCTTCCTGCAAGTCAAAATCCCCGGCGCTGCGCTATACGAATATCTGCCCGGCGGCATACGCACGTTCTTCATTCTGTACCTCTGAGGCGCAATGGACCTGATCACTGAATTCTTTGCACAGATGCATGCGTCTGGAAGTTACTTAGCCAGATGGGATGTGGTTGCAGCCTTGTTGGCTGGATCCATTGGCGGCGTTTTGATTGGGGCTATTCCCGGGGTAGGGCCAGCTGTGGCCATAGCTATTCTTCTTCCGGCTACATTCAGTATGGACCCAATCGTAGGGTTAACAGTGCTCTTAGGAATCTATGGAAGCTCGATGTACGGTGGCTCCATTCCGGCGATCCTGATTAACACCCCTGGCACGGCAGTAAACGCACTTACGACCTACGACGGTTTTCCGATGACCACACGGGGCGAGGCGCGGCGCGCATTGTCTCTGGCCTATAGTTCATCGTTTTTTGGAGGCGTCTTCTCGGTTCTTTGTCTGATCTTTCTCGCTCCGGTTTTGGCGGCGGTTGCCCCGATGTTCGGGTCGCGTGAGATATTTCTAGCCGCACTTCTTGGTATCATTTTGGTGGTCACAGCACACCGCAAACAAACGCTGATTGCGGGTGCGATGGCTTGTTTTGGTATCTGGCTGTCCACAATTGGCTTGCATCCCGCAACATACTCAAAGCGCTATACGTTCGACCAGGGGTGGCTGAGCTCAGGGGTCAATCTGATCGTCGTTGTTTTGGGTCTTTTCGCTCTTTCGCAGGCCTTTATCCTGCTGCAAGGCGAGGATGAAAAAGTTCGTTTAACCCGTTTAAAAGGTTCGTTTTTTCAAGGTTTTCGCGAGCTTGCGCGGCACCCGCGTGTAGCGTCAGTATCTGCCAGTTTTGGTGTGTTGATGGGAATGATCCCAGGTGTCGGTGAATTTACCGCTCAGTTCATGTCTTACACCTATGCGCAGAAAACCTCAAAACGTCCAGAAGATTTTGGTCATGGGTCTTCCGAAGGTTTGATTGCCTCGGAAACGGCCAATAACGCGGTTCCCAGTGCCGCCATGATCCCGCTTTTGGCCCTTGGAATTCCCGGCGAAGCGCTGACTGCTATGATGTTGAGTGTATTTTACGTGCACAACGTCACTCCCGGACCGCAGCTGTTTCAAAACGACATGGACTTTGTTGTCGCGCTTTATCTGGCTCTTTTGATCCTGAATGTCCTTGTTGTAGCCTTTTTGCTTGTGGCCACAAACCAGTTGATCAAAGTCGTCAACATTCCAAACCGCTTTCTTGGGATGAGCATTCTTATACTCAGCTTTGTCGGGGTTTTTTCCCTGCGAAACAGTTTTACAGATTGCATATTGGCTGCGGCGTTTGGAGTGCTTGGGTTCGTTTTGAAACGGCTTAGCCTGCCGGTGGTCCCTATCATCCTTGGAATGGTCCTTGGCGGAATCATGGAGGTCAAGTTGCGAAGCGCCATGGCGCGGGTCAAGACCCCGTTGGATTTTATAGATCGCCCGATCGCCGCAGTCCTGTTTGCTATTATAATGTTGGTTCTGATCCTTCATGCCCGCCGGGTTTGGCTGGACTATAAACAGCAACGTGAGAAAAGTCGGTCGACCAGTCGCGCATCAACGCGCTTTGAAGCGCACCTGTCCCGCCGCAATAGCTCTTTAATATCGGAGCGTGGGAAGACAGTGAGGTCGAGACGCAAGACGTACTCTCGCCCATCGGGCGATAAAAGTTAAAGTGAACGCGACCGCCACTTTGCGTAATCTGGTATGGATACATTTATGACTGACAAAACCATCTTAATCGTAGGCACCTATGACACTAAAGATGACGAGCTGAATTACATCGCCGATATCATTCGCGGGCAGGGTGGCCATGTTCTGACGATGGACGTGTCTGTTTTGGGGAATCCAAGGAATCCAACAAACTATTCAAAACATGACGTGGCTGAAGCAGGCGGTGCAACCATTCAGGAAGCTATCGACAGCGGTGATGAAAACCATGCTATGCAAATCATGGCAGCCGGTGCGTCGGCGCTTGCGTTGAGACTGTATTTTGAAGGTAAGTTTGATGGGCTGCTGGCGCTCGGCGGAACGATGGGAACAGATCTGGCGCTGGATGTCTGTCAGGCCCTGCCGCTAGGAGTGCCCAAATATGTGGTTTCTACCGTTAGCTTTTCACCCTTGATCCCGCCAGAACGACTGGCGGCCGATATCCAGATGATCCTTTGGGCAGGTGGGCTGTATGGGCTGAACTCGGTTTGCAAGGCATCCTTGTCTCAAGCCGCGGGTGCGGTGTTGGGTGCCGCTAGATCGGTAGAAAAACCGAAATTCGACAAGCCGCTTATCGGGATGACCAGTTTTGGTAAGACTGTACTGCGCTATATGGTTTCTCTGAAGCCAGCATTAGAGGAGCGCGGGTTCGAAGTTGCAGTATTTCATGCAACCGGTATGGGCGGACGAGCCTTTGAAAGTCTAGCTGCCGAGGGTGCGTTTGCTGCCGTTATGGATTTCGCCCCTCAGGAACTTGGCAATCATATCATGGGGTCAGCGATCTCGGCTGGACCGGACCGCATGACAAATGCCGGGAAAACCGGAACCCCTCAGATTGTTT
>CAYVRN010000099.1:0-7142 GCA_964453855.1 uncultured Rhodobacterales bacterium
GCGACCGACGGGCAATAAGCAGCGCAATCACCCGTTGAGCAACTAATGCTGCCAATGCCATTGAATAAATAAGGTCTGCCAGAAGAACGATTCGAAGTGCTGGCGAGTTACTGCTTTGCCCCAATGGACCCAGGACCAAAAACGTGGCAATTGCCAACAAAGGGCCAAGCACAGCAATTATTATTGTCGCCATGACCCCTAGCCGCTTTTGAAAGCGCAGGCGGATCCATTTTTGTTTGTTACGCGACGGCGCAGCTAATTGGGTCATTCAGGTCAACGCAACTTAAAGGCATTCAACTTGTAGAGTGCCAAAGAGTTGCGGGTTTGTCACGCATCTGTTGCGGTTTTACATCAGTTTTCGCCTGCGAGTGACTTCAATCCCAAGCTCTGAGATCTTTTTGCGCAACGTGTTTCTGTTTATTCCCAATAGATCGGCACATTTTGCTTGATTACCGCTTGTGGCATCCAGCGAAATTTCGATCAGTGGCACCTCAATCTCGGCAAGGATCCTCTGATAAAGGCCTGGTGGTGGAAGGTCTCCCCCGTGAAGATCGAAATATCTCTGAATGTGGTTTCCGACCGAGTCGGATAGCTTCCCCTGCCCGCCGCCGTCCAAGAGTTGTTTAACAGCCGGTTGGTTGGAAAGGATAGTGTCGACCTCGGCCCGCGAAATAACCGGCTCGCGTGCGGTCGTTGAAAGCCTCACGGCCACATTTTCCAGCTGCCTGACATTGCCCGGCCAACTGTAGCGGCGCAGAAGCGTCATTGCATCCTCTGATATCTTGAAAGAACCACGACCATCAGCTTCGCGTTGTGCCATGAAGCTTTTGACCAAAAGCGGGATGTCATCGACCCTCTCGCGCAAACTAGGAACAGAAAGGCTAATTCCGCTGACACGGTAGTATAGGTCTTCTCTGAAACTTCCCTGCTCCATTGCTGCGCCTAAATCTGACTGGGTTATTGCCAAAAAACGCGGTGAATATTCACCAATACCGTCAAACATACGTACAACACGACCTTGAGCTTCAAGGCTCAGATCGCCAATCTCATCCAACAAAAGTGTGCCACCTTTGACGCGCGCCAGAACTTTCGCAGGCCCTTCGATGGTTTCCAGGTCCTCAAGATTAACCGTCACAAAAGGCAAGGTTCGTCGGTCGGAAAGATCATGGATCGTTTTGGCAATCAACGACTTGCCTGTACCGCTTTCTCCGTGAATCAGAACTGGCAGATCAGAATTCACGATGTTTGCAACAGTTCGATACAGATTTTGCATAGCCGGTGTTTTGCCAATAAGCGGCAGTTCCTCCGGCGCGGCCACGTGTTCTTCCTTTGAAGGTCTATTTGACACACGCCGCTTCAAAGCGCGTGATACGCGCTGCATTAAATCAGGCAAATCAAATGGCTTTGGCAGATAGTCGAACGCCTCGGCTTCCTTGGCCTGAATTGCCGTCATAATCGTGTTTTGTGCGGAAATAATGATCACGGGTAAGGTTGGCCGCAGCTCGTGAATGCGAGGCAGCATTTCCAATCCGTTTCCGTCGGGCATCATAACGTCGGAAACGACAGCGTCGCCTCTACCCTCTTCAACCCATCGCATGAGTGTCGTCAGCGACGATGTTGCGTGTACCTTACATCCTGCTCTAGTTAGTGCTTGGGTAAGTACTGTGCGAATTGTGCGGTCATCATCGGCGACAAGTACGGTTCCGTCCATTGGTGTTTACTCCTTTGTCCGGGGGGCAACGGGAAGGGAAATTCTAAAAACGGTTCTTCCAGGCACAGACTCTACACCAACCCAGCCGCCGTGATCAGCAATGATTTTACTGACTAGAGCAAGCCCCAAGCCGGTTCCGTTTTCCCGTCCAGAAATGAATGGATCGAAAATATCGGTAGCGATGTCTTCAGGTAATCCGGGGCCATCGTCCTGAATTTCGATCTGAAGGGGTAAAGCGTTTCCACTGCCATCACTTCGGCGCAGACGAAGAGAATGCTCGTAAAAGGTACGCAATCTAATCTCGCCATTTCTGCCATCCGATGCTTCACATGCATTCTTGATCAAGTTGAGCATAACCTGCAGCAACTGATCCGCATCGCAATAAGCGTACGGCAGCGATGGGTCGTAATCTTCGACAAAGCGGATATGGGCCCCAAAACTGACCGCTGCAGATTTGCGGGCACGATCAAGAACATCATGGATATTCACAGCGTTTTTCTCAGGGGGGCGCAGGTTGCCGAATTGTTCGACCTGTTCGAGTAGTTTCACGATCCGTCGTGTTTCAGCAACGATCAAATCAGTTAGCTCAAGATCTTCTTGAGGTAAGCTCATAGACAGCAGTTGTGCGGCGCCCGTTATTCCTGCCAGCGGATTCTTGATTTCGTGAGCCAGCATTTCAGCCATGCCAATCGCTGATTTGGCGGCCGAATTAGACGAACCTCTTGTACCCAACCGCCCCGAAAACTCTCGCGGCTGAATCAGGATTAGCATAGAGCCCGCTTCGCTTTCGAAAGGGGCGATCTGGATATTGCACTGGAGCGGAGCACGATTGCCGCTACCGACGTCGACATCGTTTACATATAGCGAGGATTGGTTGCGTCGGCACCTTTCAAAAGCTTCCTCAAGCGGGGCGTTAACGGCCACTTTATCCCACAAAGGTGCGCCGCTCATGGAACGAGAGGACGCATTGAAGAACCCTTCTGCGGCGGGATTGATCGCCTGGATTTCATCCTTGTCGTTCACCAGAAGAACGGGAATTGGCAGAGATGCCCAAAGTTGTTCGGTATTCATCATGCGACATCCTTGTGAGAGGCATAGAACAAAGTTTCGAGCAAATGCATCACTTGGTCGGGGCTTGTCTCAGTTAGGATTCGCCTACGAAAGGTAACGTCGGTGCCAGCGTAGTCCATGTACCAACCCAAGTGCTTCCTAGCGACGCGATTTCCAAGAGTCGGACCATAAAACGCGATCATTGATTGATAGTGCCGGATGACCAGATCAGTAAGGTCGCCGCCCATTGGGATTTGTGGCGCAGGTGTTCCGAATAGGTCATGAGAAATTTGAGCGATTTGCCAAGGTCGTCCTTGCGCACCACGCCCCACCATGACGCCATCCGCTCCTGATTGTGACAGCGCAGCTTTTGCTGTGACCGAATCCACAATGTCACCATTTGCAATGACCGGGATCGTAACGTCTTCCTTGATCGACCGAATTGCACGCCAGTCGGCCTTCCCTTTGTAAAACTGACATCGGGTCCGGCCATGGATGGTTATCATTTGAATACCGGCGTTCTCGGCCCGCTTGGCCAAAACCGAGGCATTCAAATATGTGTCATCCCACCCAAGACGGGTCTTCAGCGTCACAGGAATAGAAACTTCGTCTACAACAGCTTCTATTAAGGAAATTGCGTGATCTAGGTCTTTCATCAGTGCCGAACCGGACAACCCGTTGGTCACTTTTTTAGCGGGGCAGCCCATGTTGATATCGATTATGCGGGCGCCGTTATCTTCGACCACTCGCGCGGCTTTGCGCATCCATTCGGCTTCACGACCCGCCAATTGAACCGAGGTATTTTCGACACCAAACCCCAACTCCGCCTTTTCACGCACGCCCGGTTTTGACTGAACCATTTCCTGACTTGCGACCATTTCGCTGACCACAAGTCCCGCACCGAATTCGCTGACCAACGTCCGAAACGGAAGGTCCGTGATTCCAGCGAGCGGGGCCAGAAAAACGGGCGAGGCAACGTGGACTGAACCTATTTGAAGCGGCATACGATTTTCACCAATTTTCTTGCTACTTAATTGAGCAATAGGCGCGGAGCAAGAAATCAAAGGCCAATATTTAATCAAAATCACTCATCTGATTAAATATTCAGCATTTAGTTCCGATTGCGCCCTTTGAGGTGAACACATAAACACTAGTAAACGATCAGAGACAGTAGATGACGACAGCAGCAATCATAGTTGCCGCAGGGCGCGGAAGAAGGGCCGGAGGAGGACTTCCGAAGCAATGGAGGACCGTATCAGGACGCCGTGTTGCTGACTGGACGATTGATGCGTTTCGAGCCTCACCACACGTTGATCAGATAGTTTTAGTGGTTCATCCGGATGATGCCGAACAGTACCAATCAATCGACAACCTGCGCATAGCTTTGGGCGGAGCCACTCGGGACGAATCCGTCAGGAATGGGTTAGAGGCGTTGGCAAATAGCGCTTGCGATAAAGTGCTTATTCATGACGTGGCGCGCCCATGTGTATCCGGGGATATCATCTTAGACGTCGTCCGTGCTTTGGACGACAGCATCGGAGCGGCTCCCGCGCTCGCAGTCACTGATGCACTTTGGACAGGTAAAAGCGACCGCGTTTCAGGGCTGCAGGATAGAAGCCATTTGTATCGCGCGCAAACGCCCCAAGGGTTTAGATATGCGGATATCCTACGCGCGCACCGAGATAGCAAAAGCCCCGCAAGCGATGATGTAGAAATAGCTCTGCGTGCAGGGCTTGACGTTACGATCGTCGAGGGGCACGAGAACAATCTAAAAATTACCACCCCTGAAGATTTCGAACGGGCTGGGAAAATCCTCGGAGGCGGCATGGATATACGTTTGGGCAATGGCTACGACGTTCACAGATTTGGCGATGGCGACCACGTCATTTTGTGCGGTGTGAAAATTCCGCATGATCGCGGACTTCAGGGCCATTCTGATGCGGATGTGGGCATGCATGCCGTAACGGATGCCCTTTACGGTGCCATGGCCGAGGGAGATATTGGGCGCCACTTCCCTCCGTCTGATCCAAAGTGGAAAGGGGCAGACAGCCAGATATTCCTGCGCCACGCGGTGGAAATGGCCGTCTCAAAAGGGTTTAAGATTTCAAACATCGATTGCACGCTTATTTGCGAAAATCCCAAAATCGGACCCCATTCCGCTGCGATGCAATCACGGATGGGGGAAATTATGGGGCTTCAAACCGATCGCGTTTCGATCAAAGCGACAACAAGCGAGCGTTTGGGGTTCACGGGACGCAAAGAAGGAATCGCGGCGATCGCCACTGCGACTTTGGTGAAAGAATGAGTAAAATAATCGCAACGGTGTTCGGCATAGGATATTTGCGCCCTGCCCCCGGCACATGGGGATCTCTTGCGGCATTGCCAATATTTTGGGCATTGCATCAACTAGGCGGTCCAATTCTAACAGTGATAGCCACGATCGCTGTATTCTTTGTGGGATGGTGGGCCACGAAGGCAATGACAGCGGGAAGCGCAAATCACGATCCATCGGAAATCGTGATCGATGAGGTGGCAGGCCAGTGGATGGCTCTTTTGCCAATCTCTATCGGAGCGGCCGCCGCAGGCAGCGATGTGTTGGCCCTTTATCCTGGCTGGATTGCTGCATTTGTTCTGTTTCGCCTGTTTGATATCTGGAAACCCGGGCCGGTCGGCTGGGCAGACCGCCGAGACGATGCATTCGGAGTTATGATGGATGACGTAATTGCCGGCTTTTTGGCGGGCGTTGGCGTTGTGGCGCTTGCAGGCCTTTCTCATGGACTACTGATGTGACCACTAAACCCGAACAGTTGTTGGAAATAGCGCGTAGCCGCGGTGTTTTAATCGCAACTGCTGAAAGCTGTACGGCTGGCATGATCTCGGCTGCGATAACGGATATTGCTGGCTCGTCAGACATTTTTGACCGTGGATTTGTGACCTACTCCAACGATGCAAAAATTAGAATGCTGAGCGTCTCACCTAAAACCTTAGAAGATTTTGGGGCCGTGTCCGAGGAAATCGCCAAAGAGATGGCCATGGGCGCTTTGGAAAAATCAAGCGCTAATCTGGCTATTTCGGTGACCGGAATTGCTGGTCCGGGAGGCTCTGAATTCAAACCCGAGGGGCGAGTGTGTTTTGGCGTGGCTTTGAAGGGCGAACCGCCAAGAACAGAAACCGTCGAGTTCGGTGCAATTGGACGGGCGAATGTGCGACAGAAATCAGTGGGCCACGCACTTTCGTTACTTCTTCACGCAATTTCAAAGTCTGGCGTATAATTAATCACAGCCGAAGTGGTGCGATTAAATTTTATGCATTTTCCAAAAAGACGTCTTTTTTAGCATCTTTCTGAGCCATCGATACTTTTCCAAGCAAAGAACTTGGCATCTTACCGCAGCCAGCCTGAGATCAAAGAAAAGGATCGTCCCATGGTAGGAGCGGATACCGCCTGGATTATTGTAGCAACGGCACTTGTATTGTTTATGTCGCTGCCTGGACTGGCCCTGTTTTACGGCGGCCTTGTACGGGCCCGAAATGTACTCAGCGTATTCATGCACGTTTACGCAATTGCCTGTTTAATGAGCGTTTTGTGGTTTGCAGTTGGGTATTCAATTGCCTTTGGAGACGGTAATGCGGTTTGGGGCGGGCTTGGAAAAGCCTTTCTGACCGGGATAGATGCCGACACGGTATCTGGCACCTTGCCCGAAGTCCTGTTCTTCGCGTTTCAAATGACTTTCGCAATCATCACCCCAGCATTGATCGTCGGCGCCTATGTTGAGCGTGTAGGTTTCGGCTTTGTCATGGTGTTCTCGGCACTATGGATGCTCTTGTGCTACGCGCCTGTCACCCATTGGATTTGGGGCGGCGGCTTTTTAGCTGATGGCGGCATTTTCGGCGACACAGGCGTAAAGGACTTCGCCGGCGGTATCGTGGTTCACGAAACAGCCGGTTTAGCAGCGCTGCTTATTGCCATGTTCCTTGGTCCGCGCAAAAATCGCAACACCCCACCGCATAATCCCGGATATGTTATGATTGGCGCCTCCATGCTGTGGGTTGGTTGGTTTGGCTTCAATGGCGGATCTCAGCTTGCAGCCGATGGTGGTGCAGCGATGGCTTTAACAGTTACACATATTTCCGCCGCAACTGCGTCTTTGACTTGGGCACTCTGGGAAAAGGTTAAATACGGCAAAGCATCTCTGGTTGGCATCGTCACCGGCACGATTGCCGGATTAGCCTCGATCACCCCAGCGTCCGGTTTTGTTGGCCCCGTTGAAGCACTAATCATCGGTGCGATTGCTGGAATCATGTGTCAGGAAGCGGTAAATCTGATCCGCAACAAGTTGAATATTGACGATACGCTGGACGTATTCGCGGTGCACGGCATCGG
>CAYVRN010000100.1:0-7048 GCA_964453855.1 uncultured Rhodobacterales bacterium
TGCCCCCTCCCCTTGCATGTACATATTGCACCTTGAAATTATCTCAGAAAACATTCGGAATTTGACATGGTGCTTGACATGAGTCATGGAACATACGATTCTCCTATTTAAGGAACATACGGGATAACTAATCCGCCTTGTTTTCTTGGATTTGTAGGAAGACTCGACCAAGTGCGTACTCTTCGCAGGGTTCCAGTGGTGGACATTGCGTTTGATCTTGTCACTAAATCCAAGCAGCACAACGCTCAAATAGATATATGACGACGGCAAAAACACGCTGAAATCGTCTGCTTATGGCCTTTCACATTGATATCTCCCAACTTATAAAGGCATCCGGTCTGGGGGAACAAAGACCACTTGGGGATTCGGAGTACGCGCGCGAATGGCACTATTCGGTGAAATCGGGGGATTTTTCTCTCAGGACATGGCAATCGACCTAGGGACCGCGAACACGCTGGTCTATGTGAAAGGCCGCGGGGTAATCCTTTCGGAGCCGTCTGTGGTGGCCTATCACGTCAAGGATGGTGTCAAGAAAGTTCTCGCCGTGGGCGAGGATGCCAAGCTGATGCTGGGCCGGACACCGGGCAGCATCGAAGCGATCCGGCCAATGCGCGAAGGGGTGATTGCCGACTTCGACGTGGCTGAAGAGATGATCAAGCACTTCATCCGCAAGGTTCACAAGCGCACAACCTTCTCGAAGCCGAAGATTATTGTCTGCGTCCCACATGGCGCGACACCCGTTGAAAAACGCGCGATCCGCCAGTCGGTTCTTGGCGCAGGGGCCCGCAAGGCCGGTTTGATTGCAGAGCCCATTGCCGCAGCGATTGGTGCGGGCATGCCGATCACCGATCCAACTGGGAACATGGTCGTCGATATCGGTGGTGGAACGACCGAAGTGGCAGTTCTGTCATTGGGCGACATCGTGTACGCCCGCTCGGTCCGTGTCGGTGGTGACCGCATGGACGAGTCGATTATTTCCTATCTACGCCGCCAGCAAAACCTGTTGGTAGGTGAAGCCACCGCCGAGCGGATCAAAACCTCGATCGGGACGGCGCGGATGCCCGACGATGGGCGCGGCGCATCGATGATGATCCGCGGGCGTGATCTTCTGAACGGCGTCCCGAAAGAGGTCGAGATTTCTCAGGCGCAGATCGCCGAAGCATTGAACGAACCGGTTCAAGCAATTTGCGAGGCGGTGATGACCGCGCTGGAAGCCACCCCACCCGATCTGGCAGCCGATATTGTCGACCGCGGCGTCATGCTAACAGGCGGTGGTGCATTGCTAGGCGATCTGGATCTGGCGTTGCGCGAACAAACCGGACTGGCCATTTCGGTTGCCGATGAGTCGCTCAATTGCGTTGCTCTGGGCACCGGAAAAGCGCTTGAATACGAAAAACAGCTGCGCCACGTCATCGACTACGACAGCTAAGTTTCCCGCCGTCTGACCGGAGGACCCTTTGGCAAACGGGCGTACGAACAGCGAAGACTATTACCGCCCGATCCGCCGGTTGCTGATCGGCATTATCGTGTTTGTCCTGATCCTGCTAACGCTTGTCTGGCGCATCGATAGCCCCCGCGTCGAGCGCTTTCGCATGGCCGTGATCGATCGGGTGGTCCCGAATTTTGAGTGGGCGATGGCGCCTGTGACCCTGACGTTGAAGATCGTTCGGGACTTTCAAAGCTATCAACGTATTTACGAACATAATCAGGAGCTGCGCCGAGAGCTTCAGCAGATGAAAGCGTGGAAGGAAGCGGCCCTCCAGCTTGAGTTGAAAAACGCACGGCTGCTGGATTTGAATAACGTACGCCTTGATCCAGACCTGACGTTTATTACGGGCGTCGTTCTAACCGACAGCGGATCGCCGTTCCGGAAATCGGTACTGTTGAACATCGGCGAACGTGACGGCTTGCGCGAAGGCTGGGCGGCTATGGACGGAATAGGTCTGGTCGGTCGTATTTCGGGTGTAGGGCAGGAAACTGCGCGTGTTCTTTTGCTGACCGACAATTCAAGCCGCGTGCCTGTCACCATCCAGCCCTCGGGGCAGACCGCCGTTTTAACGGGGAACAATTCGCCCACACCGCTGATCGACTTTCTGGAAAAGCCCGAGCTTGTCCGCGCGGGTGACCGTGTTGTCACCTCGGGCGATGGCGGGGTGTTTCCCCCCGATTTGCTGGTGGGGCAAGTGGTCGAAGATCGTCAGGGCCGCTTGGTTGTACGTCCGGCCGCAGATTTCGAGCGTCTTGCGTTTCTGCGGATTTTGCGCAGCGCACCACCGTCGCCGATTGTCGAAGAACACGATGTCATCATAGATCAGTTCGAGGGGCTAGGTGGGTAATCAAAGCGGACTTCACCTATGGATCATGCGCGCGGCTTACGTGTTGATTTGCTGTGCCTTTCTGATCTTTCACCTGATTCCCATCGCCCCTTCTGCGACCTTGGCCTTTTCGCCGGATATGATTTTGTGTCTCACCTTGGCCTGGGTTGCCCGCAGACCGGAATACACACCGATACTGCTGATCGCCTTGATAGGGTTGCTGGCCGATCTTCTGCTCAGCCGCCCGCCCGGGCTTTGGGCGGCACTGATACTTATGCTGTCCGAATATATTCGCAATCGCAGCCGACGGATGCGCACAGCCGGATTTTTCTGGGAATGGGTCAGGGTATCTGCAGGCATTGCCGTGATATTTTTTGCCAACCGGCTTGCGCTTGGTGTGCTGTTGCTCGACGTGCCCCCGTTTAGGGCCAGCCTGATGCAATATGCAGCAACGATTGCCATGTATCCGCTGCTGGTTGCCGTGTCCTCGGTTGCATTCAGAGTCAGCTATCCAGACATTGGAGACACCCAATCCGATAAAGCGCGCGCATGAGAAAACCTGAACGAAATATCGCTGCGGCTCAGCGCAAAGTGTCCCGCCGATCATTGTTAATTGGCGCGGGTCAGGTGGGGTTTGCCGGTGTGTTACTGGCGCGCATGCGCTTTTTGCAAGTGGACGAGGCCGACAAGTACCGCCTTCTGGCCGAAGAGAACCGCATCAATATCCGCCTTATCCCGCCTGCGCGGGGACAGATATTTGACCGCAGCGGCACGCCAATTGCCCTGAACGAACCCAGCTACCGGATTGTACTGGTGCCAGAAGACGCCGGAGATATCCAAGACAGCATTTCGCGCCTGTCCATGCTGATAGAACTGGATGCCGAAGACCTGAACCGCGCGATGATCGAGATCGAGCGCAGTCCACCCTTCCTGCCGATCACATTGGCAGATCGTGTTAGTTGGGAAGCCGTGGCCAAGGTTGCCGCCAATGCAACGGCTTTGCCCGGCATATCGCCCGATGTGGGGCTGTCGCGGCGTTATCCCCTGCACGAAGACTTTGCCCACGCCATCGGCTATGTTGGTCCGATCAGCGACTATGACCTTGAGCGGATCGAAAACCCGGACCAGTTGCTGCGCATCCCACGCTTTCAGATTGGCAAGGTCGGTGTTGAAAGCAAACTAGAGGACACGCTGCGCGGCAGGGCTGGCACCAAAAGCGTCGAGGTCAATGCCGTCGGCCGTGTGATGCGCGAGCTGGACAGGCAAGAGGGCGAAAGCGGCGCCGATCTTCAGCTGACGCTGGATCACAAACTGCAAACCTATGTCCGCAAGCGACTGGGTGAAGAAAGCGCCAGCGTTGTTGTGATGGACGTCGAAAACGGCGACATCCGATCCATCGTATCGTCGCCGGGATTTGACCCCAACCTGTTCGTGCGCGGAATCTCGGTTAGCGAATATGCCAAATTACGCGACAACGAACGCCGTCCGCTGGCGTCAAAAGCGGTTCAGGACGCCTATCCACCGGGGTCAACATTCAAGATGATCACCGCCTTGGCGGGGCTTGAGAATGGCGTGATCGACAGCACGGATACGGTTTATTGCCCCGGCTATATGGAGATCAGCGATCGCAAGTTTTCCTGCTGGAAAAAGGTCGGGCACGGGTCGATGGACCTGAACACCTCGCTGCGCGAAAGCTGTGACGTATATTACTATGATCTGGCCTTGCAAGTCGGGATCGAGAAAATCACCGAAATGGCCCGTTTGTTCGGACTGGGGGAACGGCACGATATTCCGATGTCGGCGATCTCGGAAGGTTTGACCCCGACGAAGGAGTGGAAGCGCACGTATCGGGATGCCGAATGGGTGATCGGCGACAGCGCCAACGCCGCAATCGGGCAAGGCTATGTTCTGGCCTCGCCGCTGCAATTGGCAGTGATGACCGCCCGTTTGGCCACGGGGCGCAAGGTGACCCCGCGGTTGGTTTCTAGGATCGGCGATCAAGAGCAACCAAGCGGTGCAGGGGGCGATCTGGGTCTGAACCCCGATAACCTGCGCCAAATCCAGCGGGGCATGTTTGCGGTGTCAAACCACCGCAAAGGCAGCGCCTATAGTTCGCGCATCGAGGACACCGAAATGCGCATGGCCGGAAAAACCGGCACGGCTCAGGTGCGTAGTACCATTGTGGACAACGCCGAGGTGCCTTGGGAACAGCGCGACCACGCATTATTCGTGGCATTTGCCCCGTACGAAAATCCAAAATACGCAGTGGCAGTGGTGGTCGAGCATGGTGGGGGCGGTTCATCCACGGCAGCGCCCATAGCAAGGGACGTGATGTTACAGGCCTTGTTCGAGGGCACCCCCCCGCTTGAGGCCTATCCAGAGAAGGATTGGGACACGATCCGCGAGCGACAGGAACAGATCGACCGCTTCGACGAACGGCCAGACACAGGCGAGCGGGATCAGGCATGAGTTATCTTGAGTATCGCATGAAGTCTGTGCCGACGGGGTGGAAAAAGCTTTTGCACCTTCATTGGCCACTGATCCTGATCCTGACGGCGATTGCAGCGATCGGTTTTATGATGCTCTACTCGGTTGCCGGAGGCAGTTTCACCCCATGGTCCGAAGCCCAGATTCAGCGTTTCGGGATTGGCATTGCAGCCATGATGATCGTGGCCATGACGCCGATCTGGTTCTGGCGCAATATGTCCGTGCTGGCCTTTGTGTTCTCACTTGCCCTTCTGGTCTTTGTCGAATTCTTCGGTTCGACCGGCATGGGGGCGCAGCGATGGATTGATCTTGGGTTTATGCGGCTGCAGCCTTCGGAAGTGGCAAAAATTGCTTTGGTGATGCTTTTGGCCGCCTATTATGACTGGCTGCCTGTGACCAAGACCTCGCGGCCTTTGTGGGTGATTGTGCCTGTGCTTATCATTCTGGTGCCTACAGCGATGGTGCTGCGCCAGCCTGATCTTGGAACAGCTCTGTTGCTGATGATCGCGGGCGGAACGGTTATGTTCGCAGCTGGCGTGCACTGGGCCTATTTCGCGTCCGTTATCGCTGCGGGCGCGGGGGCGATTGCGGCTGTTTTTGAATCGCGTGGTACATCGTGGCAGTTGCTGGAAAACTACCAGTACCGCCGGATCGACACCTTCCTGAACCCAGCCAGCGATCCGTTAGGTGCGGGGTATCACATCACCCAGTCGAAAATTGCGCTTGGATCAGGCGGCTGGACAGGGCGCGGCTTTATGCAGGGCACCCAGACGCGCCTGAACTTTCTGCCGGAAAAGCACACCGACTTTATCTTTACCACCTTGGCCGAGGAATTCGGGTTTCTTGGCGCAAGCTCGCTTTTGATGCTGTATATTTTGGTGATCGTCTTCTGCCTGTTTGCCGCCCTGCGCATGACCGACCGGTTCTCGTCGCTTCTGGTGATCGGCATCAGCATGACGTTTTTCTTGTTCTTCGCCGTCAACATGTCGATGGTGATGGGGCTGGCGCCGGTTGTCGGTGTACCTTTGCCGCTGGTCAGTTATGGTGGTTCGGCAATGCTGGTGCTTTTGGCCGCTTTCGGGCTGGTGCAAAGCGCCCATGTTCACAGACCGAGGTAACGCATGACTGTCAATGTTCTGTTCGCCGCTTTGACCGAGCGCTGGGATCAGTATGAAACGCCCCTGAGAAACGCTTTTGAAAAAGCAGGTTTGGATGTGGATCTGCGCACCGAGTTTCCGCCCGAGGACGTGGATTATATCGTCTACGCCCCCAACAGCACGGTGCAGGATTTCGCGCCCTATACTAAGCTGAAAGCGGTGCTGAACCTGTGGGCTGGGGTCGAGGCGGTTGTTGGCAACGAAACGCTGAACGTGCCGTTGGCCCGGATGGTCGATCAAGGGCTGACCGACGGCATGGTCGAGTGGGTCGTCGGTCACGTGATGCGCCATCATTTGGGCATAGACCGGCACATTCTGGGACAAGACGGTGAATGGCGCGTGGGCGCCCCGCCGCTGGCCAAGGATCGCCGTGTGGTGATCTTCGGGTTCGGCGTTCTGGGTCGCGCCAGTGGCGAGGCTTTGGATCGTCTGGGCTTTCAGGTTTTCGGCTGGAGCAATTCGCAAAAATCCCATGACCGGATTGAATGCTTTGCTGGCAAGGACGGGTTTGCCGCTGCTTTGGCGCTGGCGGATATTGCCGTGCTTCTGCTGCCCGCAACACCCGATACCGAATGTCTGTTTGATGCCGCAGCATTCGCTGCAATGCCCGAAGGGGCGCAACTGATCAACCCCGGTCGGGGGGCATTGATTGACGATGCTGCTTTGCTGGCGGCTTTGGACAGCGGGCATCTGGCGCATGCGACACTGGATGCGTTCCGCGTAGAGCCGTTGCCCGCCGATGATCCCTATTGGGCGCATCCGAAAGTCACCGTGACGCCGCATATCGCGTCGGAAACCCGTGCCGATAGCGCGGCCGAGGTGATTGCCGAAAACGTGCGCCGCGGTGAAGCGGGCGAGCCGTTTTTGCATTTGGCGGATCGTGATAAAGGGTATTGAGGGCGATGGGTGGTTTCCACTCATCACAAACGCCCCGCTCGGATCTTATCCGGCAGGGTGTTACGCTAGTTTCTGATCGCTAAAGGTGGCGGGCCCGCCGGTTGGTCGTAGCTCTTCTGCCAAGAGGGATCACTTTGCCCTCTACCTGTCGATATCTGCGGTGGTCTGGCCGGGCTGTCGGAATCCTTGCTT
>CAYVRN010000101.1:0-6909 GCA_964453855.1 uncultured Rhodobacterales bacterium
TATACTCCCTCTGGGGCTGTCCATTATTCCAAACCTGTGTAAGATCAGACGGAACACTTCGGCGGAAGGTATAGAGACCCTTTTTGCCTTGTGGTTTGATATAGGATGCAATAGAGATAACTGTGTACCAAAAATAACCAATACTGTGTACTACAGATGTGTACTAACTACAACATATCAATGTTTTATGAGAAATTAGGCTATATATTAACTCCTCTTCTGGGCACCAATTATCCTGAACATCGATCATCATAAGCGCTATAAGTCATGCGCTTTTTGCCAATCTCTGTGTATTGATTATTCGACATCTGAACTTGTTCCCTTCCCAAGCACCCGTCAAATTCCTGTATATTTCATGGGAAACGGCGCAATCGCTTCGTGTCCGTAAGAACCCATTTGTGCGTAGCCTCGGAAATCGAATGCTCGCAAAATCTGCTTAAGCTTGGTGCATTTCAATAAACCGTTCGACAATCCAATCTAGAAACACTTGCGAACCATACCGAATAGGGTTCTCGGTGCAGGTGACATAGATTGCCTGATCGGTATGTTTTTCCAGCGACAAAGAGCGCACCAACCGCCCGTCCTGCAAATACGAGCGCGCAAAAAATTCCGAAACCAACGCATGCCCCATCCCGACCGAGGCAAGCTCAAGCGCGGCAATGCTTTGGTCCACATTCAATATCGGGGTTCGTGCAGGTGGCTGCAGATTCTCCTGACGGAAAAATTGATGCCAGCTGTCGGCCACGCCAAGTATCTCGATCAAAGGGGCGTCGCGCAACGCCTCTAGTGTATTCTCGTCTGGCTTTTGGCTTGGGTGGCAAACCGGAAGGACCGGAGAACGATCGAGCAGAACCGACCGCTGCCCTGGCCATTCACCGTTTCCGAACCGAATTTCGATATCCAATTGGTTTGACTGTATCGCACTGGCCCAAGTCCCCATATGCAGTTGGATATTGACCTCTGGATGGCGCTTTCGAAAATCAGGTAGCTGCTTCAGCAACCAAACCTGCGCAAATGTGGGAAGACAGCGGATTCGCAAGGGTCGGGCGTCTCGTTTGCCGAACACATCCCGCGTCCCCAATCGTAGAGTCTCAAAAGATCGGATGACCCATGGAAGGTAGAGCTCTCCCATCGTCGTCAGCTCCATCGGCCGCTTTTCACGCGAAAACAACTTGTAACCCAAGAGATCCTCGAGCGCCCTAACCTGATGGCTAACCGCAGCAGGCGTAAGACCTAGTTCAACGCCAGCATTCGAAAAATTTCCGTTCCGAGAGGCGGCCTCGAAGGCGAGCAGCCATGGTAATGGGGGAAAGTCGTTCACGAAGTGCATCCATACTTCAAATTATTCCACGCCTATATCAAATAAATATTTGTTTATAAAACGCCAGTTCTTCGTGCGAGAAGCAATTTAAAACAGACCGCAGGAGAGGGCATGGAAGACTTCGATTATATCATCGTTGGGGCGGGCTCCGCAGGATGTGTTCTGGCCGAGCGCCTGAGTGCCTCTGGGCGCAACAAGGTTCTGATTTTAGAGGCCGGAAGACGCGGGTGGTCGCCATGGATTACGTTGCCACTTGGATATGGAAAGACCTTCTATGACCCGAACGTGAACTGGAAATATAGCACTGAACCGGAAACAGAATTGGCTGGGCGCAGCGGTTACTGGCCTAGGGGGAAGGTCGTGGGTGGTTCGGGCGCCATCAATGCACTTGTCTATGCGCGCGGGTTACCAGTTGATTTCAACGACTGGGAAGCCGCTGGTGCAGCCGGCTGGAATTGGGACAGCGTACGCCACACCTACGAAGCCATTGAAACCCGTGTTTCGCCCCAAGGTAAGCGGCAGGGCAACGGGCCAATCCATGTTCAGGATGTGTCTGACCAGATCCACCCAGCCAACCGACATTTCTTTGCAGCCGCAAATGAGCTGCAGTTGCCACGCACAGAAAATATCAATGACGGCGCAAGCGAAGGCGCTGCCGTTTACCAGATCAACTCAAGCAAAGGGCGGCGCATGCACTCGGCGCGGGCGTTTTTGAAGCCCGCCCTGAAACGGCCGAACGTCACTTTGATGACTGGGGCCATGGCCGAGCGTATCGTTTTCGAGGGCACACGGGCAGCGGCCGTTCAAGTGGTTCAAGGAGGACGTACAAAAACCCTGCGTGCCCATCGCGAAATTATCTTGTCAGCAGGGTCGGTAACGTCTCCGCGATTGTTACAACTGTCAGGGATCGGCCCGTCTGATCTTTTGAAATCGCACGGAATTTCACCTTTGTTGGATGCGCCACATGTTGGTGGTAATTTACAAGACCATCTGGGCATCAACTATTACTTCAAGGCCACAGAGCCGACGCTGAACAATGTTTTGCGACCATTCAGCGGCAAACTTCGGGCTGCCATACAATATATGATAACGCGACGCGGACCGCTTGCCCTGTCCGTGAACCAGTGCGGCGGTTTTTTCCGGTCCGATCCAAATCAGGATCAGCCCGACCAGCAACTCTATTTCAACCCGGTAACCTACACGACATCGCCTGATGGTAAACGTACGGTGGTTCAACCTGATCCGTTCCCGGGCTTCATTATCGGCTTTCAACCATCGCGCCCCACCAGCCGAGGTCGCATTGATATCAGCGCGGCCGATCCGGCAGCCCCACCTAAGATCCAGCCGAATTCACTGGCAACCGACGTTGACAAGGCGCAGGTTGTGGCCGGCGGCCGCTTATGTCAGCGCTTGATCAACACCAAGGCATTGCAAAGTCTGGTAGACACGGCATTTGGTCCTGACTTGCGTGATATGTCCGATGACCAAATCCTGGCTGACTTCCGCGAACGCTGCGGCACCGTCTTCCATCCCATTGGCACTTGCCGCATGGGAGCGGACCCGCAGACCTCGGTTGTCAACCCGCGCCTGCAAGTGCACGGTGTGCAAGGACTTCGCGTTGTAGATGCCTCGGTCTTTCCTAACATAACTTCGGGCAACACCAATGCGCCCACCATGATGCTGGCGTACCGCGCCGCTGATCTAATTGCAGAGGACGCATGAGCACACCTTATTCTATGTCCGGCGCGGTGCCAGTCTCCAACTCAAACATTACCGCTGACACTGGGCCGCGCATCCGCAAGCTCGAGACATTTTGCACGCCGCTTGTCGGCTTTGTTCGGGTCACAGCGGAAGATGGCACCACTGGCTGGGGACAGGTGTCCACCTACAGCAGTGATCTAACATGCGAAATCCTGCACCGACAGGTCGCGCCTTGGGCACTCGGGCGAGGCATGGACGCTTTAGAAAACGTGATCGCGGATATTCCGCTGCGAGAGCACAAGTTTCCTGGCACCTACCTCAGGCGGGCCATGGCTGGACTGGATACCGCGGTCTGGGACTGGCGCGGAAAGGCAGCGGAGAAACCTGTCGCCGAGCTGTTGGGCGGTTCTGCCGGTCCTCTTCGGGCCTATGCCTCGTCAATGCGCCGGGACATAACACCCGAGGAAGAAGCGAAGCGTTTACTGAAATTGCGCGATGACTTCGGTTTTGACGCCTTTAAGGTGCGCGTCGGGGCAGAATGCGGACAAGACCGCGATGAATGGCAAGGTCGCACTGAAGCAATCGTTCCAACCATCCGCAAGGCAATGGGACCGGAAGCAGCGCTGCTGGTGGACGGCAACTCTGGCTTCGGGCCTGCGCGAGCTATCGAGGTCGGTCGAATGCTGGAAGACAACGGCTACGAGCATTTCGAAGAGCCTTGCCCCTATTGGGAGTTAGAGCAGACCGCCGAGGTCACGCGCGCGTTGTCCATAAATGTGGCAGGCGGCGAACAAGACTGGGATATGCAGCAGTGGAAGCGGATCATTGCGATGCGTGCCGTGGATATCATTCAGCCTGACGTTCTTTATCTTGGGGGGATGGTGCGCAGCATGGAGGTGGCTCGCATGGGTCATGCCGCTGGATTGCCCTGTACACCGCATGCGGCCAATCTGTCACTGGTAACGCTATTCACCATGCATCTATTACGCGCTGTACCCAATCCGGGCCGTTATCTGGAATTCTCGATTGAGGGTGATGAGTATTACCCGTGGCAAAGTGAATTGTTCCGAAACGATCCCTTCACGATCTCGAACGGGCAAGCTTTGGTGACTGATACCCCAGGCTGGGGCGTTGAAATCTGTCCTGAGTGGCTCGCCAAATCCAGCTACAAATGTAGTGAGTATGAAAGTTGATGATCCTTGGGTTATTTTTAAAGGTCGCAATTTGAATGGCATGCTGAAACGACACTGGCATCACTCCACTAGGCCGTGTCGAACGCTTTTCTGACGTGTGTTGGCCATCTTGACGCGGCCTAAACCTCGCCCCCCAGAACCCGCGTTAAATCCGCCGCAGCTTGCACAACAAGATTACCGATTTCGTGGACACGATTTTCAGGCAGCCTGAATGTGGGCGCGGAAATAGATATTCCGGCGACAGCGCCACCGTATGGTCCTTTGACAACCGCCGCAACGCAGCGCATGCCCTCGGTCCGTTCCTCGTTGTCGAAGGAATAGCCCCGGCGGCGAATAGTCGCCAAGTCCTCATTCAGACCTTCTGGGTCAGTAATCGTGTTGTTCGTAAAATGGGTTAAACCCATACTCTGGATGATCGCCAAAACCCTTTCCGGTGGATATTCGGCCAGCAACGCTTTGCCGATCCCGGAACTGTGCATCGGGCTGAGCGTCCCGGGTGGAAAAAACGCGCGGATAGTTTGATGGGTTTCCTCTTGCGATACGAACAGAACCTGATCGTGGTTTTCCACCCCCAAATTGGCCGTTTCGTTTGTTGCTTGCATCAGCTTTCTTAGAATTGGTCGGCTGTGTTCTAGCAGATTGTTCCGCCTCAAAAACCGGCTGCCAATTCGGAACGCCCCGGGGCCTATGCGCCAAAGTTGGGTCGTTGTATCCAGCTGAACGATTTCATGATCGGCAAAGGTTATCAAAGCACGATAAACCGTCGCTGGCGCTTCGCCTGTGCGCTCGGAAAGCTCCGAGAGTGTCAGGCTGTCCGCTTTGGATAGGTCGGTCAGAATTGACAGAGATCTGTCGAGCGCCTTGATTTTATTTTCTTCAGTTTTGTCATGAAACGCGCGTGGCCGTCCGCGCGCGCGCCTTGGTGATTCACTCATATTTCGACCCCACAGATGTCATAGCTTTGATAATTTTTCATTTTACTAATTTATACAATATTTTTTGGTAAATTATAGAATGTTGTTTTATATACATTTTTCTAAAATACGGGATCTTTTGAAAAACTTTTAAAAAAATTGCCTAACTCAGGGGCGTCGATATTTTGGACACTCAGATATATCGGAGCGACCTCATGCCCAATCAAAACCCTGTTTTCATTCCCGGCCCCACAAACATTCCGGAGTCAGTTCGCAAGGCGTGCGATATGCCAACGCTGGACCATCGTTCGGCCGCATTCCGCGACATTCTTTTGCCTGCTCTGTCCAATGTGAAAAAGGTTCTGAAAACCGAGCATGGTGAGGCAGTTATCTTCCCTAGCTCCGGCACTGGAGGATGGGAAGCCGCGATCAGCAACACGCTTTCCCCTGGCGACAAAGTGCTGGCATCCGATTTTGGCATGTTCTCGCGCAAATGGATCGATATGTGTAGTCGTCACGGGTTGGAGGTTATTCAAGTTCCTGCCAACTGGGGCGACGCCATGCCGATTGAAGGGTTCGCCAAAGCGTTAGCTTCGGATACAAATCACGAAATCAAAGCCGTTCTTGCTACACACAATGAAACCGCAACAGGTGTGCGTAGCGATATCGCTGGACTTCGCCATGCGATGGATGCGCTAAACCACCCTGCCCTTCTGTTTGTTGACGGCGTCAGTTCGATCGCGTCAATGGACTTCCGAATGGATGAATGGGGCGTCGATGTTGCCATTACCGGAAGCCAAAAGGGCTTTATGATGCCGGCGGGTCTGGCGATTGTCGGCATCAGCCAAAAGGCCATTGCCGCGATGGACAGCGCCAAATTGCCTCGTTTCTACTTCGACTTCCGCGATATGCTGGCGATGAACCCGAACGCCGGTTACCCCTATACGCCATCAGTCGGTTTGCTGAACGGCTTGCTGACATCGTCAAACATGCTGCTAGACGAAGGGCTGGACAACGTATTTGCCCGTCATCGCCGCATGGCCGACGGAGTTCGTGCCGCTGTTGCCGGTTGGAGCCTGCCGCTTTGCGCCACCGATCCGGCCAGCGCCTCGGACACAGTCACCGCAATCATGACACCCGGCATTGACGGAAATGCATTAGTAAGCCATGCCGACACCAAATACGGCGTTTCCTTTGGCGCAGGGCTTGGACTTGTGGCTGGCAAACTGTTCCGTATCGGGCATCTCGGCATGTTGACCGAAGCGCAGGCTTTGGCCGGAATTTCTGTGGCAGAAATGGCCATGGTGGATATGGGAATGGATATCCGCTTGGGCTCTGGCGTTGCCGCCGCTCAGGAATATTTCCGCAGTTCTCAAGCAACCCCAATCGCAAAGGTGGCCTGATGTCTGAATCCTTGCCCATCCCAACCCTTCAGGACATGCTCGACGCGCACGAGCGGATCAAGCCTTATATACGTCAAACTCCTATTCGAACCTCTGACTATCTGAACGAGCTGACCGGCGCTGAGCTTTTTTTCAAATGCGAAAACTTCCAAGAACCGGGAGCATTCAAAGTACGAGGCGCCTGTAACGCGGTTTTCGGACTTACCGAGGAACAGGCCGAAAAAGGCGTTGCCACCCACTCATCAGGCAACCATGCATCGTGCCTAAGCTATGCGGCGATGCTGCGTGGAATGCCCTGCAATGTGGTCATGCCCCGTACCGTGCCACAGGCGAAGAAAGATACAGTGCGCCGCTATGGTGGTCAGATCACCGAATGC
>CAYVRN010000102.1:0-6823 GCA_964453855.1 uncultured Rhodobacterales bacterium
AGTCCGTCCGGGGAAAGGGGAAGTCTGCCCTTCACCCCATTTGTGCAACAAAGCCAAGTATTGGCTCTGGCGGGCGGTTGATGCCAACGGCGATGTTCTCGACATTCTTGTTCAAAAGCATTGTAATGCGAAGGCGGCCAGGCGCTTTCTGGAGAGTGTGATCGCACGTTTCGGCCAACCGCGCGTTATGGTTACGGACAAGCTTCGAAGCTACATCAAGCCGATCAAGCATCTGGCGTCGAATTCCGACCATCGGGCGCACAAGGGGTTGAACAACCGGATCGAAGGGTCGCACCGGCCGACCAGGAAGCGGGAGAAGCTCATGGTTCGGTTCAAGTCGCCGAGACAAGCTCAACGGTTCCTGACCGCCCATGATCAGATCAACACGATCTTCAAACCTCGACGCTATAAACTTTCCGCAAATTCCTATCGCCACGTCAGATCCGACGCATTCGATCTGTGGAACACCCTCGAAATGGTCGTCTGATCGGCACAGCCTGGGCAACTCTCAAACCCAGCCAAACAACTTGGCAATGCCCCCAGGACGGGTCCGTGGGGATCACCCGCGCTACGGCAGAATTCGGAGTGTGGGCAGCACAATGCGTCGGTTGTTGGCGGCCATGACTTTGCCAACAAGCGTGGCCTGGATTCATTCCAAGTCCAATATGTCGAAACCGCGTCAGATGGTCCCGGTATGCTCGCCCAACCTTGGCGCTGGCTCTGACATGCCCGGGCCTGCGTACCCGAACCTGAAGCCCGCGTTAAGGATCTGTGCGCTTTCCTGACCATAGGGGATTGTGAGGATCAGATCCCGATCTTCGATCCAACCGCGGGAAATCGGGTCATGGAAATCCAGAACTTCTCCAGCCGGAACACCTGCCTCAGCCAGGATCGGGCCCCATTCGGCCGCTGGCCGTGTGCGGAAAGCAACTGTTAGCTCGGCCTGAAGCTCGTCCTCGTGGGCCATGCGCGCGTCACGGTCCGAATAGCGCGGGTCGCTGGAAAGATCAGCGCGGCCCAGAGCGCCGAACAGCCGACGCACCTGATTTTCCTGCACTGCACCAATTGTAATCCGACCGTCGGCCGTCGGGAATGTATCGGCAGTCGGCGCGCGGCTGAAGCCCCGGTTGCCGGTACGCACGAAGGGGGTGCCGTTGATCAGGTACGGGTTCACGACCGCCATCATCATCAGCATTGTCGTGTCCAGCATGGCAACGTCGACAAATTGCCCCTCGCCGCCGAAGCGTTCGCGCTGAAGCAGGGCCGAAAGGATGGCAAGCGCGGCCATCATGCCCGAGAACGTGTCGACGATCGGTATCCCGATGCGGATAGGTCCGTCCTCTTCAAGCCCCGAAAGGTTCATCAGACCCGAAAGGCTCTGAATTATCTGGTCGATCGCCGGGTGGTCACGTAGGGGCCCGGTCTGCCCGAAGCCCGAGACCGAGCAATAGACGATGCCTGGGCGCAGGGCCTTCGCAGCTTCGAAACCGAAGCCAAGTCGTTCGAGCACACCGGGGCGGAAGTTTTCGACCACGACATCGGCCGATTTGATGAGTGCGCGTGCCGTTGACGCATCTTCGGGAGACTTCAGATCCAATACGACAGATTTCTTGCCCGCGTTTATGCCGACGAAGGCTGGCGCCATTCCACGTTCTTCCGGGACCAGAGAATAGTTTCGCAAAGGATCGCCGGCCGGGCTTTCGACCTTGATCACCTCGGCGCCCAGAAGCCGCAGCATGTGGGTCGCCAGCGGCCCGGCCACGACATGGGTGAAATCTGCGACGCGAAGGCCGGACAGGGGTTGTTTCATGTCCACCTCAAAGGTTTGGAAGGAACAGGACGAGCGCGGGAAAGGCGATGAGCAGCGCGATGTGGAACAGGTCGGCGAGCACGAACGGGAATACGCCCCTGAAGATGGTCGTCAGCGGCACATCCTTGGCGATGCCCGACATGACATAAACCGTGATCCCGATTGGCGGCGTGATCATCGACACCTCCATCGCGCGCACCACAAGGATGCCGAACCAGATCGGATCGACGCCAAGTGCCTGCACGATCGGGAAGAAGATCGGAACGGTCAACGCCATCATACCGGCCGTGTCCAGCACCATGCCCAGGAAGAAGTAGATTGCCATGATCACCAGAACCACCCCGAGCGGCGGGATTTGAAGGGTCTGAACATAGTCGGTGATGGCATAGGGAATGTTGGTCAGCGCAACGAAGCCGTTCAGCATGAACGCCATAATCAGGATCGAGAAGATGAAGCCCGACGTCATCAGCGTGGAAACAACGGCTTCGCGGAACTGCGTCCACGACAGGCGGCCGCGCAGGACGGTGATCAGAATTGCGCCACCGGACCCCATTGCCGCGGCTTCGGTCGGTGTGAACCACCCGATCATCAGCCCGCCAAGGACCAGAATGATCAGGGCGGTGATCTCGCCGACTTTCAGAAATGCGCGCATCCGTTCGGCCATCGAGGCGCGGGGCGCAGGCGGCCCCATCTCGGGCCGGCGCCAGCAGATCAGCGCGATGACCATCACATAAACCAGGGCTTCGAGGATGCCGGGGATCAGGCCCGCCAGGAACAGCTTGCCAATCGAACTTTCGGTCAGGATCCCGTAGATGATCAGGATACCCGACGGCGGGATCAGCGATCCGATGGTGCCCCCCGCCGCGATACAGCCGGTGGCCAGACGCGGATGGTAGTTATAGCGTTTCATCTCTGGCAGGGCCACCGAACCGAACGTGGCCGCCGTCGCGATGGACGATGAAGAAACGGCGGCGAACCCGGCACAGCCGAAGACGGTGGCCATCGCCAGCCCGCCGGGCCGGTGGCCAAGCCACTTTGCGGCAAGGTCATAAAGATCCTTGCCGATCCCGGACTTGAACGTCACCTGCGCCATGAGAAGAAACAGCGGCAGCACGCCAAAGGTGAAATTCGAAAGCAGTTCGAAGGTGACCGAGGCCATGCGGTTGGTCGCGGCCTGCCACGACGTCATGTACCAGAAGCCCCCGAAGCCAACGATGCCCATTGCGAATGCAATCGGCATTCGCAGGGCGATCATGGAAAACAGGGCGATAAAGCCGAAAAGTCCGACCAACTCAGGTGTCATTGCCAGTCCCCTTTTCAACGCTGTGGCCGCCGCCCGTTTCTTCCTCGTCGCCTGCCAGCCACCGGAAGGTCTGCCATGCCAGCACCAGCGTTACCGCTGCGCACCCCACAACGGTAATCCATCGGAAAGGTACGATGTCGATCTGAAGAACATCGGTCAGTTCCCCGGTCCGGGCCAGCCGACGCGTCAACAAGAACACCGACCATGTGACACCGCACCAGAAAACCGTGGCAATCAGCCCCATGATGACCATCAGCGCCCGTCGGATTGCGGGTGGAAACCGGTCATGAATAAGCCGCACATCCACATGGGACCGGTTAACGGTCGCCATGAAGATCGCCATGGTGATCGTGACGATGGTGAAGGTTTCGGCAACTTCATAGCTGCCCTGGAACGTGCCCCCAAACCACCGGTAGATCACCGTGCCACCAACAACGAACATCAGCCCGATCAGCGCGAACGAGCCGACGATCTGGCTCATGAAATAGATCCCCCCCGCAAGGCGGCGCAGAATTGTCATCGACGTGTCCCCTTCGCAACGGTTTGGGCGCGGCCCGGTACCTCAGTTTGTACCGGGCCGCCCTCTACCTCAGCTTTCGCCAAGCATCTCTTTGCTCCAGGCTTGCAGGTCTTGCATGATCGCCGTGCCTTGCAGGCCCTTGTCGTCAAGCTCGATCGCGCGCGCGCTCCAGATCTTGGCCTGTGCATCGCGCACCGCTGCCAGAAGTGCCTCGTCGGGTTCGATGAACTCGACCCCCTGCTCCATCCCGAAGGCCAGGCCCTCGTCGTCCTGCGCTTTGGCGAAGGCGTCCATTTGCTCGGCCCAGAAAATGGCATTGTCGGTCATGATCTGCTGAATATCCGCAGGCAGCGCATTCCAGCTGTCAAGGTTCATGGCGCGGCTCCCATAGGCCGAACGCGGCATCGGGACCTTGGTGTAATACTTGACCACCTCGGCGAACTTGAAGCCGATCAGCGTCTCGTATGGGGCCACGGTGCCATCAAGGATGCCCTTCTGAAGTCCGACATAGACCTCACCCATGGGCATGGCGACGCCGGCGGCGCCCAACTCGTTCAGAACGGCAACCGATTCACCGGTGGCCTTCAGCCGCAGACCGGCCATATCCTCGACCGAGCGCACCGCGCGGTCCGCGGTCTGGATATGCATGTTGTCGCCCGCATGGGCCGCGATCAGGTGGACGCTTTCGTATTCGGCGCGCAGTTCAGGGTACTTGTCCCAGAGTTTCCAGAACAGCTCGACCTTCTGAATCGGCGTCAGGCGCGGATCGACCCAGCCCGAGATTGACTTGGTGATGTCCTTGCCGGTGCGCGAGTAGATCGGCGCAATAAAGGCCATGTCAGCAACGCCCGCAGCAAGCTGCTCTATGCCCTCACGGTCCGAAATCAGGGTGCGCGCCCAATAGGGCTGAAACTCCACCCTGCCGCCGCTTTCTTCCTTCACCTTCTCGAAAAAGGCCATGTCGGCTTTTGAGAAGATGTGGTTGGGCGGATAGGGCGATGCATAGCGGATGGTGATGTCCGCAGCCGACGCTGCCGTGGCCATCACGGCGCCGATTGCTAGTGCCGCGAACCCGCGGCGTGTCAGGTCAAAAATCATGGTCGTTTTCCTCCCTTTTGGCCGGTCTGGACCGGTCCGCTGATGCAGCCGCGGGCCAACCCCGCCATGCCGCGTTGAACTGCTTTGCCTCTTTTTGGTGGTTCATTTTTCATCAGTTGAGTACCTCCGGTTCGCGTGCCGGATTTGGGGGTCGGGGCTGCAGGTCGGTGAACCGAACCGCGACCCCCGGAAGCACCGTGCCAAGATCGGTCCGCCTCAATGCGCCGCGCGCGTGGTGATGCTGCTCCTTCAGAGCCTCGGCGGGGCTGAGGATCGGGGCGATCTGCAAGTCGTGTTCTCGGGCCAAAAGGTCCCAGTCGGAACGGGTCCGGGCCCGGTACAGCGCAGCCAGCTCTTTCAACAATCCTGCCCTGTCGGTGTCCGCGTACCGTTCCGCCAGGTCGGGGCGGCCCACCACGCCGCAGAACCTGTCCCAGAATGGCCGTTCCATGTTCGTCGCGACGACATGAGCGCCCTCCGCCGTATCGAAAACTGCGTTGTCACCGATCTGGAAATCCAGCGGCGGTTCGACCCCGCTTCGCTGCTGGCGCGAAAAGACCGAGGCCATCATCGCAAGTGCGGAATCCGACATCGAAACGTCGAGCGCCGCACCCTCTCCCGTCTCCTTTCGTCGATGCAAAGCGACCATGACCGCAAAAGCGGCGTGCGCGGCAGTCAACAGATCCGAGGGCGGGAAACCGAAAAGACGCGGTGGGGTGCCCGTTCGCGCCAGCGCCCCCGATAGCGCCAGAGGGATCGGATCGTGCCCGGCGGCCCCGGCACGTGGCCCGGTTTCGCCAGTGGCCGAGACCGCCACGTGGATCAGGTCGGGTTTTTCCGCGCGCAAAGTCGCGGCGTCGAGCTGCAGAGCCGTCGCAGCCGCCGCGCGGAAATCGTGGATCAGAACGTCGCTGTCTGCGATGAGGCGCATCAGTCGGTCGCGCCCCTCGCCCTCGTCAAAGGCAAATCGCAGGTGACGTTTGCCACGACCGGTCAGGTCGGCCTCGCGCGCTTTGGCCCGTGCATCCCCTGAAAGTCCGTCGATGCCGAATGCCCGATCTCGCGCCGCGCCGTGCCGGGGGTGCTCGACCCGGGTCACCTGGGCGCCATAGTCACCAAGCAGTGCTGCCGCCTGTGGACCGGGCAGGAACCGCGAAAGATCGAGTACCTTGAGACCGGAGAGCGGCATCAGATGACCCCCTCCGCCTTGAGCCGGGCAATGTCCTCGGGTGATCGCCCAAGCTCTGAATAGATTGTCGCGTTGTCCTGCCCGGGTTCCGGTGGCGGTCCGCGATGCCGCGGCTGATCGGCAGACGCGCGGAACGGGAACGCGGGTACCGGAATGCGCAGCTGGCCCAGATTCTCTTCGGTCCAGAACCCGCGCGCACCAAGCTGCGGCTGACTCCTCGCTTCGGCCATGTCGAGAAAGGCGATCAGGATCCACCCCTTTTCGCGCGCCATCTCCTCCAGTTCGTTCCGGGAATAGAGTTCAAAGAATGGGGCGATTGCCGCTTCGAGCGCATCGATACGTGACTGGTCCATATCGGCAGGAAGCTCAGCTGCAAAGTTGTGGTCTTGCCAGTCGAGCGCCATGCCTTTCGCATGGGCGGCATCGAAGAACGAGCGCGCTCGTTTGGGGTCATCGCTGGCCGACCAGGTCACCCAACCGTCGCGGCAGCGCCAGACGTTCGAGGTAAAGCCGCCGCGCCCGCGCCGGGCCACATTGCCTCGCCGGGTCTCGACCGCACGTTGGAATTCCCAGCGTAGTGGTTCGCGGTAGTTGGCCAGCCGCGCCGCATCCAGCACCGAGACGTCGACATGTTGGCCAAGCCCATCGCTGGCTCTGGCATAAAGTGCGATCAGCGTCCCGAGCGCTGCTTGCAGCCCGCCAAGCGAGGTGATCTGGTCGAAGCCGAGCCGCAACGGCGGCAACCCGGCGAAGCCTGTGACCGCCATCAGGCCCGACAGCGCCATGACGGTGGTATCGGACGCATGTTCGGCCACGCGCGGACCGCATTGCCCGAAAGCGGTGAGTGAGGTGACGACGAGCCCGGGATGCACCGTGATCAGATGTTCCGCAGAAAGGCCGAAC
>CAYVRN010000103.1:0-6787 GCA_964453855.1 uncultured Rhodobacterales bacterium
ATAAGCGGACATTCGTCCACGACTATTCTTGAGTTTGCCGAAAAACATGGACACGACTTAATCATCATTGCATCACACCGTCCCGGCATGCAGGACTATTTCCTGGGGTCCACCGCCCATCACGTTGTCCGTCATGCCAAATGCTCAGTTCACGTGTTGAGGTAATATGATCAAGCATCTTGTCGCTGCAATCGCCGTTGCTCTTTTGGCCGGACCCGTCTGGGCCGAAGAGGATACAGTTTACATCACTCATGGTGTCCCGTCGGTAACGGTCGACACACCCGATGGTCCGGTTGAAATCAGCCGCATTCCCGATACCGAAAACGAACTTTGGGGCGAATGGTCCCGAACCTCGCGCCCCTGCCCGCCGTTCTGCATCCAGCCAATCAATGCGGTTGAAGGTACCCATTTAATCGGCGAGCTGGAATTGCTTGATATCCTGCAAGACGGTGAAACCGTCGTCATCGACAGCCGTATTCGCAGCAACTATCTGGGCGGCACAATCCCCGGTGCGATCAACATTCCCTATGACGAAGTCACCGACTCGCTTGAAGGTTTGGGGTGTATTCCTGATTTCGACGTCTACGACTGCTCCGAGGCCAAACCCGTGGCGCTGTTCTGCAACGGCCCGTGGTGTGGACAATCCCCTTCCGCCGCTCGTTTCATGATTGCTGCGGGATATCCGCCCGAGTTGATCAGTCTCTATCGAGGCGGTATGCAGGTCTGGAGAATGTTCGGACTTACAGTGATCATACCTGAATGACCCAGAAACCTGATCTAGAAAGCTTTGACGCGCTCATGCAGGCGCGTCATTCTTGTCGGGGCTATCTGCCCGACCAACTGCCGCGGGACACCATCGCGGCAATCGTCCAAACGGCCCAGCGGGTTCCTAGTTGGTGTAATGCGCAGCCTTGGCAATTGACGATCACAAGCGGACAGGAAACTGAACGCTTGCGCGAATTCATGTACATCACTGCGCAAGAAGCTGCTCACAACGCTGACGTCCCCTTTCCCGAAGGCTACCATGGCGTTTACCGCGACAGACGCCGGGAATGCGGGTGGCAGCTTTATGAACAGGTGGGAGTTATCAAAGGCGACCGCGAAGGATCTGCGCGGGAAATGATGAAAAACTTCCGGTTCTTCGACGCGCCTCACGTTGCGCTTGTAACCTCAGATCGGGCGCTTGGCCCCTACGGCGTGATGGATACCGGTGGCTTCGTGACGGGTTTTTGTCTGGCTGCCGAGGCAGCGGGAGTGGCAAGCATCCCCCAAGCTGCCCCCGCAGGGTTTTCTGATCAGCTTCGTGCGTATTTCAACATACCGGAAGAACGCCAAATCGTGTGTTGCATTTCATTCGGCTTGCGAGACGATTCCCATCCCGCCAATCAATTCCGAACCAATCGGGCAAAAGTTGACGATATTGTGGATTGGCGCAGCTAACGCGATCATAAAATTATCGTATAGAACGCATAATTTAGTGCAGCATTAAGCGCTCTTTAACCATCAAAAGTGCTTCACCAAGTTGACTGTTTCCACCTAAGTTTAAATCGGCATCAAATTGCCAAAATGCGATTTTTCCTGCCGCAATTGGGTCTTAATCGGTGCCTAACTTGGTCTCATTCCGAACAATTTGGGACGAATGGAGCATACTATGAAACACGTACTCATCATCGCAACTCTCGCCTCGACTGCGGCGTTTCCAGCCATTGCCGACAGCGCCAACTGGTCATCCGATAAACAATTCCAGATGCTGGTCAATCGGTGCTCTAATGCGGGAAAGGGAAATGGCGCGGAAGATGTCATCCGGGGACAATGCGGCAACTTCAAAAATGATTCCTACTTCAGCGCAGATGCCTACGCTACAATGGATGAAGATACCTCGCTGGATCAGTATCTGGATGTCGACCCCGGAAACTCGCAGGAAAACAACGCAAACAACTGACCCTCTCTCCAAGGCGATCAAACCGGCTCTCCCTCCCAGGCGGTTTGCACCACTCGATACCGCACGCAAAAACCAGCGTGCGGTATTTTTGTCGGTTTGGCTAGGTGCCGTACAATTTGCGAAAATTCTGAAGGATCAACGCCGGAAAGCGGATATCTTCCTGATGAATGGTTTCGATCAATTCATCCGCCGCATCAGCCGGAAAATATCCCTTGTGCCGGTAAATCCGAATGCGCGTCTCAAAGCCTTTGGCATCAGCTTCGGGATGGAATTGGGTTGCGTATACATTCGTTTTATAACGCAACATCTGAAAAGGCCTCGGATCCGATTGAACCAAGTGAACAGCCCCATAAGGCAGGCTTTGCACCGCTTCCTTGTGCCCAACCAAAGCCCTGAAATCGTCGGGTATGCCCGTGAGCAGCGGATCGGCTTTGCCGTCTTCCGTGACCGAACAGTCAACGCCGCCAACGGGCTCTCCGTATTGGTCCTTGGACACAGACCCTTTTGACAAATGATGCCCCAGAATGCCCAATCCATAGCAGCAGCCCAAAAACGGAATGTCCTGTTCACAAATTTCGGGCATCAGCCCCAAAATTTCATCTTCAATGCGTTTTTCGACAGTGTCTTTCGTGTCTTCGGGATCAGACACACACCCTGGCCCTCCTCCAACGATGACCCCTGCGTAGTCGTTCAAGTTCAGATCCGACGGCAAACTTTGCTGGTCCAAACGCAGACGCACAACGTCTGACGGCTGGAATCCCCCTTGTCCAAAAACGCCTCGAACTCATTGTCGGCGGCTTCATCTTCGGGACGGAGTTGTAGGATAAGAAACGGTTTCATGCTACTTGGCTACAGCGCCTGTCAAACGCTTGCAAGTATGGCGACAAAACCAAGTGTTCATAGCGCCTGAAATCGACATCCCGGCTTACAGGACAACGCCACTTCTGATATCTGAACGAAAACTCGGCCGGACGAATAAAACATGATAATCCTTGACCCCAAAGCCTATCTCATAGGTCTTTTTCACCATGCGGTGTCCGCTGCCGATCCGATGAAGGTTGTCGCAGCGCATCTGCCTCCAAAACCTGTCGGACGGCTACTGATAATCGGCGCAGGCAAAGCAAGCGCCCGCATGGCCGAAGCTGTCGAAGCACAATACGGCCCCTGCGAGGGCTATGTCATCACCCGATATGGCTATGCGCGACCGACACAGGGTATCAAAGTCGTTGAAGCCGCCCATCCGGTCCCCGACGCAGCCGGAGAGAGCGCAACCCGCCATTTATTGGAGCTGGTATCTGATCTGTCCTCGGACGATACCGTAATTGCGCTGATTTCTGGCGGCGGCTCTGCCTTGCTATGCGCCCCTATTGAAGGCGTGACACTTGACGAAAAAATGTCGCTGAACAAAGCCCTTCTGGCCTCGGGTGCTCCGATTTCCGAAATGAACACAATCCGCAAAAGGCTGTCGCGTGTGAAAGGGGGCAAACTGGCAGAAGCAGTGTACCCGGCTCGTCTGATCACCCTGATGATTTCGGACATTCCAGGAGATGATCCTTCCCTGATCGCATCGGGGCCTAGCGTGGCTGACACCAGCACCGCAAAAGCCGCCCTAGAGATTATCGATAGGCGCAACATTGACCTACCAAACCATCTTCGCGCCGCTGTCAAGACCTCGCTCGATGGTCCTCGCAAAGGGGCTAGCGTTTTAGAAACAGCAAGGTCCGTCATAATCGCCGCCCCTGCGCGGTCTCTAAACGAAGCAGCAAAGAACTCCGGCGAAGTAGAGGTGCGCATTCTTGGTGATGCTCTGGAAGGCGAAGCCCGCGATTTGGCTGCCGAACACGCGAACATGGCCCTGAGCATACAGGGCACCATGTCGCCAGGCGACACGCCGATCCTTTTGTTGTCCGGCGGGGAATGTACGGTTACAAAACGCGGCGACGGCATTGGCGGTCCGAATGCCGAATACGTACTGGCTGCGGCTGTCGCGTTAAACGGTGCAAAGGGTATCCATGTACTTGCCTGCGACACGGACGGCGTAGATGGCGCCGCCGAAGTGGCCGGCGCCTATGCCGGACCCGAAATGTTAGCAAAGGCAGACCAGACTGACACATCTGCAAAAGCAGCGCTTGAGACAAACGACGCCCACCGCTTTTTCAAAAAGTTGGATGACCAGATCATCACAGGGCCTACGATGACAAATGTGAACGACTTTCGGGCGATCCTGATATTACCAAATTAGAGGACAGCCCGCGCACACACCGCCAGACAGATTACAACAATGGTCGTTAAAATCCCGCGCATTCTTAACCACCAATCTGGTGTCAGTTGGTGCTTTTGAAACCAGAATTCGATCGACAAAACCCCGATAAAGCCAGCAATCAATGCCGTCAGATCAAGTAGCGGAGACGCCCCAATCGCGAAAAATACCCACAGAGCTGGCACTACGGACAGCACATACGCCCTGCCTGCCACTTTTGCCTGTGCATTGGTTGCAAACCCCCAGAGGATGCCAGACATGAAACACAGAATTACGACGCCGTAGGTGATACCGGCACCTGGACCAGTCAGCTTAGCAGGAAGCGGAATCGAAATTAGGCTGCTTAGGGCAGCTGCCAAGAACGGCAACGTACCCAGCAAACCGAGAACAAGGGGGAAACGTGGCATGATGTTGAACCTCACACGAGCACTGTTCAAAGATAAGTGGCGGGGTTAGGCGTCGAGCCCGGTTGTCGGATGCGGGTATACTCCGTCGATCCGCCATCCTCCGTCTATTTTGACCATCTCGTAAAAAAAACTGTGGGCCCGCCCATCGACATCGACAAACAGCATCTCTTGATACACCGACCTGCCCAGATCGTGGGTTTCCAGATATACAACATTTCTGGGATCATGGATCATGGGATAGTCCCGGATCACCATGTCTCGAAAGGCCTCTGGAGATTTGAACACCCTTTGGATTCTGGGCGAAGCATACCGAAACGCTTCCTCATAGGACCGTTGCTCAAATGCCGACAGCTGAGCAGAAATTGTGGCTCTTGGGGTGGTTTCAGCATGGGCGAAGCCACCGCACATAAGCACTCCGATCACGCCAGAAAGTAAAGTTCGCACCGTTACCAACCCCGCAGAAAAGATGACCAATCGTCTGTTATCTAGAGCGTAAGCAGAACGTGTCAAACGGCCTTCAATTATGCCCTTTTGACTAAAATATCATCTAACTTCAAAGGTGTGTTTGCTTTGACTGCTGCCGCTAGTACAGGCTGCGAACATAAACACGGTTATTGCTAGATCATAATTGGTACCCAAGGCCGGACTCGAACCGGCACGCCCGCAAAGGCGGGGGATTTTGAATCCCCTGCGTCTACCATTCCGCCACTTGGGCCCAAAGCGACTCTCTTTCCGAGTCACGAAAGGTAGCGATGTGTTAGAGAAGTTTTTTGGAAAGGACAAGGCACGTTTCAGTAAGATTTGCGCGGATTTTCTTTCCTAAGGATTCAAACATTGAGCGGCAGACCATTCTTTCAAACGGCAGTCCCTGCGAAACTTCCGAACACAAGAACTTAGAGCGTAAGTAACTGTGGCCCCGTGTTTTCACACTTAATAATCCCTCTCGAAAAACAGTCCGATATGCGAAGAGCCTTCCGAATCTACGGTGCCGCGCAAAACGGTCGAGGGCATAAGATCTAGGTTCAGGTTGATCACGCTGCGCCCGTTGGAATCCACTTCGACGTCCGAGTAGATGTTGTCACCTAAATACTTCCCGACGCTCACCGATGTATTCCCGTCAGCGTTTGACGTTACATCCAGATCATCCACCCCAACGCTCCGCCTTGCACGTTCCAAAACACTGTCCCCGCCCAGACCAGCCAGTGTGGCGACTGCCGACGCCAGTTGAACCGTTTGCAACGCCGAGATTTTTGCCAGCTCGCGTCCGAATAGGAATTGCGCAAGAATTTCATCTTGGGGATAGGACCGATCAGATTGGAACGTCAGTTCCGGAGACAACGCAGGCCCTTCTAGGATGATCCGGACAGTGATCTCTTCTGCTTGCGATGAACCGACCATTCTAAGCGTGGGAACAAACTGACCTTGCAGACGTGCAGTTCCCTCTTCTAGATCCAAGCGCTTACCTAGAATGTCCAAACGCCCTCTGATCAGAGCGAATTGCCCCTGAGGGATCACTGCCGAGGACGTACCACCCAGACGAAGGACACCCCCAAGCTCTGCATCCAGACCACGACCCCGCACAAAGATCCGGTTCTCGGCGGACAGGGTCAGGTCCAGATTGATGGGGTTCGTTGCGTCATTCTTTGCCGTGTCCTGCGGCCTATCCAATCCGGCATTGGCCAGGGTGCGCAAACTTTCCACCGATGCATTTCGATGTTCAATGTCCAGCAGGTCGCCGGACGCAACCGGGTTTGACGTAGGGATACGAATATCCAAAGCCTCAAGCATCAGGTCTCCGGTCAGGGTGAATGCATCGTCAGCGGAACCTTTCAAGAAAAGCTCTCCCGACGCCACGGAAGTGTAGAGTTGATTGTCGGTCAAACGCGCCCGATCGACCAGCACGTTTACATCCACTGTTTGGGGCGTCAGCAAGCCAACGGATCCGCTTGTACTCAATTGCCCCCCGGAAGCGACATTCGCGGTCGACCTGATCCGCGCGCGCCCGTTGTTCAGTTCAGCTATCAGTGCAACACCTGTCAGACTGTTGCGCACAGTTGGCAACGAAAGATGCACGTCTGTCGCCTGAACAACCCCAGACAATGCCTCCAGGGTGAGCGGTCCCTGAAGGCGCAAGGCAAGCTCTGCTTCTCCCTTCACAGAATTTGGGGCGATTTGCCG
>CAYVRN010000104.1:0-6728 GCA_964453855.1 uncultured Rhodobacterales bacterium
TTGCCCAGAAAGAGGGTCTGCCCGGTATGGGCTATATCTTCTGGCGCGACGGCGAGAACGGCATGGAAGCCGCGGGACCGCTGGCCAAAAACATCGGCCCCGAGCGGACCGAGGCAATTCGTCTACAGCTTGGTCTTGGCAAGGGCGATGCAGCGTTCTTCCTTGGCGGCAAACCGAAGAATTTCGAAGCTGTTGCAGGCCGCGCTCGCGTGGAAATTGGCAATGAGTTGGGTCTAACCGACAAAAACCGCTTTGCCTTTGCTTGGATCGTTGATTTCCCGATTTACGAACAGGACGAGGAAACCGGCGAGATCGACTTTGAACACAACCCGTTCTCGATGCCGCAGGGTGGCATGGAGGCACTGAACGGCAACCCTCTGGACGTTCTGGGCTATCAGTACGATCTGGCCTGTAACGGCTACGAGTTGGTGTCTGGCGCGATCCGTAACCACAAGCCCGACCTGATGCTGAAAGCGTTCGAACTGGCAGGCTATGGCGCTGAAGAAGTGAAGTCGCGCTTTGGCGCTCTGTTCAACGCGTTCCACTACGGCGCCCCGCCGCACGGCGGTTGCGCGGCCGGTATCGACCGGATCGTAATGCTTCTGGCTGACGAAGCGAACATCCGCGAAGTGATGATGTTCCCGATGAACCAGCGCGCCGAAGACCTGATGATGAACGCCCCAAGCGAGCCATCATCAGATCAGCTGATGGAGCTGTCGCTACGGGTCATCCCGCAGGAGTGATCCCAAGCGGTGATATTATTAAGAGAAGCCCCGGTCTGATGATCGGGGTTTCTTGTTTACATCACCGGCGTTTCCACGATGCGGTCAATCAAAAGACAGGCCGTTTGCTCAACCTCGGGTGCGTTTGGGGAACTGCCGCGCAGGCGTGCGGCGGCCATGGCCAAGGTGTCATCATGCGCCTGTCGCGCGATGCCAGATATAAAAGCGGCGGCATAGGACAAAGACTCGGGCGAGGGATTACGCCGCAGCAGTTCTGCCGCCAGCGCAAGATCATCACGATAGGAAATCTGATCCGCCTCGATCCGTTCCTGATTGATCAATCGCGGCCCGCCCGGTTGCCGTTCAACAGGCAGATGGCCCAAAATGCATTCCTGAAAATCCGATAAGCTGTCGTGCGGCTTGGGCAAAAACCCGTGCGCCCCCGCCGCAATCGCCACTGGTTCGGCAAAATCGTCTGCACTGGTTGCTAAAATCACTGGCGGGTTCGGCAAAGCAGCCAGCTGGGCAATTAGATCCGTGCCAGACCCATCAGGAAGACCCAAATCAATCAGGATGACACATGGCAAGTACACGCCCAAATGACGCCGCGCCGAGGCTAAACAATCCGCCCTGCGGATTCGGGCACCGCTGCGCAGGCACATCAGACGCAAGGCTTCGCAAGCATATCTGCTGTCTTCGACCACGAGAATCGTCAGACCAAGCAAAGGGCGCAACGGGGTTGGGGCGGGGTTCAGTCCAAGGGCAAGGTTATCCATACGATTCTCCTTCTTTCTCGAACAGATTGCCGCGTCATGCCTAACAGGGGGTTAAAAGGTGCGATGCCCTGTCCACTTGCCGCGCTGCGGCAAAAACCGCATAACCCTGCAAACGCACAGGAGGAGCCCGTTATGATCGGTCGTTTGAATCACGTTGCAATCGCAGTCCCGGATCTTGAAGCCGCATCCGAGCAGTATCGTTCGGCGCTAGGGGCCAAGGTCAATGCCCCTCAGGACGAGCCCGACCACGGTGTAACCGTCGTATTCATCGAATTGCCAAACACCAAGATCGAACTGTTGTACCCGCTGGGCGAAAACAGCCCAATTCAGGGGTTTTTGGACAAGAACCCCTCGGGCGGCATTCACCACATTTGTTATGAAGTTGATGATATCATCGCCGCTCGGGATCACCTTCAGGAAACTGGTGCCCGCGTTTTGGGTAGTGGTGAGCCAAAAATCGGCGCCCATGGCAAGCCGGTTCTGTTCCTGCATCCGAAAGATTTCAATGGCTGCTTGATCGAGCTTGAGCAGGTCTAAGGCTTGGACATTCGACGGGCGGGTGCTACATCCGCCCCACCACTGATCTCAAGGATGCCCCATGGCTATCACGTCTTCTTTTGTACTTTTCGCCGTCATTTGGTTCATGCTGTTCCTCATGATCCTGCCCATGCGCCTGAAAACCCAAGGCGAAAGCGGAGAGGTGGTGCCGGGCACGCATGCGTCATCCCCAGAGAACCCTCAGATCAAGAAAAAGGCCAAGATCACCACGTTGATCACGCTGGTTTTGTGGGCAGTCATTTCCTACTTGATCATCTTCGATATCGTCACCGCCAAGGATATCGACTGGATGGGAATGATGAATTAACGGCTTTTTGCCGCGATCCCGTGGAAAATATGGGTAAAGGTCGCCGCTCCTAGGATCGGGATCACCAAATTCAATATCGGGATCGACAGCGGGATAGCCATTAGCGTTCCTGCGAACCAGATTTTACCGGCATTTGCTTTGCGCAGTTCCTTGGCTTTTTGCAGCCCCACCCTGCGCATCGCTGCCAACTGGAAATATTCGCGCCCCAGCAACAGCCCGTTCAGCCCCCAAAAGATCAGCGGGGCAAACGGAGTGAAAATCGCGTACAGGATTAGGGCAACCGTGTTCGCAGCGATCAAGACACCCAAAAAGTTGACCGAATCTTTCAAGGCAGTCCCAAAGGGCACCGGCGCGACCTTGGGCAGATGCGGGAAATGCTTGTCCTCGACCGCTTGCGCCACATCGTCCAGGAACATGGACGTGATTGCCGAGGCGACCGGGATCATCAAGAAAGTTGATAGCAGAATCATCACCAGTAACGAGGACCAGCTTAAAAGGTCATTCAGCCAGCGGACCTCGCCCACTAGGGGCAGGATCACCTCGTTCCCGAAAAGCCAACTGAGAAGCAGCAAAAATGCAGCATAGGCCGCTATCAATAAAGCCAATGTCAGACCGACCCCCAAAAAAAGGACACGCCGGAACCGTGGATCGTCAACCTGACCAAGGGCCTTGAAGAAGCTGGTGAAAATCATGCCGTAATCCAGCTGACTTTTTGGCTCAGGTCCGGACGTGGACGGTCAGAGGGATCGGATTTTGGCGTGCCAATATGGATGATACCCGCCACACGCTCGTGTGCACCCAATCCCCAGACCGATTGGCAAAACGCGGGATCATGACTAAACCAACCAGAAAGCCAGTTCGCCCCCCAGCCCGATGCCAAAGCCGCATTGGTAAGGGCAAGACAGACCGCACCAGCCGAATAAGTCTGCTCGATTTCAGGTACTTTTGCGGCCTCAATCCGAGATTCGACGACAACCACTGCCAGATGGGCGTTCACATAATTCGAATGCGCCTTAGCGATATCCTCGTCGGTTTTACCCAACCGTTGGCCCGCTTCTGCGATTTGGTCCAGCATTCTTTCCAACGCCGGCCGTTCAAGGACTATGAATCGCCATGGCTCTAGCTTGCCATGATCGGGTGTGCGGGCAGCAGCGGACAGGATTGTTTCAAGCTCGTCCCTCGAAGGAACTGGCGCGGTCATGGTTTTGGCAGGCACCGACCGACGGGTCAGAAGGAAATCAAGCGCGGCTTGGTTACGGGTAGGCATATGTCTCTCCGGCGTTTTGTGCCCTCTATGTCGGGGCTTCACGTCAGAGGGTCAAGACAATCCGCAATAAAACATAGCTAAAAACGAAAACGGCCCCCGAAACCTTTTGTGGTGTCGGGGGCAGAATATAATTTACTTTTGGCAGCTAACTTAGCCTTTCAGCAGCGACAGAACGCCCTGCTTCGAGCTGTTGGCCTGAGCCAGCATCGCTGTTGCAGCCTGCGACAGGATCTGACCGCGTGCCAGCGCAGTCGATTCTTTCGCAAAGTCTGCGTCCATAACGTTCGAACGCGCCGCTTCAACGTTGACCGAGATGTTCGATAGGTTCGAAATAGTGCTGTCCAAACGGTTGGAAACCGCACCCAGTTCAGCCCGAGCCTCGGTGATCTTCGAGATCGCCACGTCGATGATATCAATCGCGGCCGATGCGCCTTTGGCTGTGCTCAGATCAATCTCGGCAACCGAATTCAGGTCCGAAAGATTCGGGCTGGCTTCGAAGAAGGTTGTGCCGTCAGTTGCTGCAACCGAGTCAGTGACCGAGAACGCTTTGGTCGAGGTCATCGAAACCTGACCCGAGATCGCGGCGGTGGTCACGGCCGGTGTTGCGTCCGAGTCCATGGTTACTTTGTTTGCGGTGCCGGAAACGGCCAGATTTTTATCCAGCGATTCAACATCGATCGAAGCCGTACCATCATATCCACCGATCAGGATATCTTCGCCCGAATTCGAAGTCAGGATGATCTCGCCTCCGGTCGAACCCAGTGTCGCGGTCACGCCGGTACGGCCTGTCTGGTTGTTGATCGCGTCACGTAGCGAGCTCAGGTCGTTTGTGTCGCTGATGTTAACCTGACCGATCGACACACCGTTCAAGTCCATGCTGAACGAGTCGATGCCCGACAAGTTCGACAGTTTCGCATTTGTGACAGCGGTGGCTTCAACGCCGGTCGAAACCGCTACGTTGTTAATAGCAGCAGCCAGATCTTTGGCCGACATACCTGCAGTGGTGTTAACCGAAGCCGCGCCCTCTGGGCCGCTGATAGCCACAGTTGTCGATGCAGCGATTCCAGTGTCCGCGCCCTCGATGACCGAAACGGTTGTATCCAGAGTGTGTGCGCCGATGGCAGTTGCCGCGGCCGAGTCAACGTCGATGTTCATAACCTGACCGGCGTCTGCACCGATCTGGAACTGCTTACCGGTGAACGAGCCATCAATAACGTTCATGCCGTTAAAGGTAGTATCTGACGAAACGCGGTTGATCTCGGTCACAAGCTGTGTCGCCTCGGCGGTCAGCTGTGAACGGTCAAAGCTGGTGTTGGTGTCGTTGGCCGACTGAACCGACAGCTCGCGTAAACGCTGCAGCATGTTGCTGATTTCCTGGTGCGCGCCTTCTGTGGTGTCCAGCAGGTTTTTCGAGTCAGTCGCGTTGCGAACAGCTTGATCCAGACCCATGATCTGCGAGGTCATTTTTTCGGCGATGGCCATACCAGCCGCGTCGTCTTTTGCTGCGTTGATACGCAGGCCCGAAGACAGGCGGGTCATTGCAGTTTCAAAATCGCTGTTCACTTTGCTCATGGTGGACTGAGCGGTGATTGCACCGATGTTGGTGTTAATAAATGTCATTTCGGTTCTCCAGTCTATTTCCCGACACAAGATTGCCAGAGAGACTTCAAGTTCCGTGCCAAAATGAAGCAGGTAAATTTACATCATTTTTTATTGTTTATTTTCATATATTTAGATTTTTATTTGGCAAATTAATTTTCGCCACTCAACAGCCCACACATCAATGGCGGACACAAAATCTTTGGGAAATTACACCCGCAAGCCGCACGACATTCGCTATTTTTACACGCCACATCAGCCAAGACTTGATGAAACGGCAAAGTCTGTCTATACGCCCCCGGTGGACGCTTTGCGCCCGCAGAATCAAAAACCAAGAAACGCCGTGGTTGACCCGTTTTCGCTTCAGGGGTCACATCCGGCAAAGGAGAAGCGATATGAAACTGAATGAACTCCGTGACAATCCGGGCGCCAGCAAAGCGCGCACTCGTGTAGGCCGTGGCCCTGGTTCGGGCAAAGGTAAGATGGGTGGCCGTGGTATCAAAGGCCAGAAATCGCGTTCGGGTGTAGCGATCAACGGTTACGAAGGCGGTCAGATGCCATTGTACCAGCGTCTGCCAAAGCGTGGCTTCAACAAGCCGAACCGCAAGTCGTTCGCTGTGATCAATCTGGGCATCCTGCAGAAATTCATCGACGAGAAAAAGATCGACGCTTCGGCCGCGATCACCGAAGACGTTTTGGTTGCTTCTGGTCTGGTTCGTCGCAAACTGGACGGCATCCGCGTTCTGGCCAAAGGCGATTTTAACGCCAAGGTCGATCTTCAGGTCACCGGCGCATCGAAGTCTGCCGTTGAAGCTGTGGAAAAAGCAGGCGGCTCGCTTTCGGTCACTTCGGCGCAAGCAGCCGAATAACTGTTGTAGGCAGCGTTAAGGCTGCTTACATACGCACTTAGTTTTCCAAAAGCGCCGCCTGAGCCGGGAAACCGCTCCGGGCGGCGTTTGCATGAAAGAGAGACCTTAATGGTATCTGCAGCAGAGCAAATGGCCGCGAACACCAGCTGGTCCGCCTTTACCAAGGCGACCGACCTGCGTAGTCGCATTTTATTTACCCTCGGACTTCTGATTATCTACCGTCTTGGTACTTACATTCCGGTACCCGGAATCGACGGTCAGGCGCTGAAAGATTTCATGGAGTCGGCATCCGCAGGACTGGGCGGCATTCTGAACATGTTCACAGGCGGTGCCATTAGCCGCATGGGGATTTTCGCCCTAGGCATCATGCCGTATATCTCTGCGTCGATTATCATTCAGCTTCTGACGTCAATGGTTCCGCAACTGGAACAGTTGAAAAAAGAAGGCGAGCAAGGCCGCAAGAAAATCAACCAATACACCCGTTATGGAACAGTCGCACTGGCGTTGTTCCAGGGTTGGGCGCTTGCAGCCAGCCTTGAAGCGGGTGAGCTTGCAACGGATCCAGGTCTATTCTTCCGCATTTCCTGCGTTGTGACCCTTGTTGGCGGCACCATGTTCCTGATGTGGCTG
>CAYVRN010000105.1:0-6548 GCA_964453855.1 uncultured Rhodobacterales bacterium
GGCTCGACGCGAAAACTCCCTTAGGATCGCAGTGATCGCCGGCGACGGCATAGGCAAGGAAGTCGTGCCCGAAGGGCTGCGCGTGCTGCGTGCCGCCGCCGACCGGTTTGGGCTGGACATCATCTTTGACGAATTTCCATTTTCGTCCTGGGATTACTACGAACAGAACGGCCGCATGATGCCGACCGACTGGAAGGATCAGATCGGTGGCCACGACGCGATCTATTTCGGTGCAGTTGGTTGGCCCGAGAAAATCGCCGACCACGTTTCTCTGTGGGGCTCGCTGCTGCTGTTACGACGGGAATTCGACCAGTACGTGAATCTGCGCCCTGTCCGCCTGATGCCCGGCGTTCCTTCACCGCTGGCCGGTCGCGAACCCGGTGATATCGACTTTTTTGTCGTGCGCGAGAATACCGAAGGCGAATACTCAGCGATCGGTGGCAGGATGTTCGAGGGCACCGAGCGTGAGGTCGTCGTTCAGGAAACCGTGATGAGCCGCATCGGTGTCGACCGGATCCTGAAATTTGCCTTCGATCTTGCCCAGCGGACCCCGCGCAAGCACCTGACGTCGGCAACAAAGTCGAACGGCATCGCCATTACCATGCCCTACTGGGACGAGCGTGTTGAGGCGTTGTCGAAGGCCTATCCGGATGTGAAGTGGGACAAATACCATATCGACATCCTGACCGCGCAATTTGTGCTGAACCCACAACGGTTCAATGTTGTCGTCGCCTCAAACCTGTTCGGGGATATCCTGTCGGACCTTGGGCCCGCTTGTACCGGCACGATCGGCATCGCGCCGTCCGGCAACATCAATCCGTCGGGAGAGTTCCCCTCCTTGTTCGAACCGGTCCACGGTTCGGCCCCCGATATTGCCGGGCAGGGGATTGCCAACCCGGTGGGCCAGATCTGGGCGGGGGCGATGATGCTGGAGCATCTCGGACATGCCGAAGCGGCCGGGGCCATCGTCGCGGCCATCGAAGAGGTTCTTGCACAGAAGCAATTCCGCACCCGTGATCTCGGCGGCCTGGCCGGAACCGAAGCATGCGGCGCCGCGATTGCCGAAGCGGTATCGCGGCCTGCGAACGAAACCGCGATTCCGGCCTGAGATGAGCGCTTTGGCAAACGGCGTGTGGGAGGCGTATGCGGTCGAGTATGGCCGCCACACCGACCGGCAGGTGTACGAGAATTTCACGGCACCGCTGCCGGCGCCCTTCCCACGGCCGGATGCGCCGATGCCGCTCAGCTTTTTCGTCTGGCTGTTGCGGTCAGGTGACCGCGTCATCGCCGTCGATACCGGTTTTGCCGCGGCCGAGGCCTCGGCGCGCAGACGCGAGACCCTGCTGTCGGTTGAAACGGCGCTGGTCGCGCTCGGCGTGGCGCGCGACAAGGTTGGTGACGTGATCCTGACCCATTTGCATTGGGATCACGCCGGCAATCATAATCTGTTCCCGAACGCCCGCATCCACGTTCAGGCGACCGAAATGGCCTATTGCACAGGCCCCTGCATGTGCCATGCCGCGTTCCGAAAACCCTATGATCCGGCGTCGGTCGCTGCGCTGGTGAGGCGGGTGCATGCCGGACATGTCCAGTTTCACGAGGGCACGGCGGAAATCGCGCCGGGCGTCTTTGTGCATCTGGTCGGGGGCCATACGCGGGGCCTGCAGGTGGTCACGGTCGAGACACGGCGCGGTCGGTTGGTGCTGGCGTCGGATGCCGCGCACTACTATGCCAACGCCGAGCTGGAACATCCCTTTCCACTGGTCCACGATGCCGAGGCGATGCTGGAAGGTTTTCGAACCGTCAAGCGGCTGGCGCCGAGTCCCGCTCATATCGTGCCGGGACACGATCCCGAGGTCCTGCAGCGGTTCCCGCCAGTCGACTGCGCAGGGATACAGGGTATTGTCCGGCTGGATGGCGATCCGGTGAAGGTCTGACCCGTTCAGGGTTGGTGTTCCATCATCCGGACACGGGCCTGTTCCAGGTGTTCGTTCATCAGCTGCCGCGCCTTTTCAGCATCCCGGCTTCTAATGGCCTCGTACATCCCAAGGTGTTCCTGCCAGACCATGCGGGCCCGTTCGAGGTGGTCGAACCGCGCCAGGTAACGCACAAGGTTCACCGCGTTATCCACGTCGTATTCGACCGCCGAGATCGCCTCGACAAAGCGGTGGTTACCGCTGGCGGTGGCGACGGCGTGGTGGAATTTGAAGTCCAGGTGACGTCCGACCTTGCCTTCCGTGACTGAATAGGACTCGAACTCGTCGACGGCGGCCTTGATCATCGCGAGGTCGGCATCGCTGCGCCGTTGGGCAGCAAAATAGGCGGCCTCGGGTTCGATCACCTTGCGGAATTCGAGGTTCATCAAAATCTCGCGCAGGCGCCCGTCGGTAAATGCGCCTTCGTTCGCCGTTTTCCGGCGCTGCTTGACGAACGAGCCCGAGCCGCGCCGTGAATCGATCAGGTCATCTTCGCGCAGCTTTTCCAGCGCTTTTCGGACAACCGGGCGTGAGATGCCGAACAGATCACAAAGCTCGTTTTCTGAGGGCAACTGATCGCCTTCCGCGTAAGCGCCGCTGGTGATCTGGTGGAATAGATACGCATAAGCCTGATCCGCATAGCTGGTGCGGTTGAGCATGGCCCCGCCGCGTTCGGCCGGAAAGCCGACGGCTTCTTTCAATGGGGATCTGCTTCTGGCCACAATAGCCTCCAGGGCTGGGGAGTGCATGTAAATTCTATTTACAAGATAGTGGCTGTTGTTGGAAATTCAAGAAAATTCACACGCCTTCAAGAACTTCGCGATGCGGCGTTCTGGTCGCCCCCGCCGCCGGTCGAATTCCGTCAAATTCCGACCGGCAGCGCGGTTTTGTACTTCACCTGTTTCAGGGCAAAGCTCGACTTGATATTGGCGACACCGGGGATTGTGGTCAACTCCCGCACGATAAAGCGTTGCAAACTTTCGATGTCGGCAACGACGAGGCGCACGAGATAGTCGCTGTCACCGGTCATCAGGTAGCATTCCATGACCTCGTCGAATGCCAGCATCCGGGATTCGAAATCGGCCAGACCCTTTTCGGTTTGTCGCTCAAGCGTGACCTGGATGAAAACGCTCAATCCCAATCCTAGCACTTCTGGCTTGACCAGCGCGACATACCGGTCGATGGCGCCGGATTTCTCCAGCGCTTTCACCCGGGCGAGGCATGGGGAAGGCGAAAGGTTGACGCGTGCCGAAAGTTCGACATTTGACAACCGGCCATGCTTCTGAAGTTCGAAAAGTATACTGCGATCTGTTGCATCAAGTTTCATTTGCGGCATTTTCTACTGTTGGGTTGCGGAAAGACTGCAGAAAATATCATAATTTGTAAATATAGTTATCAACTTAAGCACCACTTGCCGCGCCAGTTGCGGCAGAATGGCCGTAAATCAGAACCCCGTTGCGCCAACCTGGAAAGCACCGCCATGACAAAAGCCGACATAAGCCATCTCGCGACTCTGGAAAAACGCCTGCTGTGGCTGTCCAACTGGATGATCCACAACGCCAACCACCTGCGCGACAAGGGCGACCACGATGTCAAGGTCGGTGGACATCAAGCGTCTTGCGCGTCGATGGTGTCGATCATGTCGGCGCTCTATTTCACCGCCCTCCGGCCCGAGGATCGTGTGGCTGTGAAGCCGCATGCGGGGCCTGTCTTTCACGCTATGCAGTATTTGATGGGCAACCAGAGTTTGGAAAACCTGAAAAATTTTCGTGGCCTGGGCGGGGCACAGTCCTATCCCAGCCGTACCAAGGACGTGGATGACGTGGATTTTTCTACCGGCTCGGTCGGGTTGGGCGTGGCGGTCACGGCCTTTGCGTCCCTGATTCAAGACTACGTCCATGCCCATGGCTGGGCCGGCGGCCGATCCGAGGGGCGAATGGTGGCGTTGGTTGGCGATGCCGAGCTGGACGAAGGCAATATCTATGAATGCCTCCAAGAAGGCTGGAAGAACGATCTGCGGAATACCTGGTGGATCATCGACTACAACCGCCAGTCTCTGGACGGTGTGGTGCGCGAAGGGCTGTGGCAGAGGGCCGAAAACATCTTCACCGCCTTTGGTTGGCGCGTTGTACGGGTCAAGTACGGTGCCTTGCAACAGGCCGCCTTCGCCGAGCCCGGCGGAGAGGCGCTGCGCGACTGGATCGACAATTGCCCGAACGCGCTCTATTCGGCACTCACCTTCAAGGGCGGCGCGGCGTGGCGGCAGCGCCTCATGGATGATCTTGGCGACCAGGGTGATGTCTCGGCGCTGATCGAGCGGCGCAGCGATGCCAAGCTAAACGATCTGATGAACAATCTCGGCGGTCATTGTCTGCGCACACTTTCCGATACATTCGCCAGCGTCACTGACGACCGCCCCACGGTGTTCCTGGCCTACACAGTCAAGGGGTGGGGCACGCCGCTGGCCGGTCACAAGGACAATCATGCCGGGCTGATGACTCCAGCCCAGATGGAGACGCTGCAATCCCACCTGTCGGTGCCGCACGGCGCAGAGTGGGACCGCTTCGCGACAGTGGCCGACCCGGAAGGGTTCCAGTCCTTTCTCGACAGGACGCCGTTCTTCGCGCATGGCGCGCGCCATCTGAGCGCACCGGCCCATCCGGTGGTAGGGCCGGTGTGGCTGGATGAAGCGGTGCAGTCGACACAAGCCTCGTTTGGCAAGATCCTTGACCGTCTTGCGAAATCTGACAGCGACCTAGCGCGCCATATCCTGACAATGTCGCCTGACGTGACGGTCTCGACCGGGCTCAGCCCGTGGGTCAACCGCCGTGGCCTGTTTGCGCGCGATCCAAGGTCCGACACGTTCAGGGCCGAGAACATCCCGTCGAGCCAGAAATGGGTGTTCTCACTGGAGGGGCAGCATCTGGAGCTGGGCATCGCCGAGATGAACCTGTTCCTGGCGCTCGCTGCGGCGGGTCTCAGTCATTCGCTGTTCGGCACAAGGTTGCTGCCGGTCGGGACGGTTTATGATCCGTTCGTCTGTCGCGGCCTCGATGCGCTGAACTATGCGTGTTATCAGGATGCTCGTTTCTTGATAGCCGGGACCCCGTCGGGCGTCACGCTGGCGCCGGAAGGCGGTGCGCACCAGTCAATTGGGACGCCTTTGATCGGAATGAGCCAACCAGGTCTGGCCTCGTTCGAACCCGCCTTCGCCGATGAATTGTCGGTGATCATGGATTGGGGTTTCGACTATATGCAAAGGCAAGGCCCGTCCGCGCCCGAGCCACGCACATGGCTGCCAGACGGGGCAGGCGGAGCGGTCTATCTGCGCCTGTCGACTCGCCCGGTTGAACAGATCCAGTCGCCCCGCGACGAGGCTTTCCGCCAAGGGGTTACGGACGGTGCTTACTGGATGCGAAAGCCCGGTCCAAATGCGGAGGTGGTGATCGCCTATCAGGGGGCGGTTGCTACGGCAGCGATAGAAGCCGCTGGCCGGATCGGCAATGATCGAAGGGATATCGGCGTGCTGGCAGTCACCTCTGCAGATCGACTGCACGCAGGTTGGGCCTCAGCAGGTCGCGCACGTGCCCAAGGGATCGAGACTGCGCGCTCGCATATTGAAAGCTTGCTGGAAAATCTGCCTGCTCATTGTCTGCTTGTGACGGTGGTCGACGGTCACCCTGCAACATTGTCATGGTTGGGTGGGGTAAGCGGACACCGCGTCGCCGCACTTGGGGTCGATCATTTTGGGCAGAGCGGGACCATCGGAGATCTGCACCGGCATTTCAAGGTCGACGCTCAGGCGATCGTTTCTGCCGCCTGCGCCAATTCATATGGGCGGCCATTATCGCTGCGGGTTGGTTAGGGTGTTCCGATACTCTACCTTCCGCCAGCATGGGCTAGAATTGTCGCCTCTTCTGAGCACGGCGGGCTGATATCGTAATGTGATTTTTCCAACTTGCCGGTGGTTCTTCACGATGGCCTGTGTGCTCTCTCCTAATTGTAGTGTCCACGCTAATCCTCGATCTTGTCCGCCGTCGGCGCCTACCGGACAGAAAAAGGAGCATGAGCAACGCCTGCTACGCGCGATGTCCGACTTGACCTACCTCGGCGAAAGCAGCCTCATGAACCAACCCCATTCCAGCTTCGGTAACGCGGGGTTGAAACGAAGATTTTTCTTAGCAACGCTTTGACAGAAGCGGATGATACCCTCAACTGCAACATCGCCAAGGCTCACACTTGATCGACCCGGACCACGGGGCTGGGTCACACTGAACTTCTGCTTTTTCTAGTTTCGCAAGAAAATTGGACTTCTACGGCGAAAGCCAGCTTGCCGCCCGAGGTGTCTTTCACTACAGTCGCGAACCGCTGAATCCTGCCCTTGGCGCACATGCGGCGAATTGGTGCTTAGTCCGCAGACTGTGAGTTCAAACCTGTCATTCTTTTGCGTTTGCAGCGAATGGCGGGAATGCGGGCTGCGACCGCGGAATCTCGGATGTACGTTGAAAGTCCGTTCAGGGCCGTTAGCCACCTAACACCCTCGTTAAACCGTCTTCACTAAGCCGTTCCGCC
>CAYVRN010000106.1:0-6490 GCA_964453855.1 uncultured Rhodobacterales bacterium
ACGGCATGAGAGCGCATCGGCGCAGCTCCGCCCGCGCGTGCACACGCGTGCCATAGATCGCTGTCCTACGCAACTTTGTCTCGCTGAACGTCTCGCTGAAAAAAACCAAAGGTTCAGCCTATTATGTCTAAACCTTTGATTTAATGGCGATCCCTTGAGGACTCGAACCCCAAACCTGCTGATTAGAAGTCAGCTGCTCTATCCAGTTGAGCTAAGGGACCGCTTGGCGTTGTTCTGCTGCAAGATTTCGGACAGTTCAAGCACTTGATCCAAATTCCCGGCATTTATCCGCGTGCTTGGCGTTGATCTTGCAAATAACGCTAAGAATATTCGGTTTGCTGCCGTTTGAACACGGGAAGCTTTTTACTTTGGACAAACTCGTTTTGCCCGACATATTAAATTGGTGATTGCAACATGAATGCGCACACAGATTTCGCAAAGACGAAGCGTGTCCAACCTTTGGTTATGAAAGACGAGGTTCCGTTTGCAGCGCATGAACTGTTCTTTTCACGTACGGACGGTCGCGGCGTCATCGAAACCGGAAACGAGGTTTTCCAGCGGATTGCTCTACATCCTTGGGACAAGCTTTTAAAAGCGCCTCATCGAATCATTCGCCATCCTGACATGCCCCGCGCCGTTTTCTGGCTGCTGTGGGAAACTATCAAAGCTGGAAACCCAGTGGGAGCGTTCGTAAAAAACCTGGCCGCGGACGGTCGTTACTACTGGGTTTACGCGGTCGTTACTCCGATTGACGGCGGCTATCTTTCGGTACGTCTTAAACCTACCAGCCCGCTTCTTGCCGTCGTAGAAAAGGAATACAAAGCGCTGCGGACACGTGAGCTGGCGGAAAATCTGGAGCCTGCCGAGAGTGCCGCCTTGCTTTTGGATCGCCTGAAGGAAATGGGGTTCCGTAACTACGACCAGTTCATGGCTCATGCCTTGGCAGAGGAACTGATGTCACGAGATGCAGCGATGGGACGAACTCCGTCGCTCGAGGTTCGCAACTTTAAAAAGTTGATGGGCATCGCAAACCGCATGCTCGATGAAGCAGCTCAAATTGGTGTAAAATACAATACAAACCGCTTTGTAGCATTTAACATGCGGGTCCGCGCCGCGCGTATGGGCGGATCAGGCAAAACCGTTGGGGTCATCTCGAATGACTACGGCATTCACTCGCGCGCCATGCTGGAAGAGATGGACGGCTTTGCCGAACGCGCCCGCGAGCTTGCTGAAATCGTCGCAAAGGGTAGCTTCCTGTTTTCAACTGCATTGCTTCAAAAAGAAGCAATCGCGCAGTTTACCGAGGAGAAAAACCTTCCCGAAAGCATCGACCTGCATCTTGAGCAAGCCTTTCTGTCAAAACAGCATGCACGATATAGCCGGATTGCAAAGGAAGAGGTTTTGAACATTTCGAAAGACATGTTGAACTTCGCTCGTCGCACCGCGGAAATGCAGCGCCTTGTGTCAGGGCTAGAGGTCACCCGGGTAATGGGCATGATTGAATGCGCCCACCTACGCGAACGTGGCAAGGCCTTGCTGGATGTCCTGAGTGATCTGGAACACTTCCAGCGCGAGGTATCTGATATCCTGTCGCAAATAGATGATGCCAATCTGGATCTGTTCGCAACCATCCGGCAGATGGAGTGATTCCGACTATCTGAGTTTACCGATCCGGTTGAGCGGGGACTTCTATTGCTGTGCTCAGAACGCTATACGTGGCGAAACAGATACCGGACCGCACATGCTGAACACTGTCGAACACGGCACCCCCAACGACCGTCCGCCCCTTTTGATCGTCCACGGCCTGTATGGGTCGGCGCGCAACTGGGGTGTCATCGCAAAACGCCTGTCGGATGAGCGCCACGTCATTGCAGTTGACATGCGAAACCACGGATCCAGTTTTCAAAGCCCGTCTCACAGTTATCCCGACATGGCTCAGGATTTGGCCGAGGTGATTGATCACTACGGCGGTCAAGCGGATGTGCTGGGGCACTCGATGGGTGGCAAAGCGTCTATGGTCCTGGGCTTGACCCACCCCGAAAAAGTGGACCGGATGATTGTCGCCGATATCGCGCCGGTTCCCTATAATCATACACAGATCCATTTGGTGCGCGCCATGCAATCCTTGGACCTGACACATGTGGAAAAACGTTCGGACGCGGACAGGCTTTTGTCCGGCTTTATCGAGAGCCCGTCGGTGCGGGCGTTTCTGCTGCAATCCCTTGATGTTGCGGAAAAACGCTGGCGACTAAATCTTGAGGCGCTGGCTGAAAACATGCCGTTGGTCTTGGGCTTCCCCGACATTAGCGGCTCATTTGGCGGGAACGTTTTGATGCTTTCGGGCGCAACGTCCGATTATGTGTTGCCCGAGCATAGGGCTCGCATCAAAGAGCTATTCCCCAAAGCCAAATTTGCAAAAATTCCCGGTGCCGGGCACTGGCTGCATGCCGATAAGCCGCGCGAATTTGAAGCGGCTATTCGGGCTTTTCTAAATGGCAGGTAACCTTATCCGAAAAGTTTCCGATCAATATCCGGAGAACTTTCGCGTACCAGCTTTGCAACGATCGCTGTGACCGGCAACGCAATGGCATAGCTGATTACGACAGCCTAGATGCCCGCTTCGGATAAATCCACCCCTAACAGGTGTACGAACAAAACCGCCAGCGCTGAAAAACCTGCGCTGATGCCCGAGTAAAGGGTTAAAACGAACGTCGCCATTTGTGAGCTCCTTGTTGCATCCTTGCCCCACAAACTCTCATACGACCGAACGCCTGGCTATTTTATATCCTTTTGACTATTTTTCAGACTTTATCTCTGACTTTTAATCTTTGGACGGTGTGCGCATGCGGTCCATAATGTTTGTTTTCAGGACGAATTGCTGAAAAAGCGCTCCGGCTATGTGCAAAACGACAAACAAAAGCATCAAGCCTCGCATCACTGCATGCGCGTCAGCTGCGGTTTCGACACGCCCGAAAAAAGCAACAAGCCCCGAAATAGGTAGCAAAATCATCAATGCGTACAACACCCAATGGGTTAGGTGGGCAATCCCTTTCAGAACTGCAGGCTCTTCTTTTGGAAGTGCAGGTACGCCACGGCTGAACCGGATTGACAGGCGCCAAAGCACCAAGAGCAACACCAAAGTTCCACCTATGATGTGTTGGGCAATCAAAGGACCACCTACGAAGTCACCGCCTTTTTCGAACACGTCCCAAGCTTCGGCTATCGGTTCGTGCAGAACAAACTGGAATACTATCAACATGAATATTGCCCAATGCAGGCGGATTTGCGTTTTACTGTATCCATTAACCATTCTCACACCCCGAAGTTTAATTCTATCCTGACACTACGCCTGAATTTTCAAAGATCAACTTCGATCACACCGTCAGGTTCCGCGGCGCGGCTTTGGCACAATATAATGCTGCCTTCGCGCTGCTTCTTAGACAGAACAAAATCCCTATGCTCGACCTCGCCCGAGATCAGCCCGCATTTGCAGACCCCGCAAATGCCATCCGAGCATTTTACGTCGATATGAACGCCAACCTGTGCCAATGCCTCGGTCGGGGTCTGATCGGCAGGTACAATCACGTCGCGCCCTGATTTTTTCAATCGAAGGGTAAAGGCGTGATTTTCATATTCGGGCTGTTCGGGAACGCTGAAATACTCCAGATGTCGCGCCTCTTCCGGAAAGCCTTGGCGCTCTGCGGCTTGCATCACACCATCCATGTAACGGTCTGGTCCGCAGGTGTAGACATGCCAGCCATCCTGATAGCCCGACAAAACAGCATCAAGATCGGCGCGTGTTCCTTGATCTGAAAAATGCAGATGCACCTTATCTTTCCAAGCCACCAGTTCAAGATCGGTCAAATACCCCGCACCGTCTTTTTGACTGGCCGAGTAGTGCAGTTCAAAATCGCGACCCAAAGCATGCAAGCGATGCGCAAAGGCGATCATCGGTGTCACCCCGATCCCGCCTCCCATCAGGAACGTCTTCGTAGCCTCTTCAACCAACTCAAAATGGTTGATCGGTTTTGAGACGAATACCTTCCGGCCTTCGGTGAATATCCGGTGCAGCATTTTTGACCCGCCCCGCCCTGCGTCTTCGCGCAGAACACCGATCTGGTAGGTGCTGCGATCGGATGGATCACCGGACATAGAATACTGACGCAGATACTCGGGCGTCACCAGCACATCCAAATGGGCCCCTGCGGTCCATTCAGGCAAAGGTGCGCCGTCAAGTGTTTTGAACTCGTATTTCGTAACATCCGCTGTCATCGCCTCGACTTTGGAAATCGCAACGCGCACCACCGGAGACTCGCCTTCCGCTGTATACCGATGCAAATGACCCGTTTCCCCGCGTGCCAATCGTTCACGGTGTTCGGATGCCGTCACCAGCTCCTCATAAGCAGCGATTCCGGCCTCACGATCCATTGGGAATGGATAGGGCCACGGGTGAGGCGCCAGTTGTGCTGGATAAACTGCCAAGGTTTGGTCTTCGTACTTCAGGTCCAGTTCCGGCTGCAAATCGCGGCGATTCAGCGGCTTTGTCGTCGGGCGATACGCCCCGTCTTCGCATAACTCGATGTCCCACCACCATTTCTTGGTGTCATTCAACCCGCCATGACCAAGTCGGTCATCCAATGCGGCCAAAGGTTTAGCAAGCGACGGAATGTTTGACGCCGCCCAACGGAACGGTGCTTCGGCAAAGAGCCCTTCAAGATTCCACGGACAGGTCTTCATACAGCGTCCACACATCGCCCCGCCTTCGGTGGTGATGCGGTAGGTTGCACATTTCTGGCTGTCTGACTTCCAAATCTCGTAACCGTTGAACATCAACTTCGGTCCGGCGGTGATAGCCCCCGAGGGACATTCGCGGGCGCATTTGTTGCAGTTCTCGCAAAAGTTCTGCAGCCCGAAGTCAATTGGCTTGTCATGCGCCAAAGGCATGTCGGTGGTCACCACACCAGATTTCAAACGCGGTCCAAGATGGGGGTTCAGGATCACCTCGCCTATCCGGCTAACCTCGCCCATACCTGACAGTAATAACAGAGGCGGTTGCAGCACATCACCATCCATCACCGTATGCGCTTTGGCCTTGTAGCCAAGGTTGCGAATTTGTTGGGCGATTACCCCGCCCAGAAGCGAGAACCGAAGGTATGCCCGCATAGATTGGGCCACACTGATCCAGTCGTCGCCTGACGCGCCCTCCATCGTTTCGTAACCTTGGTCGATAATCATGCTGATCGCTTGATCGTGCGGCGGGTCGATCGGTGTTCCGGTTGCATCATGCGAATACCAAGCCCAATCAGGGCAACGCGAAATTCCAACAGCATCAGCCCCAAGGAAGTAGCTGGCAGCTTTAATATTCGCAGCATTCCGCTCGGCGTCAGTTGGACGATGCCCTACTGCGTTCGGATCGCCATCCTGTAACAGAACAAATGCCCCCAGTGCGCGCCTTTGCGCAAATGACGGCGCTGCTTTGCGCGCGTAATAGCCACCTTTGGCTCCATCCTGCACATTCTTGCCCATGTCTCCGAATTGCGCGCGGGCGAACATATCGGTGCGTTTCGGAACACGCGGCACATTGGGTTCGTCGATATAGGTCGTCGGCTGATCAACCCGCTTGAGCTTCTCGAAAGGATGCGGCCCATCAACAAATCGACGCTTCGAATAGGGATCACGGTTCAATGCATTCTTGGATGTGCCCATGCCTAGCCACCAGGCTGGACCATGCGTTTGCCAATAAGGCTGGTCTTTGTGCTGGGCGAGCGGCAGATCAGTAGCCAATTCAAGCGTCGTTGTGACGACTGCCACGCCGAACCCCGTGCCAATCCATGGCACATAAAGCTGCCCTTGCTCGACCGTTGCCAAACCTGCGGCAACAGTCAGCCGGTTCAGATCGACGTCACTCGCCGAGCAGGAATGCGCTTTGGCATCCCAACCCAGTAACCGGATATAGTTGGCCAGAACACAGGCCGTTTCGTTCGCCCGTAGCCCGGCCCTCTGATCAAGCGCGTCCATGATCCAGTCACTACCCGCCTCATCCGCTCGGGGTGCGCGTGGGTTTTCGTAAAGAAAAACAATTGCATGGGTATGGCTTTCAATCGTCGACGGCGGTGCCTCCATGCTTTCCTTGAGGTCAGCCATGATCATGTCGATACCAGTGGCCAGTGTCTTGGTCTGACGGGTCTTTAGTGCATGGGCCAGTCGGTCGATTTCGGGATTTTTGATCGGATCGACAAGCAGGTCATCTTTTCCCAATCGGCATACGCCAATCATCGACGCATCATTGAAAAACCCGAAGGCCTTCAAGTGATCCGCTCTCTCTTTCGGGTGGTCTGGTATCTCAGAGTGGACCTTGTTGATCAGACCATCCCGTATAGCATCCATCATCGCCTGATATTCGCGCATTGCATTGACGATACTGTCTGGTGTTTCGGGATGATGAAACGATACCGCCTGCATTTTTGGCGTCTTCCCTCGGACACCCGAG
>CAYVRN010000107.1:0-6292 GCA_964453855.1 uncultured Rhodobacterales bacterium
GCGGGGCGTTTGTGATGGGTGGTTTCCACCCATCCCATGTTAGTCCCGTGTGCCCGCGAACCGTTCCTGCCATTCTTCCCGCTGCTCGTCGGTGATTTTGGCAAACAGCACATCCGGTACAGCAAATGCATGACCCGCGGGCAATGATGTCAGCGCAGCCTCAATATCTGTGGGCCACTCGGTATCCAGAGTGTTCATCGCCGACAGCATTTTCGCGCTTGTGGTTGGTATGAACGGGGCCGACAGAACCGCATAAAGCCGGATCAGGTTCAGACCCAGTCGTACCTGTGCGGCGGCTTTCTCGGGGTCTTCTTTGAACGTCGACCAAGGCGCGGCTGCCTGAAGATACTCGTTCCCCGCAACCCATATACCACGTAGTTCTTGCGCCGCCTTGCGCACCTCTTTGTCTTCCATGAAGCGTTCATAGGCGCGGATTTTGGTCGTCAAATCGGCAATCAGCGCCATTTCCTGTTCACCATAAGCACCTCCTTCCGGCACTACTTCGCCAAATTTAGAGCGGCAGAATTTGGTGATCCGGCTGACAAAGTTACCCAGAACGTCCGCCAGGTCTTTGTTCACACCGGATTGGAAATTCTCCCAGGTGAACTCGCTGTCCGAGGTTTCCGGCACGTTCGACAACAGCCACCAGCGCCAGTAGTCGGCAGGCAGGATCTCCAAAGCCTGATCCATAAATACGCCCCGTCCGCGCGAGGTGCTGAACTGGCCGCCGTCATAGTTCAGATAGTTGAAGGACTTGATGTAATCGACCAGCTTCCATGGCTCGTTCGATCCCAGAATGGTGGCCGGAAAGCTCAACGTATGGAACGGCACATTATCCTTGCCCATGAACTGGGTATAGGTCACGTCCTCGGCGCCCTTGTCGGTGCGCCACCAGCGTTCCCAGTCATCACCCTTGCCAGCGTTCACCCACTCTTGCGAGCAGGCGATATATTCGATCGGGGCGTCGAACCATACATAAAAGACCTTGCCTTCCATTCCCGGCCACGGCGCATCGCCCTTGGCCACGGGCACACCCCAGTCCAGGTCACGGGTGATCCCGCGATCCTGCAGACCGTCGCCGTCGTTCAGCCACTTCTTCGCAATCGAGGTGGTCAGAACCGGCCAGCCTTCGCGGGTGTCGATCCACTCTTCCAACTTGTCCTTCATCGCCGACTGACGCAGGTAAAGATGTTTGGTTTCGCGCATCTCCAGATCGGTCGATCCCGAAATGGTCGAATGCGGGTTGATCAGATCCACCGGATCCAGCTGTTTGGTGCAGTTGTCGCACTGGTCTCCACGGGCACTATCAAAGCCGCAGTTGGGGCAGGTGCCTTCGATGTAGCGGTCGGGCAGAAACCGCCCGTCTGCATGGCTGTACATCTGCGTTTCCGAAACTTCGCGGATCAAACCTTCAGCCTCAAGCCGCACCGCGAAATGCTGGGTCAGCGCCTTGTTTTCGGCACTGGAAGAGCGTCCGAAATGATCAAAGCTCAGTCCGAAACCGTCGGCGATCTTGGCCTGAACGTCCCACATTTCGGCGCAATAGTCGGCCACCGGTTTGCCCGCCTTCGCCGCCGCCAATTCCGCAGGCGTGCCGTGTTCGTCGGTGGCGCAAAGAAACAACACTTCATTGCCGCGCGCGCGCTGATATCGCGCGAACAGATCGGCAGGCAGCTGACTGCCCACAAGGTTTCCAAGGTGCTTTATCCCGTTGATATAGGGAATTGCCGAGGTGATAAGATGACGTGCCATGGTTCGCGTCCCCAAAAATCGTTTCGCCTGTCTTTAGCGCACCGTTTCCCGAAGAACCACTCCCCGCATCTTCATCTTACCAAAAATACTCCGGGGGAGGCCGAAGGCCGGGGGCAGCGCCCCCTCTGGCGACGTGCGAAGCGCGGCGCAATCACTCTTTCGGATCACGAATGCGCTTCATCAACCGCCCGATGGTGAACGAGGTGCGCGGCGCATAGACATACGGCGTCTTTTCATCCACCGTCGGGCGTACCCGCATCCGCGCCAGACCAAAGATCACCAGAACAGCATGCCCGGCGGCGATCATCACAAACATGGCGGGCGGTCCGAACAGCTCCATCAGGTTCGATGCCAGTAGCGGGGCTGCGATTGCGCCGACGGCGTAAAAGAACATCAATGCCGCGGACAGTTCGACCCTCTCTTCGGTACTGGCAAAGTCGTGGGCGTGGGCTGCGGCAACCGAATAAATTGGAAAGGTGGTCAAGCCGAAGAAACCTGCTGTCAGCATGATACCTGTTGTTGTCAGGTCATGGGTCAGCGCCGTAACCGCCGAGCTTAATATAGCTGCCGCGGACAGCCATATCAGCACCCAGCGGCGGTCATATTTATCGGCCAGCCAGCCAACAGGATATTGCGCCAACGCGCCCCCTGCCACAAAAGCTGCAAGGAAGTAGGCGATCTCGCCAATCCCCAGGCCGACTTCCTGACCGTATACCGGCCCGACCATCCGGAACGAGGCGCTGGACAACGCGGCCACCACCACGCCCGCCGCCGCAAGGGGCGAATTACGCACAGCCAGCATCGGTCGCAAACGCGGTGCATCGCCGGTCGAAGGCTCGGACGACTTGGTCAATGTCAGCGGCAGCAGCGCCGCGCAGCAAAGCAACGCCAGCAGGTTGTAGGACACATAACTGGCCGGTTCCAAAACCGAGATCAGCATCTGCGCCACCAGTGATGACCCCATGTCCACCACGCGGTAAGAGCCCATAGCCCGCCCGCGGGTTTCGTTTGTGACTTTCGCCTGCAACCAAGCCTCGATCACTGTATAGCACCCGGCAACACAAAGCCCCGAGGCGACCCGCATCAGTGCCCATGCAGTGGGGTCAACAACCAGCATATGCGCCATCAACCCGATCGCACCGGTAGCTGTAAACGCCGCAAAAGCCCGCGAATGGCCAACATTGCCCATCAGGCGTGGGGCCCACCAGCAGCCAATAAAAAAGCCGAAGAAATGCGCCGAGCCCAAAAGACCGACCTGAGATTTCGTGAAATCCAGCGTCAGTCCTGATAGCGCATCCAGAGGGCCCACGCCGCCCGAGGACAGCTGCAACAGGATGACAGACAGGAAAAGGGCGGCAAAGGAAATCATCATACGCATGAGACCACCTTGGCAGGGATAACCATTCGGGCAAGAGGGTTTTCGACATTTGCGGGTCGGATTTATCCGATCACGGGGTCATTCACGCTATCGCATGAATTTTTTCCACGCCTCACGCCCGGTTTCATACCTAAGCGACAAATCCGCGATTTTAGCCATCAGGTCCGTTGGCACAGGTTGCGTAGCTTGGGCACGGGGTGGCAACTTGTTCCGTCTCTGGCAAGTTATACCGCGATCTGAAATCCCTGCTTGTCCCGCTGCAGGCGCCATTCGGCCACCGGATCGGTGCGCGAGCGCAGACGTTTCAGCCTCCAGCCCTCGGCCTCGGGGGTGTGGGCAGGGTCCAACCGCCAGCGGCTTTCCACCCCCTGCGCGCCGCCATCTCCGGGGGTCAGTGCCAGCCCGAGCGGTTGGTACTGACCTTCGTTCGCGCCGGTTTCGGCGGCCAGATGTAATCGCCGCACCGGCGTCAGCCCCGGCAGGCCGGGGATATCGGCCACCGCCAAAGGTGCCGCCCCGCTGCGCAGGATTTCCTCAAGCGTCCAAAGAATATCTTCGGGACGTTGGGGGTGAACGAACAGAAACCGTGTCGGATCAATCAGGCTTACCATGCCGTCGGGGTTCAACTGGTCGGGCATCCATGCGGGGGAAATCCAGAACACCGGCCCTTCTGTCTGGGCAGCCAGCATCAACGCAAACAACTGCCGGGCCCGCCCGCAACATTCGTGCAGCCGGGTCTTGCTCAGCGTTAAATCCCCGACCAAAGACAAGCCGGTGCGGGGGCGGTGCTGACTGCGGTTAAGAACTTGAGTCGTCATGGGGAGAATATATATGTTCCCTAAATGTTCTCAATATCTATGTCGAAATATTCAAAAATACATAAATTCATTGATTTGGATGCGTTTTGCCCCCTAGCATGTCGGGTAGGTAGCTAGTGAAAGATTACCAACAAAAAATCCAAACAGGGAAACCCGATTATGAAACTAAAAGCACTTCTGGCGATCATCGCCACGCTATTCGCCTTTGCGTTTTCGCCCGCAGTCGCTGACAGCCATGCTGACGGCGTCAAACGCCTTGCCATTCAGGTTAGCGACAACATGGACGGCACCATGGCCAAAGCGCTGAACGTGGCCGCCAACTTTGCCCGCATGCAAAGCGAAAAAGGTAACCTTTATGAAATTGAAATTGTCACCTTCAATGCGGGTCTGCATATGCTGCGTGAAGACACATCGCCGGTGTTTGACCGGATCAAAAGCATGAATGACTCGGTGCCCGATCTTCGCTTCTCGGCGTGCGGGAATACAATTGCAGGTATGACACGGCAAGCCGGAGGCACCCCTCCTCCGATCGTTGATTTTGCGGTCGTTGTTCCCGGTGGCGTAGGCCGATTGATGGCACTGGATGCCGCGGGCTGGTTTGTTATCCGCCCATAATCTAAATACCATGACATCAGGCCCCGGCAGAGGAAACCCTGCCGGGGCTTTTCATTGAGGAGCGTGCAAATGAAATTGAACCCTTTGGGCCAAACCGGACTGATGGTCAGTGAACTGTGTCTGGGCACCATGACTTATGGCACCCAGACCCCCGAAGCGGATGCCCATATCCAGATCGATTATGCTTTGGATCACGGGGTGAATTTCGTGGATACGGCGGAAATGTATCCGGTCAATCCGGTCGCCAAGGAAACCATAGGGCGGACCGAGGAAATCATCGGAAACTGGTTTGAAAAGACCGGGCGGCGTGAAGACGTTATTCTGGCCACAAAGCATTCCGGCGAAGGCTTGCAAGCCGTGCGCGATGGCGCACCGATCTCGAAAGAAACGATTGCTGCGACAGTCGAAGGCAACCTGCGTCGGTTGAAGACCGACTACATCGACCTTTATCAATTCCATTGGCCAAACCGCGGTTCGTACATGTTCCGCAAAAACTGGACATACGACCCGTCGGTGCAAAACAAGACCGAGACGCTCGACAATATGCTTGAGTGCTTGGAAGCGCTGCAAAAGTTGGTGGATCAGGGGAAAATCCGCGCCTTCGGTCTGTCGAACGAAAGCGCGTGGGGCACGGCGCAATGGTTGCGCATTTCCGAAGACCGCGGTTTGCCACGAGTGGCTTCGATCCAGAACGAATACTCGCTGCTTTGCCGCCTTTATGACACCGATCTGGCCGAGCTTAGCGTGAACGAAAAGGTCGGGTTGCTTGCGTTCTCCCCATTGGCTGCGGGCTATCTGACCGGCAAATATCAGGACGACGCGGTGCCTGATCATTCGCGGATCACGTTGCAACCCCAAATGGGCGGACGAAACACGGATCGCGTGCGTCCGGCTGTGGCCGCCTATCTTAAGATCGCTCAAAAACACGGTCTTGATCCGGTGCATATGGCCTTGGCGTTCTGCTTTCAGCGTCCGTTCATGGCTTCGGTAATTTTCGGTGCAACCACCCAGACACAACTCGAGCACGCGCTGAAAGCACAAGACATGGTTCTGTCAGACGAGGTGATGGCCGATATCGACGTCGCGCACCGGACTCATGCGATGCCATATTGAGTGGCAAGCAGTCCTCAATTTCATCTTACCCCAAATACTCGGGGGTGAATGCCGCAGGCAGAGGGGGCAAAGCCCCCGGAACCCACAGAAAAAGAAAACGGCCCGGAAAATCCGGGCCGTTTGCAATTGGATCAAGCGAAAAATTAGTTCTTCGACTTGTCGACCATTTTGCCAGCCGAAATCCAAGGCATCATGCCGCGCAGTTTCTCGCCGGTGGCTTCGATCTGGTGCTCGTCGTTGATGCGACGGGTCGCTTTGAACGAAGGCTGGCCAACAGCATTTTCCAGCATGAAGTCACGAACGAACTTACCGGTCTGAATGTCGGTCAGAACGTCTTTCATGGCTTTCTTGGTCTGCTCGTATGGCAGGATGCGTGGGCCTGAAACATACTCGCCGTACTCAGCGGTGTTCGAAATCGAGTAGTTCATGTTCGCGATGCCACCTTCGTAGATCAGGTCTACGATCAGTTTCACCTCGTGCAGGCACTCGAAATAGGCCATTTCAGGTGCGTAGCCAGCTTCAACAAGAGTTTCAAAGCCCATGCGGATCAGTTCTACCAGACCGCCACACAGAACAGCCTGCTCGCCGAACAGGTCGGTTTCGCACTCTTCGCGGA
>CAYVRN010000108.1:0-6287 GCA_964453855.1 uncultured Rhodobacterales bacterium
CTAACTCTTGGTCTTTTAGATCAATTTCTAAATATTTTTTGAACTTTTGGAATGTTTCAGATTCTAATTGTTTTGAGGCCTGAGTAATAGATTGAAGATTGACGTTTTTCATGTAATTATACCCAATCTTAAATTTTGAAAACTGTGGATGGCACGTATAAGCAGTACCGCAATCTGTAAATACCACTGCAAAATGCGCGTCAAGATTGCTTCACCCACCCCCTTCACACATCCCGCCTCCCTCCCTATATATTCCAAAATCAATATCTATTTGTGAGGGCATATCATGGCCGAAGGTAAGAAAGTCACCTGTCTGGACTGTGGGCAAATCAATCGGGTGCCGGGCGACAAGCTGGCTGGCGCAAAATGCGGAACATGTGGCACCAAGCTGTCCAGCGGCAAAGCGGTCGAGGTGGATCTGGCGACGCTGCAAAAGGCGGCGCGGAATGATGATGTACCATTGGTCGTTGATTTCTGGGCTCCGTGGTGCGGTCCCTGCCGCATGATGGCACCCGAGTTCTCAAAGGCTGCGCAAACCATGAACGGCGAAGCGCGTCTGGTGAAACTGAACACCGAGGACTACCCAGCCGCCGGACAGAAATACGGTATCCGAGGCATTCCCACCATGATCGGCTTCAAGGGCGGTAAAGAGGTGAAGCGACAGGCCGGTGCGATGCCGGGCGCACAGATCGTCAATTGGGCCAAGGGCGTATAAATCCAATATGGGCTTTATTGAGAATAACTCGCAACAAGCTTGACTTTTGCGAATGACTCGCAAATAGAGGGGTGTCGGTTTATAAAACAGGTGCCCTATGACACGGCTCGTTCCCACTTTCATCACGGCTCTTACGCTGACTCTGGCCGCCCTGCCCGCGCAGGCTGACAAGATGAAGGTTGTGACGACCTTTACGGTGCTTGCGGATATGGCCGCGAATGTGGCGGGGGACGCGGCCGAAGTGGTCTCAGTCACCAAGCCGGGTGCAGAAATCCATGGTTATCAACCTACCCCGCGCGATATCGTGCGGGCGTCCGACGCTGATCTGATCCTGTGGAACGGGCTGAACCTTGAGCTGTGGTTCGAACAGTTTCTGAACAATCTGGGGGATGTGCCCTCTGCTGTGCTGAGCGACGGAATTGATCCGATTGCGATTTCCGAAGGGGCGTATCTGGGCAAAGCTAATCCCCATGCGTGGATGGGCTTGGAGAATGCACTAATCTATGTCGATAACATCGCAGCGGCGATGACGACCCACGACCCTAAGAACGCAGACGTGTATCGCACCAATGCCGAAACCTATAAGCACGCTCTGGCAGAGGCGTTGGGCCCCTTACGTGATCGTGTGACAGCCTTGCCAGACGAGCGCCGCTGGCTGGTGACCTGTGAAGGGGCGTTCAGCTATCTGGCGCGAGACTTCGGATTGAAAGAGCTGTATCTGTGGCCCATGAACGCCGACCAAACCGGCACCCCCCAACAGGTGAAAAAAGTGATCGACACGGTGCGCGAACATGACATTCCAACGGTGTTTTGCGAGAGCACGGTCAGCGACCGCCCCGCCAAGCAAGTGGCACGCGAAACGGGGGCCGCGTTCGGCGGAGTGCTCTATGTAGACTCGCTTAGCAAGACGCGGGGGCCGGTTCCCACCTATCTGGACCTATTGCGCGTGACCGCAACAACAATTGCCGAGGGGCTGGAATAGATGGACGGGATATCCGCACAGAATGTGACAGTGACCTATCGCAACGGTCATACGGCGCTGCGTGACGCAAGCTTTGCCATTCCGCGCGGAACGGTGACCGCTCTGGTGGGGGTGAACGGGGCAGGAAAATCCACCTTGTTCAAGGCCATTATGGGTTTTGTTCCTGCGTCGCGCGGCGAAATCCGTTTGCTGGGCAAAACTGTCAAACAAGCGCTTCGGGAAAATCTTGTGGCCTATGTGCCTCAGTCCGAGGAAGTCGACTGGTCGTTTCCGGTGCTGGTCGAGGACGTGGTGATGATGGGCCGCTACGGGCACATGGGCTTCCTGCGGCGGCCATCTGCGGCGGATCGTGCGGCGGTGGATCAGGCCTTGGCGCGTGTGAATATGCAGGACTACCGCCACCGCCAGATCGGAGAGCTTTCGGGCGGACAACGCAAGCGGGTTTTTCTAGCGCGGGCCTTGGCACAAGACGGACAGGTGATCCTGCTGGACGAGCCGTTCACCGGCGTAGACGTGAAAACCGAGGATCAGATCATCGCCCTTTTGCGCGAATTGCGCGACGAAGGGCGGGTGATGTTGGTATCAACCCACAATCTGGGGTCTGTGCCAGAGTTTTGTGATCGGACGGTGCTGATCAAAGGCACAGTGCTGGATCATGGTCCGACAGAAACGACGTTCACACCGGAGAACTTGAAAAAGGCTTTCGGCGGCGTGTTGCGCCATTTCACACTTGGTGGAACGGATTTGCACGACGACGGCGACAGTCGCGCGGTCACGATCCTGACTGACGACGAACGACCCTTTGTTCAATACGGCGACCAGACAAAAACGACCGAGCAGGATCAATGATATCGCTGTTGCTCGAACCCTTCGCCTATCAATATATGACCAACGCCATGTGGGTTTCGGCCTTGGTCGGCGGGGTTTGCGGGTTTTTGTCGGCCTATCTGATGCTGAAAGGGTGGTCGCTTATTGGCGACGCACTATCGCATTCGGTGGTACCGGGTGTTGCGGGTGCGTACCTGTTGGGGCTGCCCTTCGCATTGGGCGCTTTCATTGCCGGAGGGCTTGCCGCTGGCGCAATGCTTTTCCTCTCAGGCCGCTCGGGATTGAAAATCGACGTGATCATCGGTCTGATTTTCACCAGCTTTTTCGGGCTTGGTCTGTTCATGATCTCTCTCAACCCGATGTCCGTCAGCGTTCAGACGATCACGATGGGCAACATTCTGGCAATCTCGCCCGAGGATACGGTGCAACTGGTTTTGATAGGCGTGATCTCGTTGGTTATTTTGCTGCTCAAGTGGAAAGACCTGATGGTCACCTTCTTTGATGAAAGCCACGCGCGAAGCATAGGCTTGCGCCCCGAAGCCTTGAAGGTGCTTTTCTTCACCCTGCTGTCCGTTTGCGTGGTTGCGGCCATGCAAACTGTCGGCGCGTTTTTAGTCATCGCGATGGTAGTCACCCCCGGGGCAACAGCCTATTTGCTGTGCGACCGCTTTCCACGGCTGATCGTAACTTCGACCCTGATCGGTGCGGCAACCAGTTTTGTCGGAGCCTATATCAGCTATTTCCTGAACGGCGCGACCGGAGGAGTGATCGTCTTACTTCAAACTCTGGTGTTTCTGGTGGCGTTTGTGTTTGCCCCCAAGCACGGACTTCTGGCGGCAAAACGCAAAGCTGCCGATGCTGTTAAGGAGGCCGTGTAATGGACGCCTTATTGATGCCGTTCCAGTTCGGTTTTATGCAAAACGCATTTTTGCTCGGAGCGGTGATCGCTGTACCAGCAGCTCTACTCTCGGCCTTTCTAGTACTCAAAGGTTGGGCTCTGATGGGCGACGCTATCAGCCATTCGGTTCTTCCCGGAATCGTTCTGGCCTATGTTGTCGGTTTGCCCCTTCTGCTTGGGGCCTTTATCGCTGGGATGTTTGCTGCACTGGCGACGGGGTACCTATCCGAGAACAGTCGGGTCAAACAGGATACCGTGATGGGGGTGGTCTTCTCAGGGATGTTCGCTTTGGGGGTCGTGCTTTTCGTCGCTATCGAAACAGATGTGCACCTGGATCACGTGTTGTTCGGGAACCTTCTTGGAGTAGGACGTGCCGACCTTATCACAGCACTCGCTATCGGCGCACCTGTAGCGCTATTGGTGATCCTGAAATGGAAGGACTTGCTGTTTCACGCCTTTGATTCCGTCCAAGCACAGACCTCGGGGCTTCGGGTCAAATGGTTGCATTACGGCCTGTTAGCAGCGCTTTCTCTTACCGTGGTCGCGTTACTTTCGTCGGTCGGACTGGTGCTGGCCATCGGTCTTTTGATCGCGCCGGGGGCGATCGCCTTTTTGATGACACGCCGTTTCGGAGCGATGTTGTTGGCCGCCGTGATCATCTGCGAGATGTCTGTCTTTGCGGGCATATATACCAGCTTCTGGATTGACAGCGCCCCTGCCCCGACAATCATCCTTATTCAGACGCTACTATTCATAGCGGCATTTCTCTTTCAACAGCTTCAAACCCGCCGCATGTCACGAATGACGGAATAAGCGACAAGTTTTCGCTGGAAAACCCTGCATCCGCACCATATCACCGTCAGGACAGAATGAGAGTCAGGGACGGATACAGCAATGGCGGACGATCTATTCAACAGCTTCATGAATGGCCCGGATGAAAAGGGTCGCTTTGGTGATTTTGGCGGGCGCTTTGTGTCGGAAACTCTGATGCCGCTCATCCTTGATCTCGAGGCAGAATACGAAAAGGCCAAGACCGACGACAGCTTCTGGGCCGAGATGAACAATCTGTGGACTCACTATGTCGGCCGCCCCTCGCCGCTCTATTTCGCCGAACGCATGACGGAAACGCTGGGCGGCGCAAAGATCTATATGAAGCGCGACGAGCTGAACCACACCGGCGCACACAAGATCAACAACGTTCTGGGCCAGATTATTCTTGCACGCCGAATGGGGAAAACCCGTATCATCGCGGAAACCGGTGCTGGTCAGCATGGTGTTGCAACGGCCACCGTCTGCGCCAAGTTCGGCCTGAAATGCGTGGTCTATATGGGTGCACACGATGTGCAGCGTCAGGCGCCCAACGTGTTCCGCATGCGCCTGCTGGGGGCCGAGGTCATTCCGGTGACCTCTGGTCGTGGCACCCTGAAAGACGCAATGAACGACGCGCTACGTGACTGGGTCACCAACGTGCGCGATACGTTCTATTGCATCGGAACCGTAGCCGGCCCGCACCCTTATCCGGCGATGGTGCGTGATTTTCAGTCGATCATCGGCAAAGAAGTCAAACAGCAGTTGCCCAAGTTCGAAGGCGAAGGCGCCCTGCCAGACACGATTATTGCCGCAATTGGTGGTGGCTCGAACGCAATGGGCCTGTTCTTCCCGTTCCTTGATGATCCGTCGGTGAACATCATTGGCGTTGAGGCCGGCGGCAAAGGCGTGAACGAAAAGATGGAACATTGCGCCTCGCTGACCGGTGGGCGCCCGGGTGTTCTGCACGGCAATCGTACCTACCTGCTCCAGGATGATGATGGCCAAATCCTCGAGGGTTACTCGATCTCGGCGGGTCTTGATTATCCGGGCATCGGACCCGAACACAGCTGGCTGCACGAAACCAAACGCGCCCAGTATGTCTCGATCACGGACAAAGAGGCGCTTGAGGCGTTCCAGTTCTGCTGCGCGCAGGAAGGCATCATTCCCGCACTCGAACCCAGCCACGCCTTGGCCCATGTGATGAAGATCGCGCCGACCCTTCCCAAGGATCACGTGCTTGTCATGAACCTGTGTGGACGCGGTGATAAAGACGTGCAAACCGTGGCAAAATTCCTCGGATTCGACATGAGCGACACCGAAGGCCGCGCAGCCGACTGATTTTTCCAAAATCGGAATAAAAGCCCCCATTTCCACCAGGGAATGGGGGTTTCTTTTATTTCAATGGGTTAGAGGCTTCTCATCCGCATAAACCTTAGTTTATGGGCCTGTGCGATAGGTTTATACACCCAAATTTAAACCCATGTTGAATGGTCTCTGGCGAAAACATTGCCCAAGTTGACCGCATTGAACGCACACAGTCACGAAAACGAGGAAACCACCTATGAAGAAGTTCATCCTTTCAACAACAGCAATGGTTATGATTTCCAGCAGCGCTGCATATGCATTAGCCGATCTGACAACCGAGTCAATTGTTGCTGAATTTGCGACTGCACAGAAAATCGAAATTAAACGCGGCGCGTTTACAACCAAGATCGAAGTCATCATCGACGGTGTTAAAACCGAGTACACCTTCAACAACACGACGTTGGAAGAAGTGAAGCGGGAGGTATACACGCTGACGGCGGAAGAAATCGAAGAGCTGAAAACAGATTACGGCATCGAAGTCGAGTATGACGATGATGATGATCGGGACGACGATGACGACGATGATGATCGCGACGAAGAAGAAGACGATGACGACGATGATCGCGACGACGATCGTGACGATGACCGCGACGATGACCGCGACGGCGACGACGACAAAGATGATGATCGCCGTGGCGACCGCGACGACGACGATGACGACGACCGCGAGGACGATGACGATGACCGCG
>CAYVRN010000109.1:0-4771 GCA_964453855.1 uncultured Rhodobacterales bacterium
CTCTACCAGCTGAGCTATAGGGGCACCGTTGTGATCGAAATCACATGGGCGTCCTTTTACCTGTGTTGCCGTATACTTCAAGGGCTTTTCACACGAGAAATGAGAATTTGATTGTGGGCACAGGTTCAGGTCTGATAGGTCGCACCACAAATCAATGACAGGTGTTTCTGCGATGAATGGTACCTTTGCTGTCTTAACCTTTGCTTTGGGAATGTACGACGCCCACACAGGGTGTGACAGCGGGTGTTTGAGTCGGGTTGAAGCAGATGCTCGTGTGAACGTGTCATCGGGCGTCGTGCATTTTGTTGGTGACCTCGTCGGGGATGAAATTTACGTCCGCTATGATGCCCCGATGGCCAATGGACCTTTTCAATTGGTGGCCGGCGTATCAGCAACAAGCACTGGCGATTTGTGGGCAGGCGTTGGGCATGCCTATACGATGGAAACAGGGTCTGAGGGGATTTTCGCCGAACTGCATGCCATGACCGGTATTTATATGCGGGGATCGGGGCCCGAACTTGGTGGTCCAATCGAATTCAGATCAGGTGTCGAAATTGGCTACAAGTGGAGCAACGGCTGGCGCGCAGGACTAAGCCTTGATCACCGTTCCAATGCGGAAATTTATGCAAACAACCCCGGGGTTGAAACCGTACAGTTTCGGGTATCGATGCCCTTGGACTAGGGACAAAGCTTGCGAAAACTACAAATCAGCGCCGTATCCTTGGCGTGATCGTGGCCAATTTCTGTATAGATCTGATGTGTTTTAAGTGTCAGCTCAGCTATCTGCCCGCGATTTTTCAGGGTATTAAGTAGCTGGTCAAAGCCAAGGTCCCGAAAGTGCTCTGAATTCACTGAAAAAACGAATAAGGCGTTTACGTTGCCAAGGGCCAGCGCGTTTTCCATGGCATCAGGGCCGAGATGTCCGTGTGTGAAAGTGCCAGACGACAGGACGCACTGGTAAAGAGGCGTTGTCCTGGGGATCGATTTTGTCAGGTCAAGTTTGGATAAGCTGCGATAGAGGTCTTTGGTTCCGGCGACAGCCAGCATATCCTCCGAGATATCCAGCCCGTCGATCACCACACCTGCCGGTAGGTTTTCGGCAACCAGTCCTGTCCCGCACCCCAGATCGGCAATTGGCTGATCCTTGGCAGATGCCAGTGACAAATAGGTTTGAGCCACCAATTGCGGTAGCTGATACCCCATGCCTTCGGCAAATGAACTGTCATAATGCCGTGCGAAATCCCGATAGTATGAAACATTGTCTTCGGGCGTTTCCAAAGCGTAGGCGCCCTCAAGCAACTCCTTCGCTGACTTTTTGCTATCGCTCATAGCAGTCCCTCCCGACCTGACTATGCAGGCCGGAAGGTCAGTGGTCAAATTACTCGGCCGCTTCCGAGTATTCACTCATCGGCGGGCAGGTGCACACCAGATGGCGGTCGCCCCACGCGTTGTCGACGCGGTTGACCGGTGGCCAGTATTTGTCCACGCGGAATGCCCCCGGAGGGAAGCAGCCCTGTTCACGGCTGTAGGGCCGATCCCAATCTCGGACCAGATCCTCCATCGTGTGGGGCGCGTTTTTCAGCGGATTGTTTTCCGCATCCATGCGTCCTTCTTCGATTTCACGGATCTCCTCGCGGATCGCCAACATGGCATCGCAGAACCTGTCAAGTTCGGCTTTGGTTTCCGACTCGGTGGGCTCTATCATCAAGGTTCCCGCGACAGGCCAGCTCATGGTCGGGGCGTGGAAGCCGTTGTCGATCAGGCGTTTTGCAATGTCGTCAACCGTGATTCCGGCGCTTTCTGCGTAGGGGCGGGTGTCGATGATGCATTCGTGCGCAACACGGCCGTGGCTCCCTTTGTAGAGAACGTCATACGCTCCTTCGAGTCGCTTGGCGATATAGTTGGCATTGAGGATCGCAACGCGGGTCGCCTGTGTCAGCCCTTCGCCCCCCATCAAATGGATATAGGCGTAACTGATCGGAAGTACCGAAGCAGAGCCGAAGGGTGCCGCACTAACCGGTCCTTCTTCGCCACCGGTTTCCGGATGTCCCGGAAGGTGCTTGATCAGATGCTCTTTCACGCCGATCGGACCCATGCCGGGGCCGCCGCCACCGTGGGGAATGGCAAAAGTTTTGTGCAGGTTTAGGTGGCTAACGTCGCCGCCCAGATCGCCGGGGCGCGACAAGCCGACCATGGCGTTCATATTTGCACCGTCGATATAGACCTGACCGCCGTGTTCGTGGGTGATCTTGCAAACCTCGGTCACGGTTTCTTCGAACACGCCGTGGGTCGAAGGGTAGGTGATCATGCATCCCGCAAGATTGTCCGCATGTTTGGCGGCTTTTTCGCGGAAGTCGTCCAGATCAATGTCGCCGTTTTCGGCAGATTGCACAGGAACAACATCCCAGCCAACCATATGCGCCGAGGCGGGGTTCGTGCCGTGCGCGCTCATTGGGATCAAGCAAACCGTACGATTCTCTTGTCCATTTGCGCGGTGGTAGGCGGCGATGGTCAATAGTCCGGCATATTCCCCTTGCGCACCCGAGTTTGGCTGCATCGAGATTGCATCGTAACCGGTGATGTCACAGAGTTTCTCGGACAGGTCGTCGATCATCTCTTTATAACCCAGAGCCTGATCGGCGGGGCAGAAGGGATGCATCAAGGAGAACTCACGCCAACTGACCGGCATCATTTCCGCTGCCGAGTTCAGCTTCATGGTGCATGAGCCCAGCGGGATCATTGCGCGGTCAAGCGCCAGATCGCGGTCGGCCAAGCGGCGCATGTAGCGCATCATCTCGGTTTCTGCGCGGTTCATATGGAACACGTCATGTTGCAGATAGTCAGACGTACGGTGCAGGCTTTCCGGAACGCGGTATTCTGGAGTGAAATCGTCGTCTTTGCGTTCGATGCCAAATGCACGCCAAACCCGTTCGACAACGCCAGTGCGGGTGGCTTCGTCTAACGTGATGCCGACACGGGTTTCCCCGACGCGGCGAAGGTTGATTTTTTCATCGACGGCAGATTTGATCACTGCTGACTGAAGGGGACCCACGTCAACCGTGATCGTATCGAAGAACGCTTGCGGGTCCACCTTGAAGCCAGCCTCTTCCAAGCCTTTTGCAAGGCGCACGGTTTTGCGGTGAATACGCTGTGCAATGGCTTTCAATCCTTCGGGACCATGGAATACAGCGTAGAAGGACGCCATGACCGCCAACAATGCCTGCGCCGTGCAGACATTCGAGGTGGCTTTTTCGCGGCGAATGTGTTGCTCGCGGGTTTGCAGAGACAGGCGGTACGCTTTGTTCCCGTGGCTGTCGATGCTTACGCCGACGATACGCCCAGGCATCTGGCGTTTGTATGCATCACGGCAGGCCATATAGGCGGCGTGCGGTCCGCCGTATCCCATAGGCACACCAAAGCGCTGGGTGCTACCGACCGCAATGTCTGCGCCCATTTCACCCGGTTCTTTCAGCAGGGTCAGAGCCAATGGGTCGGCAGTCATTACGGCGACGGCCTTGTTTTCATGCAGGGCTGCAATGTGATCAGTATAGTCCCGCACGTGGCCATAGGTGCCGGGGTACTGGAAAATGGCTCCGAATACCTTATCGGCCTCCATTTTATCTGGATTGCCGACGATAATCTCTATCCCCAGCGGCGCGGCGCGGGTTTTCATTACTGCGATATTCTGAGGATGACAGTCGCGGTCGATAAAAAATGCTTTGGCTTTTGATTTGGCCACCCGCTGCGCCATTGTCATCGCTTCGGCGCATGCGGTCGCTTCATCAAGCAGCGACGCGTTCGCAATCTCCAGGCCTGTCAGGTCGCTGATCATTGTTTGATAGTTCAGCAATGCCTCTAGCCGGCCTTGGCTGATTTCCGGCTGATACGGGGTATAGGCCGTATACCAAGCAGGGTTTTCAAGAATATTGCGCTGGATAGCGGGCGGCGTGACCGTGCCGTGATAGCCTTGGCCGATCAGACTGGTCAGCACTTTGTTTTTCGATGCGATATTGCGCATGAAGTAGAGCATTTTACGCTCGGACTTCGGTTTGCCAAAGTCCAGTTTTGAGGTTTGTCTGATTGCGCTGGGGATGGTTTCCGCAATCAGCGTTTCAAGTGAATCGACGCCCAGAGTGTCCAGCATCCCTGCCATTTCTTTCGGCGAAGGGCCGATATGGCGTCTGTTTGCAAAGTCGTAGGGCAGGTAGTCAGTAGGCGCAAAAGGCATCTTAAACCTCACGGGGATTGAAGGGCGGACACAGGTTTATGCCCGCCGTAGCTTTTGATTTTTGGAAGCTGGAGGTTAGCCGATCAAATCGTTGTACGCGGCTTCGTCCATGTAATCGTCCATCTGGCTGGCGTCTTCGGGTTTGATTTTGAAAAACCAACCGTCGCCCAAAGGATCTTCGTTGATCTTTCCGGGATCGTCCGCGAGCGCTTCGTTGACCTCGACGATTTCACCGTCCAACGGGGCAACGATATCAGATGCCGCTTTCACACTTTCGATGACAACGATTTCGTCACCCTTCGCGACTGTGGTGCCTTCTTCGGGCAATTCGACAAAAACGATATCGCCCAGTTGGGTTGCGGCGTGCTCAGTGATGCCGACGGTGATGGTTCCGTCGCTTTCAGCAACAAGCCATTCGTGTTCTTCAGTATACTTCATTGCTTCGATCCTCTGTTGGTCAGCGTTTGAAATTTAAAGGTGTAAAGGGCAGGGCGGTAACGACAAGTGGTTGACGCTTGCCTCGCAGTTCTCCGTAGACCGTCG
>CAYVRN010000109.1:4871-5986 GCA_964453855.1 uncultured Rhodobacterales bacterium
GGAAACCCTCCGGCGCGGTCGCCACCGGATTTGCGAGCTTTTTGGATGGCCCAAGACAAACCCGCTTCGACAGGTGATGTTTGGCTGTCGATGTCGTGCCCATACAAACACAGGCCCGCCTCTAGACGAAGCGAATCTCTGGCGCCAAGACCGATCGGCTCAACATCCTCATGAGCGAGCAAAGCCTTTGCGACAGATTCGGCATTTTCTGATGGGATCGAAATCTCGTAGCCGTCTTCGCCAGTATATCCGGAACGGGAAACCCAGCAGGTTGCGCCGCATAGGTCCATGCTAGTGACATCCATAAAGCGCATCTCTGCGCCAGCCGGATTAAGGGCCGCGAGCACGGCTTCCGCTGCCGGTCCTTGTAGTGCCAGCAATGCTCGATCCTCGATCACATCTATAGTGATGGCCGGTTCAAGCGCCGCTTTCATACGGGCGATGTCGGCCTGTTTACAGGCGGCGTTTACGACTACGAAAATATGATCACCTCGATTGGCAAACATAAGGTCGTCTTCAATACCACCTTCAGAATTCGTAAATAGCCCGTATCTTTGGCGACCCTCTTTGAGTCCGGCGACGTCTATCGGCATCAGTGTTTCGAACGCGTTTGCGATGTCATTATATGAAGGTCCGCGTAAAAGAACCTGACCCATATGGCTTACGTCAAACAGACCTGCTTTGGTCCGCGTATGCTGATGTTCCTTCAAAACGCCCAAAGGATATTGGACCGGCATTTCATAGCCGGCAAATGGCACCATTTTGGCCCCAAGTGAAATGTGAAGGTCATATAATGGCGTGCGTGCCAATTCCGACATAGCTCTCTCCGTCATATCCGCCAAAAGAACTATGAATTCAGTCGGCATCCAGCGCTTGCTATTGCAAGCCTTGATGCCCCCTCTGTCCTTTTGCCTGAGATCGTTATCCCTTCGGCGGATGCTGATGCATCACTCTCCAGAGTCCTTACTGTGATTGGACGGTCCCTTTGCCTGAGAGTTTCCGGGGCGGTTGCTCCTTCGGCACTGGAATAACCAGTTCTCCCATCCAATTGCGGCATACCGTAGTGTGCAAAGTGATTCATGGCAAGAGATTCCGAATTCTTACAGCCATAACCT
>CAYVRN010000110.1:0-5888 GCA_964453855.1 uncultured Rhodobacterales bacterium
GCTGGCCTTGATTTCAAGCACCGGTAGTCCTGCACGCTCCAATGCCAGCTTGCACAGCTTTGTGCCCATGGACGCCATGCGGTCGTTGATGGGCGTCAGCATCACCGCACCGGCGGCATCGAAATCGCGCGCCTGTTTCAGAATCCACTCTGCCATCCACGGCGGCAGATGCAGCTGTTCGTTCATCGAGATATGACGTGCGGCAAGCGCCCGAAGGGGGTCGTCGGTGAAATACTTGCGATACCCGTCGGACAGGAAATTGGAATACATCGACCAGACGAAGACGGCGCCATGGCTTTCTTCGAAATACCTGTAGAAGGCGGTGTTGAACCAGAGCCCGTTGTTGAGCCAAAGGAGCCGGTGTTTCTCGTTCTTGCAGATCCCTTCGCCTGCCTCTGCCCGCGCCTTGATGGCATCCCGGTAGGCGGTGGCATGGTCGACAGACCATTGGCTTCCACGCTGCCAGGTGCAGGCCATGACGTTGTTCAGCTGTTCTGACAACGGCAACGGGAAGGGCTTGGTGCGCGCAAGGATGTCACGGGTTTCGGCGATGATTTCGCCCATCTGGTTGATGTCATGCATCTGCTTTTCGAAGCGTCCATGCGGGAATGTCTTTCCCGTCGCCTCTTCAGCGGTGCGGATCAATGCCTTCAGCTGTTCGACCTGAAAGTCGAGCCGGTGTGGTTCGTACAGCTCCTCCCAGCCGCGCTGGTTGCGCCCCGACCAGTCGGGTCGAAGTCGCGTCAGTGCCGGGCTGTCGAGCACGAAGGTCTTGGAGCCATAGGCCGCGGCCCAGTTTTCGGCGATGCGCTGCGAAAAGTCCGACCTGAGCCGTTCTACGATCAAAGCGGGTTTCGGCAGCCCGCCATAGGGCGCGCGTTCCGGGTCGTTGTCGAGGGTTGAGAAATAAGGCAGCGACAGATAGCGGGGCAGCCCTTCGTGGTAGCCCAGTTCGCTCATCATCGAGAAATAGTAGGGCGATTGTTGTTTGGCGCTGATGACCGCCGAATACCACGGGACCGAGACCACCGGCACGTCCATTGAGTGGAAGATTTCGTGCGGCGCGACGGCCGAGGCGATGGCATAGGGCTCACCCTGTTCCAGCACCCGGGCCCGAAAGCCCTGAAACCATGCCTTCTGTTTGGCCCGGGCCTCGGCGGTGACTGCAAGTGGTTCGGTCACGACGTTCATTGAACTTCCTCCATGACTGCGGCGAGGAAGGATTTGACAGCTGCCACCTGCGCGTTCCGGTCCGGCCGGAAATAGTCCTGATGCGCCAAAAGGTGGGATCGGATACCCAGCGATTGCAGCCGGTCGCGGCGGCGGGGCCAGTCCCAACCGAGCGTGTCGTCGCCGGTTTCCAGCACACAGATGTCCGCGTCGATCCGGGCGTCGCGGCAGGTGGCGGCAAATCGGTCGTCCTGAGGCTTTTGCGGGAACTGGCGAACGCCGGGGTAATAAAGCTGGTAATGTTCGGTGATCGCTTCGAACGGGTCGAGGTCTTCGTCGATCAAGCGGGCAAAGATCCGTTCGCCCGTCACGTGTTCATCCACCACGACCGATGCGCCGAGGGATTCGATGACCTCGTAGATACCGGGATCGCCCGGGGCGGAACCCGACAGCATGACCCGGGGGCCGTGTACCCGGTTCCCGGCCTCGTTCGCAACGGCCCCGGCCAGGTCCAGGAATTCCTCTGCGGGCAGCGCACCGAAAAGGGCGGTCAGCCGAAAGACATCGCTTCCCTTCAGGCGGCCGTCGCGGCGCAGGGCGTTCGCCGCCTGCAAGGCGCGGCGCATGGCATTGGTCGTCGCGATCGCCTCGCGCAGCGCGGCTGCGGTCACCGGGTTGCCGATGCCTCCGACAATGTCAGCGAGGTCATCCATGCGGGCGCGTACGTAGCGTCCCGTCAGCCAATAGGCCGTCTGCATGATGTCCACGATTTCGACCGGCGGGATCGCGGCATCCGGTTCCCAGTTGCGCACTTCCTGGATGTAGTAGTGAAGCTGCAGATGCTGCTCGGTCACCCGGGGCAGAAGGATTAGGGGCTGCGTGCCATAGCGCCCGCGCAAGAGCTGGTCGAAGACCGAGCGCACCTCGCCGTCGATCTCGTCTTCCATGTAGCGCGCGCCGATGGTGGGCGCTTGCGAGGGGTCGCCGAAGACGCGACAAGGCGCCAGACCCGCAGCGAGGATGATCTCTATCGGCACTGCCTGGGTGATGATGCCAATTGCATCCGGCGGGCCCAAAGACTGGCGTTTTTCGAATAGCTCGTGCAACCTTGCCAGTGACATCAGATCGCCCCCTTTTCCGCCAAATGCTCTATGTCTGCACTGGAATATCCCAGGTTCGTCAGAACCGTTTTTGTCGACGCGCCGAGCGCCTCTGACGGCCCTCGGACACCGGTCGGCACATCCTCCAGTCGGAACGCGGCGCCGACTGCCTCGATCTGGCCATTGGTCGTGTCAAAGGATTGCATCAGGCCGCGCGCGCCGGCCTGCTCGTGGCGGGCCATTTCGGCAAAACTGCGCGTGGCGCCTGCCGGGATGCCTTGCGCGACCAGCAGGCTTTCCCATTCCAGCGCTGATCGCTTTGCGAGCTTTGCCTCGATGGCTGCAACAAGAGCCTCGGCGTTCGCTTCGCGGGCATCGTGATCGGCGAAACGCGGGTCGTCCAATAATTCCGGCCCGTCGATCAGGCGGCAGAGTTTCTCGAACCACTTGGGGTGCAGTGAGGCGATGAAGATGCGTCCCTCGCCTGTTCGGTAGCGGGCCATCGTCGGGCGGCGTCCAAGATTGACCGGACCCCCCAGCAGGGAGGCCGCGATGGCATTGGCCCCCAGCATGAAGGCCGTATCCAGCATCGCCGTATCGATCCTCGATCCTGCACCGGTCTGCGACCGCCGGTAGAGCGCCGCTATGATGGCCGAGGCAGCTATGAACCCGGTGCCCGGGTCAAGCATCCCGATCCCGAGGTCCATCGCGTCATCGTTGCGCGTCAGGTAGCTGTCCGCAATGCCGGACACTGATTGCGCCGACCACTCGATAGCAGGCATGTCGCACATCGGCCCGTCCTGACCGAAGCCAGAGATCGAACAGTAAATCAGCCGTGGGTGGTCGATGTGCAGGTGTTCCCATTCGAGCCCAAACGCCTTGGCGACACCGGGCCGGAAATTCTCGACCAGAACATCCGCATCCTTGAGCAAACGAGCGAGGACCTCGCGTGCATCGGCGTGCTTGAGGTTCAGCGTTACCGAACGTTTTCCGCCATTCATGCAGTCGAACCGCCCGAAGGGCCGGGCGCGGAAGTCGTCGCCCCTACCCGGCGGTTCGATCTTGATGACCTCGGCGCCTTGAACGTGCAGTTGGTGGGTGCAGAAAGGCCCAGCCAAGGCATGAGTCAGGTCGATTACCCTGATGCCGCTCAACAGCCCGTCCTGTGAACTGTCCACCTTTGCCCCCCTGTTTGACCCGCGCGCGGCGCGAATTGACAGGAGCCTAAGCCCAGACTACGTTCATTTCAAGATGTAATCCAGTGTTTCATAGATTGAAACAAGGAGAAGCCTGGTGAACCAAGTACAAGGCATTGCTGTTGCCGAAGAGGTTGGGGTCGCTGACGGCCCGACCTACAAGGTCAATGTGCTCGACCGGTCGATATCGGTCCTGCGCGCCTTCACCATTGCCAATCCGCATATGACACTGGCCGAGATTTCCCGCGCCGCGGGGCTCCACCGGTCGACTGCTTTGCGGCTCTTGTCGACGCTTTCGCATTCAGGGCTCGTTGTCCGCGACGAAGATACCGGGCGGTACTCGCTTGGATATGAAATCATCGCCATGGCCGAAGTGGCACGGGCGGGCAGCGACCTGCGGGATTGGGCGCGCCCTGTCATGCGCGATATCCGAAACCATCTGAATGAGACGGTCGTCCTGTCTGTCCGCACGGGCGACTTCCGGGTCGATATAGACCAGGTGGTGGCCAAACAATCGATCCGACGGGTCGTGACGCTGGGTGAAAAGAAGCTGCTTACATTCGGCGCGGCGTCGCTGTCGATACTCGCGGGATTGCCTGCAAATGAGGTTGCCGAGATCGTCGACCGCCTGCGTGTCCGGACGCTGGAGCTCTACCCTGCCTTCGACGAGGCGCTGCTTGGCGAACGCCTCGCCCGTATCCGCGAAGTTGGCTGTCACGAGCAACGCTCGCAATATGGTCCGGGAACCTGGTCGGGTTCGGTTGGCATCGCCGGGCCGATTTTCGGGCAGAGGGGAGAAGTCGTGGCGGCGCTTGGGGTTTCGGTTCCCTCAGCTAGAATGACCGAAGAATTGAGGGCGGACGTCTGCGCCTGTGTTCGCGAGAGTTGTGCCGCGATTCGCGCACGAATTGGGGGCGCGGGATGACCAGGGGGGCGTTGGACGGAATTCGGGTTTGCGATTTCTCGTGGGTTGGGGCCGGGCCGCGGGCGACCAAGGAGCTGGCCGACCACGGGGCCGAGGTTCTGAAGATCGAATCACGCAGCCGACTTGACCCGGCCCGAAAGGCACCGCCGTTCATAGGCTCTGACGGGCCGCCTGATGCCAGCGCTTTTTTCGTCATGACGAACACGTCAAAGAAATCGGTGGCGATTGATCTGTCCAATCCACAAGGTGTCGCGGTGGCTAAGCGCATCGCATTGAACTCACACATGGTGGTTGAGAACTTCGGCCCCGGTTTCATGGATCGGATCGGGCTTGGGTGGGACGTGCTTTCGGCCGAGCGGCCGGACCTGGTCATGGTGTCGGTTTCCATCGTCGGTCGGACAGGGCCATTGGCCGGTTTTCGCGGATATGGGAATTCGGCGGCGGCAACTTCTGGGCAGGCTTTTCTGACCGGCTTTCCGGATGGGCCGCCACATCTTACGAATTACGCCTTTGGCGACGTTGCAACACCGCTTTTCGCGGCCATTGCAATGATCGGTGCTTTGGAGCGCCAGCGCCGTACCGGCAAGGGTGTCTACGTTGATGTCAGCCAGCTTGAGTCGATGATGCAGTTGCTGGCACCCGCGGCTATGGCGGAGGCCGCTGGCCTGCCTCAGAGGTCAATAGGAAACCGTGAAACGTGGTGTGCGCCGAACGGTGTGTTCCGTTGCAGTGGGGAAGATGACTGGGTCGCGGTTACCATCGCGACAGATGCGGACTGGGCCGCATTTTGTCAGTTGGCGAACCGGACGCCTGAAACCAGATATGCGTCCGTGGCGGGAAGACTGGCTGACCCCGATGGGGTCGAACGAATGCTCGAAGCATGGACAGAGGCACGCACACCGAAAGTCGCCGCCGACGCTCTTCAAGCGATCGGAATCGCTGCCGCGCCGGTGCAGGACGGGCAAGAGGTGAGCGAGGACCCACATCTACAGCACCGAAAGATCGCCGAGGTGATAGAGCACCCGGTGATCGGCCCGATCCGCCACGTTGCCCCTGCATTCAAATTGTCCCGCACGCCGGCGCAGGTTGGGCTTGCACCCTGCCTCGGCGCCGACACCCGGGACGTTCTGCGGAACGTCGCGGGGTTCTCGGAGGACGAAATCACCGCATTTGAGCGGGCGGGTGCGCTGCAATGAGCTTTCTCGAACATACGCGTGTCCTCGATCTCGGCGGCGACTGGGGCGGCCTGCCAGGCCAGATACTCGCACAAATGGGTGCCGAGGTGATCCGTGTGGAACCGCCCGGCGGCGATGCGGCGCGTCGGCGCGCGCCTGTTGCTGGCGGCGCCAGCCTGCCATGGGCTGCATTCAACATGTCCAAGCGAAGCGTCACTGCGGACCTGAATACACCCGCTGGCCGGGCCCTGTTACTCGATCTCGTGGCAGGCGCGCAGGCAGTGATCGAGAGCCACCGGCCCGGGCAACTCGAAGCGTTCGG
>CAYVRN010000111.1:0-5850 GCA_964453855.1 uncultured Rhodobacterales bacterium
AGGAAATCTTTCCAATAAAGCGCGCCCGACAGGCATTCGCCATAAAGCACCTCATCCTCGACCAGCTCTTGCGGCATCCGGCGATCGGCATATACGTCCGAGAAATACATTTCGCCGCCCGGTTTCAACAGATCGTAAACCCCGCGCAAAACCGCCTCTTTATCGGTGGCAAGGTTCAGAACACAGTTTGAAACGATGATGTCAAAGCTGCCTTTTTCAAGCGGCAGTTCGTCCAGTTTTTCGATGTAGCCTTTGTGGAATTCCACGTTCGAAGCTGCGTAGCCGAAAGCCTTGGCGTGATAGTCTTGATGGCGGCGGGCAACATCAAGCTGGTTGTCGGTCATATCGACACCGACAACCTTGCCGCTTTCGCCAACCAACCCTGACAACGCGTAGACATCCCGCCCCGAGCCGCTGCCCAGATCAAGTATGCGCGCGCCTTCCAAAGCTTCAGGCGCGATCAGACCGCACCCATAGTATTTGCTTGCGACCTCATCATGGATTTTTGCCAGAACCGGCTTCAGCCAGTCGGGCATGTCCGCCGGAGTACAGCACGCATTGGTCTGCAAATCCGCCGAGGTCTTCAGCGTTTCGCCATAGTATTCCTGAACGCTTTGATGTGTCATCTGTGCCTCTTACAAAGTCGAGTTAAATTCGCCGCCATCCAGCAGCACGTTCTGGCCGATCATAAAGCCCACATACTGCGAGCACATAAAGGCGCAGACATGGCCGAACTCTTCCGCCGTTCCGTCGCGTTTCGTCGGGTTGGCAGACTGACGTTGTGCGCGCGCTTCCTCAACGCTCATACCGCCCTGCTGCGAAGCACGGTTGTCCAGTGCCGCAATCCTGTCGGTGGCATGGCTGCCGGGTAGCAGGTTGTTCATCACAACGCCCTTGTCCGCCACCTGACGGGACGTACCCGCTACGTAGCCGGTCAGACCGGCACGCGCCGAGTTTGACAGACCCAAGACGTTTAGCGGCGATTTCACCGAACGGCTGGTGATATTTACCACGCGACCCCAGCCGCGTTCCATCATTCCAGGTACCAGCGCTTTAATCAGCGCAATCGGGGTCAGCATGTTGGCATCAAGCGCTGCGATGAAATCGTCACGCTCCCAGTCGGTCCATACGCCCGGAGGGGGGCCCCCTGCATTGTTGACCAGAATGTCCACCTGACCGGCAACCTCAATAAGCTGCGCGCGTCCTTTCTCGGTTGTCACATCGCAGGCCACGGCCTCTACCGATACGCCATAGGTGTCGCGGATATGCTGTGCTGTCGCCTCAAGCGCCTCGACGCCCCTCGCGTTGATCACCAGATCACAACCTGCTTCGGCCAATGCTTCGGCGCAACCGCGCCCCAAACCCTTGGATGACGCACAAACCAACGCGCGCTTACCTTTGATTCCCAGATCCATGTGAAACTCCCAATTCTGTTGCGCAACAAACCGAAAGGTTGACATTCGACCGCCGCGATGCGGTCTTATTGCTAGAATACTTTTCGGCCCAAGGCCACGGCATATTAAAGCGCAAACAGTCACAGGACCGCGATGAGCGACGACGCATTCGAAGACCCATTGATCACAAAAGCGGTGCAAAGCATCCCCGTTTACCCCGCAAACTTCTTTACGGTGGTCAACGGGGCGAACCTGCATGATCCAATCTCGATCTCGGACGAGCTGGCCGAGGGCGATATCTATATGCTGTCCCAGGACTGCTTGCGAGAGCGACTTTCGCTGCACACCGAAGATGACGGATATCTACGCATCGCAGCGAACACCGAATGCGGCATGCCTGATGCATTGGTATTTGCCGATTGCACCCTGACGCTCATGTCACCCGACGGGCTGACATCTGAGGCTGTCGTGCTAGTTGAGCTTGATGCCGAGGGTCATATCGCCCAGACCTTTCTGCTGCCTCTGGCCCACCTGCAGCCAAAGACCGAATATTCACTGGTTGGCTACAACACCGAAAACGCCCGCGAGAAACTGGCGCAAGTGGCCTGTGTGTCCTTTGCCCGTGGCACGCATATAACGCTATCCACCGGACAACAGCGCCGCATCGAAGACCTCAAGGTCGGCGACATGGTGCTGACCCGCGACGACGGCCCCCAGCAGGTGCGCTGGATCGGCCAGTCAACAGTGCGCGCGCATGGCCCATTTGCCCCTATCCTGATCCGCAAGGGGGCGATGCACAACGAAAACGATCTGACTGTTTCACCAGATCACCGATTATTCATTTATCAACGTGCTGACCGTCTGGGCGCAGGAAGATCGGAATTGCTGATCAAGGCTCGGTATCTGGTGAACGGCGACACAATCCTTCAGTCCGAGGGTGGTTTTGTCGAGTATTTTCAACTTCTCTTTGACAGCCACCAGATCATCTATGCCGAGGGAATTGCCGCCGAAAGCCTGTTGGTCGACAACCGCAACCGCGCGGCGCTTCCATACGATCTGGCCTATGAAATCCGCGAACACGCGATCAGCGGACACCTCGATCTGGAAGTACAAGAGCGTCTTTTGAAATTTCCCGACGTCGCCGAGGTGCTTCGAAAAGCGTCAACCTCGGGATAAATTGAGTATTTTTGCCAAGAAGAAGCAGGGGGGTAAAAATGAAAAAGCCGCCCAATACAGAGCGGCCAAATCAACTGTGAAGAAAGCGGATCTTACTTGATCTTGCCTTCTTTGTATTCAACGTGCTTGCGCACAACCGGATCGTATTTACGAACGGTCATTTTCTCGGTCATGGTGCGAGCGTTCTTCTTGGTGACATAGAAGTGGCCCGTGCCCGCGGTCGAGTTCAGGCGGATTTTGATCGTGGTTGGCTTCGCCATGTGTATTCTCCTGATCGGGCGGGCGCATGTCGCCCTAACGAATTCATGAAGCCTGCCTTTTAGCGATGCACACGCCCGAGTCAACAGGCATTCCGGCCAAAATCAATGCCTTTGTTGAAACGGACACGTTGTAAGCGCTGGTTCGTTATTTTCGGCAAGCGCATATTGCACCCATTCGAGTTCGCCTTTCTGAAAACTGCCCAGAAGCGGCGAATGTGGCAAGCCGTCATAGACTTCAGCGCGGGCCCGAATCTTGGATCGCACCCGCTGACCTTCAGGCGTAAATCCCGCGACAATATCAAAGCGCTCGCGGGGGTTTATGACCAGCGTGAAATATCGCCCGAGATTTCGGCTTTTGCGCCTTTTGTGAAGGGGGGCCGACATGTTCACAAACAATTGGGTGCCCGCAAAACAGAACGACCAGAACGACGATTCCGGTTCGACCGAGACATCTTCGGGCCAAGATGACGGGTCGTTTTCGTGCCAATACTGCAACGCTTGCCAACCAAGATCGTGGTACTGGCCAAGCGTCTGACACCCTGCGGCATCGTGCGAGAAGATCATCAGCAAGGGTATGGCGCTGTTCACCTTGCCATCCCAAGCCTGACAGGCTTCGACATAGTCACGCAGATCATCCATAGCGGCGGCAAATCCAACCTCGGCCACCTGATTGACAAACGAGAACTGCAAAAGTTCCCGCCGGAATGCGTTTTGCGAGAAAGTACAGGGGAAATCAGAGGGCGGTGTCAGACGGTCAGCAAGATCACCCAGCGCAACGCGCCGCCAGTCGTTTTGGTCCAGTTTTGCGACCTCGGATTGATCCATCAATGCCATGACATGCCCCCTACCAGTATAGTTGAGGCAGAGGAACAGGATTTCAAGGGATATATTCGGCGCTGGGAATGTAACGCACTTCGGAACGTTCGATGGGTTGAAACAACCCATCTGGGATAACATCGCGTGGAGAGCCTATAAGCCGGATTTTGTCCAAGGGGCGAACCCCTCTGGATGACCATTCATCTTGGCACCGCGTTGCCGCGGCACCTCTAGCTGCCAACCCGGATTTCTGGGCGGAAGCGGCCCTGTGGCGATATCCCGAAAGATCAGCCCACGCGAAATCCCTATTCGGCATTGCTCCTGGTGGGGCTTGCCATGCGGGTCCTGTTGCCAGTCCCCCGGTGGGCTCTTACTCCACCGTTTCACCCTTACCCATGCGGACATGGGCGGTTTCATTTCTGTGGCGCTTTCCGTCGGGTTGCCCCGCCCGGGCGTTACCCGGCACCATTGCTTCCCGGAGTCCGGACTTTCCTCGGGGCATAAGCCCCGCGGCCATCCAGCCCTCCACGCGAGATGTCAGATAGGTCAGTCAGGCAAGCAATGCAATCAGTTGCTGCGGATCGAGCGGAAAACGCTTGGATCCCATGCACAGGCAAAGCCGTCGCCATCCGGATCAAGCCCCAGCTTGTCCTCTTCGGGACCGCCGGTGTCCAAAAACGCGATCTGCGCCAGATCCGGCGAGGCATAAGCCGCACAAGCCGCACGATATTTCTCGGCGGTCATAAACAGCAGGAAACGCTCGTACAGCGGTTCGCCCAAGGGATTGTTGGTGGCTAGCGCATAAGCCACAATGTTCGGACCACCCTGCCCTGTGCGTTGCGGCAGGTCTTTGGGTTCGACGACCGTGTAAAGTTCACGGTTCTGGGCCAGACGCTCGGCATCGCTTTCGATGCTCTGTCGTTCGGACACCGCGTCAAAATCGTTCTCGTCCGAAAGATTGAACAACCCGCCGCTGGTCGCAGGTTGCGTCTGGGTTTCGCCCGTCAGTTCCTGATCCAGCTCTTCGGCCTTTGATTCGGGCGTTTCGGCAGCCACATAGCCGGTGCTTGCATCCAGAACGATCTCTTCCGAAATCACTGAGGCCGTTGGAAACGGCGTGTCCAGAGGGGCGGCCTCTTCCATCCCCTCTTCGGGGTTTTCACAAGCCACAAGGGCAACACAGGCCGCCACTGCCAAGAACCGTTTCATCTACGCGTCTCCCGAAGGTTTTCAGCCCATTACCACCACTTGGACGGTTTCGCCACATATCCGGCGGCCCCTTCCAAGGCATAGGCGGTATTCAGCAAATCGCCCTCTTCCCATGGCTTACCGATCAGTTGCAAACCCAGCGGAAGACCCTGGCTGTCCAGACCTGCGGGCACGCTGATGCCCGGCAGACCGGCAAGGTTGACGGTAACGGTGAACACGTCGTTCAGGTACATCTGCACCGGATCGGCGTCTTTCATCTCGCCCAAGCCAAAGGCGGCGGACGGGGTCGCCGGTGTCAGGATCGCGTCAACACCTGCCGCAAAGACATCGTCGAAGTCTTTCTTGATCAGCGCACGCACTTTACGGGCGCGGTTGTAATAGGCGTCATAGAATCCTGCCGACAGCACATAGGTGCCAACCATGACGCGGCGCTGCACCTCGTGGCCGAAGCCCTCGGCGCGGGTTTTTTCGTACATGTCGACAATGCCGTCACCGGCTTCCAACGTGGCGCGGTGGCCGTAGCGAACCCCGTCATAACGTGCAAGGTTTGATGAGGCTTCGGCAGGCGCAATCACATAATACGCGGGCAACGCATATTTCGTATGAGGCAGGCTGATATCGCGGATTTCCGCACCAGCGTCCTTCAGCATCGCGGTGCCGTTTTCCCACAGTTTTTCGATCTCGGCGGGCATACCGTCCATGTGGTACTCTTTCGGGATACCGATAACTTTGCCGCGAATATCGCCTGTCAGCATCGCCTCAAAGTTTGGCACAGCAAGATCGGCACTCGTGCTGTCTTTAGGGTCGTGTCCGCACATGGCTTCCAACATGATCGCTGCATCGCGTACCGATTTGGTCATCGGTCCGGCCTGGTCCAGAGACGATGCAAACGCGATGATACCCCAGCGCGAGCACCGTCCATAGGTTGGCTTGATCCCAACGATACCGGTAAAGGCTGCGGGCTGACGGATCGAGCCGCCTGTATCTGTGCCGGT
>CAYVRN010000112.1:0-5286 GCA_964453855.1 uncultured Rhodobacterales bacterium
GGACGAAGCGGACATTCGACCAGACTGGACCAGCTGGTGAACTCGGAACGTCTCGGTGGTTCACGAGGCTCCGCAGGGCCGTCGGGGTTTTTCGGAAGCAGCCGCTATTCCAGTGCTGCCTTCACAAAGACAGAACCATCGGCCCAACCGCCGTTCGTGCGCGCGAAGGCGGCTACGGCTACGACGGTAAGCCATCCTACCACCAGGCCGAACAGCCAGACTTGGGATCCGGACGGTGCGATCACGGCGACAAGGCCCGCTAGACCGATGAAGAGCCGCACCGGAATCGCCAGGGGCCGGACGCACCAGCCGCCGAAGGCAATGGCCCAAAGGCTCGTCGATATGAGCAATCCGAAGGCGCTGAGTGCGACGGAGCTAAAGCTGCCTTCGCCCAGAATGCCCATGTCGAAGACAAAACCGAAAGGGATGAAGAAGGCGACGAGGCTCAGGCCGAAGGCCGAGATACTGGTCCGCACTACCGAAGATTCGCCGACGGCTGCCGCTGCGAACGACGCAAGGGCCACGGGTGGGGTCACCATCGACAAGACACAATAGTAGAAGATAAAAAAATGAGCGGCCAGTGGCGGTATGCCGAGTTCCTGGATCGGAGGCACAAAAAGCACGGCTCCGATGATATAAGCTGCGACGGTCGGCAACCCCATTCCCATGATAATGCAGCCGACCATGGCCAAGGTCAGCGAGGCGTAGATCGAGCCTTCGGAAAGGCTTAGGAGCGACCCGGCGAACTTCAGCGCTAGGTTCGATTGAACGGCCACCGCGATCACAAGTCCGATGGCCGCGATAGGGACCGCAATCTCGGCGGCCTGGCGGGGAGCATCGCTTAGACCCGCAGTGATCTCTTTCCAACCGATCCAGGTTGCTTTGCGCAGGAACGGCACGACGAAGCAAGAGGCGGAGGCCGCAACGGCGGAGTAAGCCGCCGAGTAACCCGAGACCAGAAGCACGATCAAGATCACAGGAGGGAGAATCAAATGCAGCCTAGGCAAGATTTCGTCCGTGGCTTGTACCTCTTCGGCGGTCATGGCTCGAACGCCGTCTCGGCGGGCGGTCAGGTCCACGACCAGCATCAAAGCAAGATAGAAGGCGATGGCTGGGATAAGGCCTGCCATCGCGATTTCGACGTATGGAACGTTGACAAGCTCGGCCATGACGAAAGCGGCGACGCCCATCACGGGAGGCATCAACTGACCGCCCGTCGAGGCAATCGCCTCGGTTCCGGCGGCCCTATGCGCGGGAATGCCGGTCCGTTTCATCAGAGGAATTGTGAAGACCCCGGTCGAAACCACGTTGGCGACAGCGCTTCCCGAGATCGAGCCCATCAGGGATGATCCGATGATCGCAGCCTTGGCGGTGCCGCCGGTCGCTCTTCCGGCGAGCCGGATTGCGAGGTCGATGAAGAGCTGCCCGCCTCCGACCGCGCCGTAAAAGGATCCGAAAAGGATGAAGTAGAAGATGAAACTAGCCGAGGTCGAAGTTGTAACCCCGAGAACACCTGCGGTGGTCATCGTCGTGATTTCGGTCGCAGCTTCGACATCGAAGCCGCGGAAACGCAACCAGCCGGGCAGAACATCGCCCCAAAAGGCATAGGCAATAAAGGCCAAAAGTACCCATACAAGTATCCAACCCACGGCCCTGCGAGACCCTTCGAGAAGTAGGAACACCAGAAGCGCCCCCGCCGCGATATCAATCGGAAAGATCGGAGAGACGTTCTCCATTCGGGTGGTCAGACGCTCGAACTCGGTCAGGTAGTAGGAAGCGACCAGAAGAGTGGCCAGCACCAGGGCGGCATCGATGCTGCGGTTAATCCAAACTGGCAGCGAGGGGATGCTCAGTGGTTTGCACAGGAACAGAAGGACCAGAGCAACGCAGAGGTGGATCGGTCGTGCAAAGAGCGGTTGCTGGGGTTCGAGCAGAATCCACACTTGGAAGAGGATGAACCCGATCCCGATCAGGAATGTCGGGGACAGGATGGCCTTGCGAATGCTATGTTCCATGTCGGGGATTCCAGTTGTAGGGGGATCAAGGTAAGGAATGACGCCGGGACGGACCCGGCGTCATCGGTGGGCGGAATTACATCCAGCCCATTTCCTTGTAGTAACGGATCGCACCGGGGTGCAATTCGATGCCGGTGTTCTGGGGCTTCCAAGCGTTCTCGGGCTTGAAGAAGCTCCAGGCTGCATGTGCTTTGCCCATGGCCTCGGCGTTTTCGCACAGCGTCTTTGTGATCTCGTAGGCCGTATCATCGTCAAGCGAGGCGTTGGCGATCAGCACAGTGCCAAGGTTCGCGCCTGTGTTTGCTTCGGTCTGGTCTTCGAACCACGGGCCGTATTTACCCGGAGCCAAGCCGTTTTCTGCTAGCAAATCTAGCGCTTCCTGGGGAACGTCCAGATACACCATGTCGGCGGTCAGGTTAACTTCGGTGATCGTCGGATGGTTCTTGATCATCGTATCGATGTAAATGTCGGCATTGCCGTTGCGGATCGAGTCCGCGATCTGGCCTTGTGCGACCTGGATCACGTCACCACCGTCTGCTTTAACCTTGTCGAAGCTGGAGCCATAGGCTTCCAGGATCAGCTCGGCCGCTGGAACGGCGCTCGACCCGGTCGGTTTGATCAGGAGCGTGAACGGCTCGCCAGAGTTGATGATCTCGGCTAGATCGGTGGTGCCCATTGCATCGGTGAACTCCTTGCGGGCCATAACGCCAACAAAGACGTTGTTGAGTCCGCCAACGAGCGCCCGAATGTCCGATGCAGTAGCTCCTTCGTAGGTCGGATGTCCTTCGCTGGCCCATTTGGCTGTCGCGACGTTTGAGAGCGCGATTTCGGCCTTGCCGCTCTGTACAACCATCGGATTGGCGACGCCGCCGCCTCGCGCGATGATTTCAACACTGTTAGCTCCGAGCTTGGGCTCAATCATTTGCTCCAGAGTGGCGGCAAAGACATACCAGGCAGTACCTTCGCGCATCGCGCCGATACGAATATCCTGGGCTAGGGCTGAGGTAGCAGTGGCTGCTACCGTGACGGCTATGGCGGCCGCTTTCAGGTGGTTACGGAAAATGGTTATCATGTTGGTTCCTCCCTTATTGATTGTTGCCCCCGTCCTCGCGGCGGGGGCAAGTCCGATTATTCGGCGGCCAAAAGACCGGCATCGACGCGTCCGATACCCGCGGCATCGAAGGCTGCCTCAATCTCACGCTCGGCAGCCTCGCCGAGGTCCTTGAGAGGTTCGCGGATCGTAGCATGATCGAGTACGCCCCGGTGACGCAAGCCGATCTTGAGCGCGACGGTGCCTTCCATGTGTGAACCGCGATGATACACGGCGCGGGTGACTGGCAGCAGTTGCTCGAAGATCTGACGGGCCTTCGTATAGTCTTGGGCCTTGCCAGCGTGGATCAAGTCGATCAGCAGTTCCGGTGCGATATTGCCATAGCCGACGAGTAGACCATCGACATCGAACATGGTCGGCAGCAGCCACTCATCATGGCAAGACAGGATCTGCAGGTCCGGCTGTGCCTTCTTGAGTTCAGGGATTTCGACATACCAGCGTTTCATGTTGCGTACCCCGTTTTTCGTCGCAACGACGCCTTCCTGGGCAGCTATTTCAAGCTGTGTCTCAAGGTCGTAGCTGGCCTTGGTGGCATCTGGGTATTGGAACAGAATTTCCTGCAGGCCAGAGGCCTCCCAGATCGCTTTATAACGGTCCTGAGGTGCCCCCTTCTGAAAACCGAAGCGCAGCCAGCCGTGGTTCGGATAGACAAGCGCACCGGTTGCACCTGCGTCCTTGCACTTTCGGGCTTCTGCAGCGGCGACCTTCGTTCCTTCTCCCGTGATGCCTGCGATAATCGGGACATCAACGGCGTCGGCGTAGGCGCGGATCAGGTCGAGGCGCTCGCCTTCGGTCAAAAAGGTGCCTTCACCGGCATGGCCGAGAATGACGAGCGATTTCACGTCGTCAAAGGAGGCAAGCCACTTCGCGATGCGGATGTTGGCTTCGAAGTCAACGTCACCATTGCGTTTGAAGGCGGTTACAGGTGCGGGGCTCAGGCCTCGCATGTCCATCGGGGTCATTTGTTGTCTCTCCTGTGGATGCAATCGCTCATTGGGAACGATAGTGGGAACGTTCCCAAAAAAGCATTGCAACTTCTCTATGTCAAGTGCTATTCGTTGATCGACGAAACGAGGACTGCCCATGAACGACCAACAGAAAGACAAGACTGGCCGTGTGACGCTGCACGACGTTGCGTCGGCAGCGGGCGTCTCGAAATCAACGGTTTCACGGATGTTAGATGAACGCCTGCCGAGTTCTAAGGGCAAGAAGGCAGAGCGGGTCCGGCAGATTGCCGATGAGCTTGGATATGTACGTGATGTGTCCGCCGCTAGTTTGCGCCGCGGCAAGACGGGCATGATCGGCGTGATTGTTCCGCGTCTCACCGACACGGTGATGGCCATGCTATACGAATCACTTTCCAAGGCCGCCGTACGGGCCGGGATGTTCACCATCGTTGCAGCGACCGAGGACGATCCTGACGCGGTGCGGCACTCAGCCGATATCCTATTGAGGCGTGGCGTGGACGGGCTGATCCTGGCGACGGCCCGCACCAACGATGTCGTGACCCGGGAACTGGCAGCCAAGGGTGTCCCCTACGTTCTTACGGTTAGAACAGACGGACACAGTTTCGCGTCGGTCGGTGATGATAGGCTGGGCGGCTATCTGGCAACCCGGTATCTCATCGATCTCGGCCACCTGCGCATAGGCCTGATTTCGGGGCCCAGCTACGCTTCCAGCGCAATGGGGCGCCGGGACGGATACCTTCAGGCCATGCAGGAGGCGGGCCTTGAGGTCGATGACAACTGGATCGTGGGATCAAGCTTCAGCATTGATGCGGGAGTCGAAGCAACGGACAGGCTGATGTCGCTGAAAAACCGCCCGACTGCCATTTTCGCGGTGAACGACAATACCGCGATCGGTGCCCTGTCCAGGCTGACGGAACTTGGGCTGCGGGTGCCCGACGATATCTCGCTCGTCGGATACAATGACGTGCCGGTGGTGTCGCACCTGCCGGTCCCGCTGACCTCAGTTCGGGTTCCTTTCGACCAGATCGCCAGCGGTGCCCTTGACCTCCTCTCGATGACCATGACGGATGTCGAAGTTCCGGTGCGGCTGGCAACGCCCACGCTAATCCCGCGCAGGTCAACGAAGCGTTGGTCGCGGGATTAGGTTTCCTCAGGAATCCCCCCGAGATATCATGAAGCCGGAACGCGATAG
>CAYVRN010000113.1:0-5258 GCA_964453855.1 uncultured Rhodobacterales bacterium
TGATCCCACAGTTTCGCTGTGCTGCGGAATCGGACGCGGAGCCACTTTTGTCGACAGGGAGAATGTGTCGCGCAAAGGTTGAGAGAGTGTGAGTGCTGCGCACGGTGTGATTCTGGTTTGAGGTCATATTCCGTCTGAAATGCGGAGAATATTTCTCTGGACCTGTGCATGAAGGGAAACCGTTTTTCTGCGTTGGTTGGATAGTCAGGAAACCCGTCCTTTTGTTCCGGCGACCGTATTGCGCGCGGCATCGAAGGGGCGCATGTCAGGGGCACACACAGCCATCAGGTGCCCCCATGAGAGATTTTGCAGTTGTAGAGCAGACCACAGAAGTTCCTGTTTCGCAGGTTCACGCGTGGCTGATGCGCAAGGAAATCCTGTTGGTGGACGTGCGCGAAACCAACGAGTTCGAGGCCGAGCATATTAATGGTGCGGTATTGCTGCCGTTCTCGCGTTTTGATGCCGACGCCTTTCCGGCGCTGTCCGGCACGCGGATTGTGATGCATTGTGCGGTAGGCAAGCGTTCGGAAGCGGCGCGCAGGATGTTGGCAAAGGCCGGTCACGCAGATGTTCTGAACATGACCGGCGGTCTGACCGCATGGAAAGCCGCCGGATATGAGACTGAAACCGAGTAAAGGTTAGACCGGTTTCGTTGCAACAAGATCGATCAGGGCCGAGATTCCCGAGTGTCCGGGGCCTTCCTGAATTTCAGCATCATAGGCTGACAGTTCAGTGATGCTGATATCCCCGAACGCGTCGCGCAGCATGTCTTCGGTGTAGAGATTTTCCAAAACTCCCGGTCCACCGGTTCCGTATTCGATTTGCTTTGGTGTGTATCCGTGCAGCAGGATGGTTCCGCCTGGTTTTAGGGCTTGCTTCATACCCTCGAAGATTTCGCGGCGAAAAGTCGGGTCGGCGAACTGGATGAAGATCGCCACAACCAGATCGTACTGCTGCGCCCCCCAGTCCCACTTCCGCAGATCGGCCAGTTGAAAATCGATTGAGACGTCGTTGTCGGCGGCCAGTTTGCGGGCCTTTTTCAGCCCGACGTCGCTTGAGTCCATGGCCGTGACCTGCACGCCATGGCGGGCCATAAAAACCGAGTTTCGGCCTTCTCCGTCGGCGATGGCAAGTGCGGTTTTGCCCGTGGATGCCGCAAGCAGGTCAGCCCTTTTTTGTAGAAAAAGAGCCGGTTCGGTGCCGAACAAGTAATCTTCCCGATCGAAGCGTTCATTCCAGAGGTTTTTCATTGTATTTCCTTAGTTGCGTAATGCAGGCAGTCCGATGCCTGTGCTTTCAAATCCACCGTCCGAGCTGATCAGCTGGCCGGTCACGTAGCTGGCCTTGTCCGAGCAGAGAAAGGCGATGACGCTGGCGATTTCCGTTTCTGATCCGTACCGGTTCAGCGGGATGGCGTCGTGGTAAGCGTCGATGATGTCTTGGGTATGCACGGCCATGGCCAGCTTGGTGCGCACCGGACCGGGGGCGACGCAGTTGGCGCGGATGCCGTATTCGCCCAGTTCGGCGGCTTGCTGTTTGGTCAGATGGATCACGGCGGCTTTCGAGGTGCCATAGGCGACACGCAGGGTTGAGGCGCGCAATCCACTGATCGAGGCGATGTTGACGATGCTGCCTTTGGCGGTTTTCAGAAGGGGGGTGAAGGCCTGGGACATCAGAAAAACGCCGTCAAGGTTGGTGGCCATCACGGTGCGCCAACGGGTAAAGTCGGTTTCTTCGATGGGCCCGAAGTCGGCGACGCCGGCGTTGTTCACCAAAGCGTCGAGGTGACCGAATGTTTCGGTGACGGTTTGGGAAAGGGCATCGACCTGATCAGGCTGTGAGACATCACAGGCAATGGGTGTGACGTTTTCAAGTAGAGCAGCCTCTTGCATCAGCACGTCCGCGTCGCGGTCCACCATGACCACGTGGCGACCTTCTTCAAGAAACAGTTTTGTTGTGGCCAGTCCGATTCCGCGTGCTGCGCCTGTGACCAATGCTACGGATAATGTCATGGGGTCCCCTCCCTCGTGTTGCTGTGATCAATAAAGGCCAAGCGAAGAGGAAGGGGAAGAGGTCTTATACCAAAGAGTTACTTCGGCAGGATTACGGCGTCGATCACGTGAATCACACCGTTCGAGGCTTCAATGTCGGCGGCGATGACGTTTGCGCCATCAACGGTGACACCGCCCGAGGTTCCGATAGTGACGGATGCACCATTCACAGTGGCGGCCATCATACCGTCGCTTAGGTCACCTGACATGACTGCACCTGGGACAACGTGGTAGGTTAGGATTGCGGTCAGAGCCGGAATGTCAGCCAGCAGCGCTTCGATTGTACCCTCTGGCAACGCGGCAAAGGCTTCATCGGTTGGTGCGAATACGGTGAAGGGGCCTTCGCCTTTCAGCACGTCAACAAGTCCAGCAGCCTGAACAGCGGCAACCAGTGTGTTGAAGGTGCCAGCGTTTACAGCGGTATCGACGATGTCCATCGAGTGGCCGCCAGCGTTTGCGCCGGTTGCGAATGCGGTTGCTGCGGTCAGTGCAAGGAAAGTTCTGCGAAACATAAGTAGTCCTCCTAAAGAAATGCCGGAAGTGGCATTGATTAGGGCTACGGGGTTGTTTCCGTGTCGGATCAGCGGAAATTCAAAGTTTATCTGCTTGACGAAATACGGGCGCGGCCTAAGCCAGCGCCCGTTCGAATTTCAAATCACATTATTGTTACTGATCCGGTTGATTAATCCAGATCCAGCGCTTCGCGGACGATTCCGTTTAGCAGGTCTTCGACGATATCCATGTCCCCGTCGGGATAGTCATTAAAGCCGACCACAACTTCGTCCGTCTCATTAATATGAGCGACAAAGATGGTATAAGGGCAGTAGACGATGTTCATCGGATCAAGCTCCATGACCTGGCGCGAAATCGTCGCCGAGCAGAAGCTGTAGACGTCGGCGGTAGAATAAACCTCGACTTCGGTACCAACATCGGCGGCGGTGCGGTTCAGCATCTCGCCCACATGGCTGATATGGTCGATTTTCAAACCTCGATCCAGGATGGCGCTTTCCAAGCCGAAGGTGACATCGTCAAAGCTGTAGTCGGAGGAAAAAGAAATCATCTCACCAGCGTTGGCGATTGCGCCGGTCAGAGAAAATGTTGCGGCGAGTATTAAGTGTTTCAGTCTCATGGGGACTCCTGATCGGCTGCGAACATTGATCGCTATATATTCAGTATGAAGCAGATTTAAACACTCTGCAATTGCGGCAAACAGCCCCGAAACATTTCAAACGCGGCACAGGAATGTGAAACAATGTTTGTTTGATCTGACTACGCAAACACGTACGTATCTCGATGAAAGACGATGGAGAACCCGAATGGCATTCCGCTGGAAGAATACTTTGAAAGATTGTGATGTAACAACCGAAGGCCTTTATATGAGCCGACGTTCGGTTCTGGCGGGATTGGTGGCCGCAGGGGCTGTGCCGTCGATGGCGCGCGCCTCAGACGGGCTTGAGCCCAACAGCTGGGACGACATCACCAGCTATAACAACTACTATGAGTTCGGCACCGGCAAGGATGACCCAGCCAAGAACGCGCATCGTCTGACGATTGATCCATGGACCGTTCGGATCGACGGCATGGTGGACCGCCCAGGTGATTATGACTTTGACGACATTATGAAGAAGATGACGGTGGAAGAGCGGCTTTATCGTTTCCGCTGCGTCGAGGCGTGGTCGATGGTGGTACCTTGGAACGGATTTGAATTGGCCGACATGCTGAATATGGCCGGTGTCCAAAGCGGTGCGAAATATGTGGCGTTCGAAACGGCCTATCGCCCTGACGAAATGCCCGGCGTGCGCTATCCGGTTCTGGACTGGCCCTATGTGGAAGGTCTGCGACTGGACGAGGCGATGCATCCCTTAACCATTATGGCCACAGGTATTTACGGGCGGGACATTCCGAAACAGAATGGCGCGCCGTTACGTTTGGTGGTGCCGTGGAAGTATGGCTTCAAATCGATCAAGTCGGTGGTTCGTATCACGCTGACCGACAGGCAGCCGCCGACAAGCTGGAACAAATCCCAACCGAACGAGTACGGCTTCTATAGTAATGTGAACCCCGAGGTGGATCATCCACGCTGGTCCCAAGCCAGTGAGCGGCGGATCGGTGGCGGGCTTTTCTCACCTCGCATCTCGACGCTCAAGTTCAACGGATATGAAGAAGAGGTCGCTGGCTTGTATGCAGGCATGGATCTGGCACGGTTCCACTAAGACATGATCCAAAGCCTGAACTTAGCCCTGCGCCGCATCCCTGCGCCCTTGATTTATATCTCGGGCGTCTTTTGGGTCGCCTATCTGTTTTATCTGGGAATGACCGGTGGATTAGGCGCAGAACCGATCAATGCTTTGGAGCGGCGGATCGGTTTGACCGCGTTGCAGTTGGTTCTCTTGGGATTGGCGGTTACACCTTTGCGTCGGCACGCGGGGGTGAACCTGCTCAAGTTCCGCCGCGCGTTCGGGGTCACTGCGTTTTTCATGGTGGCGGCACATCTAAGTGTCTGGCTGTTACTGGATGTGGGGCAGCTTGATCGGATGTGGGCCGATATTGTGAAACGCCCCTATATCACGATCGGTATGGTCGGCTTTGTGCTGATGCTGCCTTTGGCAGTGACATCGAACAACTATTCGGTCCGTAAGATGGGTCCTACTTGGCGGCGTCTACACCGCCTGACCTATGCAGTTGCGATTCTCGGAGGGGTGCACTTTGTAATGCTGGCCAAAGGATTTCAGATCGAACCGGTGCTGTATTTGGCGGGAATCGTCGGTTTATTGTCTTTGCGCGTGCGGCAGTTTCCTCTGCAGCGCCGCGTCTAGGATCGCATTTCCCCTAGTTGATGGGGTTGAATATCCGTTAGCCTCAATATCTGGGAGTAAGGGTGCCGCAGTGCAGCAATAAAATTGCGCAAAAGCCCCTGTTTTCGCAATCACTTTCAACTAACCGATTGAAAACACGTAAAAATCCAAGAAAAATTAAAAAAACGCATTTTCTTCGAAAAAAGCGCTTGCGACTCGGAAACACTGGGACTAGATACCCCTTCACCGGCGGCGCTGAGGCGCACGACACGGTAGCAAACACTAAGAAGTTCAAGGCAGCGCGCCGAACACTACAAGGGCGCACTGGTTTGGTTTTGTCTTCTGACGGTATGCGACGCTGTTTGACATGATTGGTATCTGAAGAGATATGTGGGCGGTTTGGTTTGTTTCG
>CAYVRN010000114.1:0-5185 GCA_964453855.1 uncultured Rhodobacterales bacterium
CAGCCCGCCAGATCGAAGCAGCCCGTCGTGCCATGACGCGTCACATGAAACGTCAGGGCCGTGTATGGATCCGCATCTTCCCGGATACTCCGGTAACTGCGAAGCCGATCGAAGTTCGTATGGGTAAAGGTAAAGGCTCGGTTGACCGTTGGGTCGCCAAAGTCAAGCCTGGTCGCGTGATGTTCGAAATTGACGGTGTCAACGACGAGATCGCCCGCGAAGCCCTGCGCCTTGCAGCGATGAAACTGCCGGTTAAGACACGCGTCGTCGTTCGCGAAGACTGGTAAGTTTTGATGGGTGCAAAGCACCCATCCTACGAATTAGAAACCCCCGTTGGAGTGATCCGGCGGGGGTTTTTATGATTGGTTGCGTTTTGCTAAGACGCCCCTTGTACTAAGTCGGCCGCCTTTACATATAGGCGCAATGTCAAAGGGGATTTTCATGCGCGCACAGGTTTCACATTTCCTCGAACGTCCATTTACACGCAACGCTATAATGGGCGTCATTCTATTCAACGCGTTGATCCTTGGGCTTGAGACGTCGAAATCAGTAATGAATGCAGCGGGCGGATTGATTATCTTGCTCGACAAAATCTGCCTGAGTATCTTCGTTGCCGAGATTGCTGCCAAGCTTTACGCGCGCCGCGTGGCTTTTGTCAAAGACGGGTGGAACGTTTTCGACTTCCTGATTGTCGGCATATCCCTGTTCCCAGCAGGACAGGGGCTGGCCGTGTTGCGGGCCTTGCGGATTCTGCGTCTGCTGCGCGTTGTTTCGGTCGCGCCGACTATGCGTCGTGTGGTCGAGGGGTTTCTAACCGCGTTGCCCGGCATGGGGTCGGTATTCCTGCTGACCGGGGTCATTTTCTATATCGCATCCGTCATGGCCACCAAGCTGTTTTCGGAGGCTTTCCCGCAATGGTTCGGCACGCTTGGGGAAAGCGCCTATACGCTATTCCAGATCATGACACTGGAAAGCTGGTCGATGGGCATCGTCCGACCCGTTCTTGAGGTCTACCCCTATGCTTGGCTCTTTTTCGTGCCGTTCATTCTGGTGACGACATTTGCGGTGGTGAACCTTGTGGTCGGCCTGATCGTTAATTCCATGCAGGACGCCCACGCCGAGGAATCCAACGCCGCTACCGACACCTATCGCGACGACGTGGTGGCGCGTCTTGAGCGGATCGAGGCTGCGCTGAGCGTTAAAGGGCAATCACGCTAACCGTATCAGTTGTTGCTCTTTTAACGTGCGGATTGCAGTTTAGGGCATGAGCAACCTAATTGCAGAGCGCGTGGCGTTGGCCCGCGCGGGCTCGAACCCCTATGTAATCACAAAGCTTTCCTCGGGTTGGCTGGTGATTGGGGATGTGCAACCTTTGCTTGGCTATTGCGTGTTTCTGGCTGATCCAGTTGTGCCTTCAATCAACGATCTGTCAGAAGCGGACAGGGTTCAGTATTCTTTGGATGTACTGAGGGCAGGGGATGCACTGTTAGCAATCACGAACGCATACCGGATCAATTACGAAACACTAGGCAACACCGAGCAGGCTTTGCATACCCATATCATACCGCGGTATCTGGATGAACCTGACGACAAGCGGAAAATGCCGGCGATGATGATGTATTCGTGGGCTGAAGCCGAACCCTTTTCAGCCGAGCTCCACGGCGAGATGGTTGAGCGTATGCGAAACTGGCTTGGATAAGACTTACCCCACCGGCCCCCGATAGGCTGAGATCAGTTTTTCTTTCGCTTCAAACCCGCAGCGCCGATAAATCCTTCCCGCATCGCCATCTGCTTCGGCGATAATTACCGGTATAGAAGTCGGGCGGTGTGTCGCTGCCCATTCTACCCCGGCTGTGACCAAAGCTGCACAGATACCCCGCCTCCGGTAGCTCGGGCGGGTTTCAACTGCTTGAAAGCGCGCCGTGACTTCGTCGGCATAGATGCCCAAATCTCCGGCCAGTTCATCTCCCGCGAACGCCCCGAACCAGCAGCCGAACCCGTCTTTTGTTTGCGCCCGGCAAACCTCCATGCGGGTTTTTATGTAGGGAAGATATTCGGTAGCCTTGTTGCCACCTTCGATACCGATGATGCCTTGTAGTTCGGTTGCCTGCTCCCAGTCAGCGTCGCTTTTGAGAGGGCGGATTTCAATTCCATCAGGTGCAGGCGCTGGTTTCAACGCATCAACAAGAGTTAGGACATCACAGGGTTCAACTTTATATCCTAACGGCGAAAAACCCCGTTTAACCTTATAGGAAGTCATATCGGTCTGATCCCATTGGAGTGTTACATGTTTGGCATCGGGAAAGTCTGCCTTGAATTGGGCGATCTGTGCGTCAGGATCAATCAGGGCATCTTTAAAGATCACAGTATTTCCAAACCAGAAGTCCGGTTCTTTAGGGCTGCGCAAAATGAAACGGTCTTCATGCTCTTCTAGGGTGCTTTGCCCGCGAAGGACTAGCACATCACTGGCAAGTCCAAGAGATTTCAGCGGCATATCAGCCTCCGGTCGGTTGATCTGATGACATTCGGGGAAGGGTAGGATAATCGGGGGCCAAAGCCAATTGCCGGATTACGCCCATGTCTGAAATTAAATCCTTGTTCGCCACCCGTCTTTACCGCGCCCGCTTGGATGAGTTTGACCCAAAGGTCTCCCCCGAGGAGCTGGAGGCGTCTTGCTGGTCGATCGCCGAGGATGACGAGGCCGGTCAGCAGTGGTGCGAGGACAACGGTTATCCTGGCTATACTTCCTATGCCTCTTTGACAGACCTGCCGTGGCGATTTCCAGCCTTTGCCGATCTTGTAGAAGCATTGGACAAGCACGTTGCGGCGTTTATCGAGGAGCTTGATTGGGATCTTGGCGACAAAGAGGTGGTGTTGGAAGACCTCTGGATCAACATCCTGCCTCCGGGCGGGATGCATTCTAACCACATCCACCCGCATTCTGTGGTCTCAGGGACGACTTATGTTGCGATGCCGGATGGTGCGTCTTCGCTGAAACTGGAAGATCCGCGCCTGTCACGCATGATGGCCGCACCACCACGCAAGAAAGGCGCGCGTGAGGATTTGAAGACTTTCCACTACGCTAAACCGCAAGTCGGTGACGTTCTGCTGTGGGAAAGCTGGCTGCGCCACGAGGTGATGCTGAACCAGGCCGAGGAAGAACGGGTGAGCGTGAGCTTTAATTATAAGTGGGAGTGAGGGGTCAAATAAATCCTACATGGATTCCCAAAGCGTCTTTCAGCTCTGTTTCCTCGTACCCAAAGTGCGAACGAACCACCGCTTCCAGTTTGTCGAAAATCTCGGCTGCCTGAGAAAACGACTGTTCGTTAGGTTCAAAATTCAATGCCTGCGCGGCCTCTTGCAGTCGCTCCAGTAACTCATGGACGACGATATGTTCTTCCCTGAGCTTGGCGACAACACAGCGGATATCATCGGTTCCGTTGGCTTCAAGGGCAGGGAACATGTGGTGTTCCTCGGCGTCATGGTGGAATTGCAGCACTCTGCATTCTTGCCCGCACAAGTTTCCGAAAAGGCGGTAGTTCTGGGCAATTTCCATGTTTTGCAGCGCTTTGATGAGCACTGAGGAATCCCACGTGCCGTCCGTCACATGTCGCAAAACCATGCGGGCTTTTGAAATTTCACGCAGATGCATACGGTGAATCGCAGCTAGATGACGCCCAGCATGTCGTTGCTCTTCTGTGACGTTCACGTAAGGTGGAACGGTGGGGCGGGCACCTTCTCGCAAATCGAGATCATGCAAGGGGCGCATCGCTAATGGTCTGCTGTGATCTGATGACACGGTGATATCCTTTGATCATGATGTGCAGGCGTTTTGCAGTATGTTTTGCGAAACCTCAATTATTCAAGGATATTCCTTGGAGAAAAGGGTTGCCACCCCCACCCCTGCACCTTATAGAGCGTCATCTCACGGATTCCCGGCGACGGGATTCGTGTGTTTGTCATTTGATCCATCAGGTTCCGGGTCACCCTGAAGCAACCGTCAGGGGCTCGCTGATGTTTTGAGAAAGGAAAAGGCGATGAACGCCAACGATCTGCGTGAAAAAACGCCCGATCAGCTTCGTGAAGAGCTGGTCAATCTGAAGAAAGAGGCATTCAACCTCCGCTTCCAACAAGCAACCGGTCAGCTGGAAAACACCGCGCGTATGCGTGAGGTCCGCCGTGGTGCGGCCCGTGTGAAAACCATCCTGAACGAAAAAGCTGCCGCAGCCGCGGAATAAGAGGAGCTTGATCTATGCCTAAACGTATCCTGCAAGGTGTTGTCACCTCGAACGCGAACGAACAGACCGTAACTGTTTCGGTTGAACGTCGCTTCAAGCACCCAGTTCTTCAGAAGACTATTCGTAAGTCGAAGAAATACCGTGCTCATGATGAGCATAACAAATTCAACGTCGGCGACAGTGTTCGTATCATCGAATGCGCGCCTCGTTCGAAAACCAAACGCTGGGAAGTTCTGGAAGCCTAAGTCACAGACTGAAAGCTTCCCGGACGACTTAGTTAAGTCGAAACCCTGGGGAAATCACCACGCATCGGTGCCCCAAAGGTCGGGAGAAACCACATGATCCAGATGCAAACAAATCTGGATGTAGCTGACAACAGCGGCGCTCGCCGTGTTCAGTGCATCAAGGTTCTGGGTGGTTCCAAGCGTAAATACGCATCCGTAGGCGACATCATTGTTGTCTCGGTTAAGGAAGCCATCCCACGCGGTCGCGTAAAGAAAGGTGACGTCCGTAAGGCCGTTGTCGTTCGCACCGCCAAAGAAGTTCGTCGTGAAGACGGCACCGCGGTTCGTTTTGACCGCAACGCAGCAGTAATCCTGAACAACGCCGGTGAGCCTGTTGGCACACGTATCTTCGGCCCCGTTGTTCGTGAGCTGCGCGCCAAGAACTTCATGAAAATCATCTCGCTTGCTCCGGAGGTGCTTTAATATGGCTGCTAAACTCCGCACAGGCGACAAGGTTGTCGTGTTGACCGGTAAGGACAAAGGCAAAGAGGGCACTATCTCTTCTGTCGATCCAAAAGCCGGAAAAGCTATTGTAGACGGCCTGAACATGGCCATCCGCCATACCCGTCAAAGCCAGACCTCGCAGGGCGGCCGCCTTCCAAAGGCAATGCCGATCAACCTGTCGAACCTTGCTCTTCTTGACGCAAACGGCAAAGCAACCCG
>CAYVRN010000115.1:0-5120 GCA_964453855.1 uncultured Rhodobacterales bacterium
CCCGACCCCTTGATTCGTAGTCAAGTACTCTATCCAGCTGAGCTATCGGTCCGTTGAGGCAGCGTTTAGACTTAGCGGAATGGCAATGCAAGGGGGGCCGGACAAAATTTCAGGAAAAAGTTTCGTCACCCTTTGGAAGGGTAATTTTAAAGGCGGTGCCGTCTGGTCCGGTGTGTTCAAGTTCAAGCGTGCCACCGTGTCCGCGCACCAGTTCCTGTGCGATCGCCAGCCCCAAACCGGCCCCGCCCTTGCGGACATTGCCTTGAAACGGGCGAAACAGGTGTTCTTGGGCTTTAGCAGGCAGGCCCGGACCGGTATCGGTGACATGGATCACCCATTCGTGGTCTGTCTCGGCGGCGGCCAAGTTGATTTCGCCGGGCTTGCCGGATGCAACAATCGCCTGCCGCGCATTACGTACCAGATTCGAGATCACGCGAAACATCTGTTCGGCATCCGCGTTGATCATCAGACCAGCAGGAACGTCCTCGGCATAGCTAAGATCATGGTCCTTATCAGCCAGACGTTCGCCCTCAAGCACATCGTCGACCAGATTGGCCAAAGCAAACCGTCCCAGCACTGGCGCTGGTTCCTGAGCGCGCCCGAACGACAGGGTGTTTTCGCACAAAGACACGGCCCGTCGGATCGAATTTTCCAACTTTGGCGCTAAGCGCCGCACCGTCGGGTCATCGCTGGTTTCGATGCGGTCAGTGAACAGCTGCGCCGAGGTCAGGATATTCCGCAAGTCGTGGCTGATCTTGGCCACCGCTTCGCCCAGTTGCGCCAGACGTTCGCGTTGTTTTAGTGATTGCGTCAGATCGGTTTGCAGGCTGTGAAGGGCTTCTTCCGCTTGACGCAATTCACGGGCAGAGGCTGTGGGTTTAATGATCCTGCGCCCGTCATCAGGCTGGGCGGCATAGCGCATCATGTTGCCCACCAGCTTTTCGATGGGCTGAACCATCAGCCTGCGCACGGCCAGAAACAACAGTCCCGCCGTGACTACCGAGATCAGAAGCGACAACAGGAATATATTCAGACCATAGTCGATCATGGCAGCTCGCAGACCGTCGGTGGGCATGGTTATCTCGATCACCAGACCGCCCTGTAGGACGGGCTCTCCGATGACCCGCACAATTTCCGGCTCTGTTTTGGCAAAACGAGCCAGCGCATCCACGATCAGCATCACAATCCCCGTGTCGCGCAAATCGTAGGTGTGCTCCACCATCCCCGGAATGGGCGAGGACAACGCAAGCTGGCGCACCTCATCTCGGTTGAGCACCACGTTATAGACGCCCGCGTTATCCAGAAGCTCTGCTTCTAGCAGCGGGTCCAGCATGTCGTTGGCCAGCAAGGTCAAAGAGGCGATTTGCGCCCGTTCCAGATGCGACTGATAGAAATCCTGCCGGAAGCGCGCCATCGACGGAACAAAGATCAGCACTTCGGCCAACATCACGAAGATGATGGTCAAGATCAGAAACCGTCCCGACAGGGTGTTGAACATTCAGCCTCCGATGGCGTTAAGGCAGCAGGCGTTGGACCAGACCGACCACCCGCTTCACCTTAGGATTATCAAACAAACGCGGCGTAAAATAGGCCCCCGCGGCACGTTTGTTGATTTCCGCATAGGTCGGGTACGGCGCCACCATGGCAGAAATTTGTGCCATGGTCATGTTGTTGGCAATGGCCATCGACCAAAGGGAAATCAACTCGCCCGCCTGATCGCCGACGATCGAGACCCCGACAGGGCGGCCTTTGACGACCATCACTTTGATCAGCCCTTCGGCCCTGCCCTCGGCAATAGCGCGGTCGTTGTGGTGGATATCGAAGCGCGCGACTTCAAGCTTGTCCCCATGCGTGTCCCGCGCTTGCGCCTCGGTCAATCCCACCTGCGCCAGTTCGGGTTGGGTAAACGTGGCATAGGGAATATGGCCGTGCTTGGCTTTCGCAGGCAATCCGAACAGGGCCGAGCGGATGATGACACCTGCATGATACCCAGCCGTGTGAGTGAACGGCATAAGCCCCGTCACATCGCCGATCGCGTAAACGCGGCGGTTCGTGGTTTTCAGCTGAGCGTTGACGCGGATGTTGCGTCCGTCCACGTCAATTCCAGCGGCGGCAAGGTTAAGTTTCCCGGTGTTGGGCACTCGACCGGCGGCGATCAGCAAGTGAGAGCCATTCACCGACTGGCCGTCAGACAGCGCAACCAAGACCCCATCACTGGACGGCGCCACGTTGGTCACGCTGGTTCGCTCCAATATCTCTACGCCCTCCTCCCGCAGCCGCTGCAACACCATCGCGGCCATCTCAGGGTCATCGCGACCCAAAGCATTAGCGGCCTCAACCACTGTGACCTTGGACCCTAGCCGCACATGCGCTTGCGCCATTTCAAGCCCGATGGGCCCTCCGCCCAGAATAATCAGGTGGTCGGGTCTGTCTGTTAGCGTCCAAAGGGTTTCATTCGTCATATATGGCACTTCCCCAAGACCGGGGATCGGGGGCACCATGGGGGACGATCCTGTGGCAATCACAATGCGGCGCGCCTTGATGCGGTAATTGCCAGCCTCAACCTCATGAGGTGACACAAAGCGCCCGAATGCGCGGATGACCCGCACGCCCAAGCCCTCAAAGCGGTCCTGACTGTCGACAGGTGCAATGGTGTCGATGACATGCTGCACGTGCCCCATCGCCTGAGCATAAGAGACATCGCCCGTCAGCGCCTTTTTTCCCATCGCCAGAAGGGACTTTGACGGAACGCAGCCGTAATTCAGGCAGTCCCCTCCCATCTCGCCGCCTTCCAGCAGAATGACGCTTGCCCCCATCTGCACAGCACCTGCGGCCACGGACAGTCCGCCCGAGCCTGCTCCAATCACCAGAAGATCTGAGCTCAACTGTTCCATTCAGACCCCCTTACCCAGTTTTCGAAGGATGACAGGCAAAACAGACAGGCCCGCCAATCCCAAAAGTGGCAGAAGCACCTGCGGCTCGAAGATAACCCCCAGATCCGGCGTTTCGCCCCTATCCATCACAGCCCCCAACCCCGCACCAACCGAGGTGAAAACGATCCCTCCAGGAATAATCCCGATGAACGTAGAGACCACAAATCGGAACAAAGGCACCCCCACCATCGCGGGCAAAACATTTGCGACGAAGAACGGAATCACCGGCACTAAGCGGATTAGAAACAGGATCGACCACTGATCCCGATCAATTTCCTCTTTGATCGCATGAAGCCGCCCGGGGGCGGCATCCATCTTGGCAACCAAACGATCCCCCAATCCGGTTTTTGCGGCCAGAAAGACCCCCGTGGCACCGATGGTGGCCGCCGCGACGTTAAAGACGACACCCGGAAAGGTTCCGAACAAAAAGCCACCGGTCAAAGTCGCAATGGTCGCCCCCGGAAGGGAAAAAGCGACGATGACGATATATGCGGCCATAAACATCAAAACCGAGAGGGCGTAATTCTGATCGCGCATCGCTTCGAACATGGCGCGGTTTTCCGCAAGTGCGTCAAATCCTAGAACATCGCGCAAAAAGAATGCCCCCGCCAACGCGGCGACAAGAATCACAACGATCGGCAGGGCGCGCAAAACCGGATGCTTGGTGTTTTCCAAACGGGCGTCTCCAAATAGTGCTCTTTTCGACAACATGACCGCAGCGGTCATAAAAGAACATAGGCCTCACGGCTGAGTGATCAAAAGCAGGGTTATCGTGTAGAATCCACGTGCTTTGAGAAGGGTTTTGAAATAAACACGCCGGACACGGCGGTTTTTCCCCGAAATTCCGTTACAGTCATTTGACATACCCCCGAACGCCTCCTATAGAGCGGCTTCGAACATTATGGGCCCTCGCGCGATTCCTTCGTGTGCTGTGCCGCAAAGACGGAGACGGAGCGATGAAACGCACCTTTCAACCCTCGAACCTGGTACGCAAGCGCCGTCACGGATTCCGTGCACGCATGGCAACCAAAGCTGGCCGCAAAATCCTGAACGCACGTCGTGCGCGTGGTCGCAAGTCGCTGAGCGCGTAAGCCGCTTTAGGGATTTATGGAAATGACACCGCCGGAGGCCCCCGATATCAATGCGGGGAATATGCCCCCGGCGGTTTCCGTTTGTCTGGAGACCATGACCAAACGGGCTGATTTCCTCCGCGCCTCACGCGCGCGTTGGAAAGGGGCCAAGGGTCTGACGTTGCAAGGGCGCCAGCGGTCGCCGGACGAAACCACAACGGACGTGATCCGTGTGGGCTTTACCTGTTCCAAAAAAGTCGGCAACGCCGTCGCCCGTAATCGCGCCAAGCGCCGATTGCGCGAAGTGGCCCGCCTGATCCTGCGCGACCGAGGACAGCCCGGATGGGACTATGTGCTGATCGGACGCAAAGATGTCACAGCCACGCGGGACTTCAAGGATTTGCAGGGCGACCTTATCTATGCGCTGAAACACGTGCATCAGGAGAGATCATGAGCCCCGCCGCCTATATCATCTCGGTCCCCGTCCGGATTTACCGATTGGTGTTCTCGCCCCTGATCGGCAAGAACTGCCGCTACGCGCCTACGTGCAGCGCCTACACGATGGAAGCGCTGGAAAAGCACGGCGCGCTGAAAGGAAGCTGGTTGGCCGCGAAACGGATCGGGTCGTGCCATCCGTGGGGCGGATCTGGGTATGATCCGGTGCCGGAGAAAAAGGACCGGTGAAGATGGGTGCAGAGCACCCATCACAATTGCCCCGCCCAGAGCATCTCTGGCAGGGTCAATCGCTTATCTATGATCGCATATTAGATGGCGGGCCCGCCGGGTGGTCGTGGGTATAAAGCCAATCGGGAGCGAACTCCCTACCTTAAGGTCTCTGGCCGGAGGTCTCGGCATCCTCGCTCACGCTAGCCTACCTCTCCGATTTCACGATCTGTGCACGGGGGAAATGTGCCGCGCAAAGGTTAACCCAAGTTTGCCCCTCCGCGCGGTCGCCCCTTGCAGGGCTTCTCGCAAAGATAGCCCGCAAGAGTTGGATGAGTGCGGGGTTACACCCACTTAGCCATGGGTGGCAGGCTCATCAAAACCGCATTGGCGTCGTGTCCGGTTTGCAGACCGAACTTGGTGCCACGGTCGTAGACAAGGTTGTATTCTGCAT
>CAYVRN010000116.1:0-5108 GCA_964453855.1 uncultured Rhodobacterales bacterium
CATCAAACAGATTCTGGCTGACGGTGGATTCGTACTCGGGCTTGAAGCCTTCCAAAATCCGCGACGCAGCTTGCGATGGCACACCTTTGGTGCAGAACAGGTCTTTGATGCCAATCGGCAAACCGCACATCGACGGCGCATCCCCCGCCGCGATGCGCGCATCAGCTGCTTGTGCCTGATCCATCGCGATCTCGGGTGTATTGTGCACGAACGCGTTCAGCGTACCGCTGCCTTCGATTTCAGACAGGCATGCCTCGGTCAGTTCAACCGAGGTGATTTCGCCCGCGCGCAGGTTGTTGCGCGCATCGGCCAAGGTCATTTTATTCAGATCAGACATTACTCAACCACCTTCGGCACAGCAAAGAAACCTTCGCGCGCATCCGGCGCGTTCGACATAACCTTTTCAGGCATATTGCCATCGGTCACCACGTCCTCGCGGCGTTTCAGACGCATCGGCGTAACCGAGGTCATCGGCTCAACGCCGTCGACGTTCACTTCATTGAGCTGCTCAATAAATCCAAGGATATTGTTGAATTCCTGCGCCAGCGCAGGCAGCGCGTCGTCTTCAACGCGGATGCGTGCCAGATGTGCCACTTTGGCGGCGGTTTTGGTGTCAATCGACATGGGGGTCTCCCTAATGCGGTCGCAAGGCGTTTACCGCCCCAAAACGCGGCTCGCAAGGGTCGCAGGGCGGACTGGGGTAAGAAAGCTGCGAAACAGCCTAGGATCGGGGCAATTCTTCGGGAAGTTTCGGCAATGAGCGGGCCAAAACAAGGGCCAAAGCAGCAAACAACGCAAGCGCAATAAATGCTGGCAGATAACTGCCCAAAAGATCAAATGAAGCGCCTGCCGCAATAGGGCCGATGGCACTGCCAAAGGTGCCCATGAACAACACCGATCCAAAAATCGCCCCATGTGCCTTCATGCCAAAGTAATAGGCAACCGTCGGCGATACGACCACAAACAGTGCACCATGGGCAAATCCGTAAACAGCGGTCACAACGAACAAAAGCTGTGTGGTGGATGTCACCGCATAGGCCCCAAGCGCAAACATCAGGATCAGCAGGCACAGACTAAGCGCATTCCGGCAACCGATGCGATCCACAAGTGCGCCAAGCACCAGTCGACCCGCCACACTGGCCCCACCCACGAAAGACAACAACACAGCCGCTTGCGATGTGCTTAGCCCCAGATCCATTCCGTGCGCAGCCAGATGCACCGGAACTGTCATCAACGACGAGAAGAAAAGAAACTGAATGGTCCACATCTTCCATAAAGTGCGGGTTTGACGCGCCTCGCCCAATGTCAGACCCTGACCTTTGGCCGCATGGGAATGATCTGCCACTTCGCCTTCGGTTGGATAGCGCATCAGTAATGCGGCCAGCAGCAGGATCACAAGCGACCCCGCCGCCAGAACCAGAAACGTGCTGCGCCATCCGACACCAACGATCAAAGCCGCAACCAGAAGCGGCAAGAATACCTGCCCCAAGGCCGTGCCGACTTTGACAACAGCAGTCATCAACCCACGGCGTTTGTCGAACCAATGGGCGATGGTGGACAACGTGACCACATCATGCGTCGCAAGCCCGATGGCAAACAAAGATGCCATCAGCGCATAAAACTGCCACGGGTGATTGATCTGGGACAACAGTGCCAAACCGGCAGAAAAGCAAACTCCGGACACCAGCAAAACCCGCCGCGGTCCCAGCTTGTCGCTGAATCGGCCCGCGAAAATGGCCAGCGTCCCCATCATAAGCGTTGCGACCGCATTGCCACCTGATACCAGCGTTCGCGACCAGCCGAACTCGGCCTCGAAAACTTTGATGTAAAGTCCAAGGCTAAAGAGTGAGCCGATCACAGTGAACTGGATGGCAAACGCCCCGACGACGGCAAGATATTTGGGGTTCATGGGGCGATCCGCTATCAGTATGGAAGATTACTTCAGATGTTAATCTTTATGTATCGCCGCGTCCAGATAGCGCGTGACGATGGTACACCTCGATCATCCATCCCAGCATGACCGCGTTCAGGATGTGCCACAAAAAATGCGTTCCAAGCGGAAAGTCGACACAGGCAGGCATGTCCACGGTTCGGAAGGTCAGTGACAGGATCAGAATACCTGCACCATAACTCAGACCTTTGGACACCTCTGGCAATCGGTTTCTCAACAATGCGGCATAGATCAGGATCAGCAATGGCACAGGGGCATAGCCCGCCGAACCACCCCCTACCCCAAGCCAGATGAACACGGGCGTCATAAGCACCGCGTAGGGAATGAACAAGGCTGTCACCCCCAATGCGGGGGCCACGCGCATGTCCCAATACGCGCGGTTGGCAGTGTAGATGTAGACAAGGATATACAGAAGGATCGGCAAAACATCCGCCACACCGGCCCAGCGGGTGGCGAAGGTGTGAAACAGAAAGCTGCCGATACCGATGGCGGCCAAAATTGCAACCAGCAGCATGGCCAAGGGCAAACCATGTCCCCGCACGCGGCGCCATATCACGTAGGCTGCAATCAAAAACGCGGCGTTGGTCACCGCATTCACCGGCTCGGCCCAAAAGGTCGGGTCCAAGCGTTCGCAATAACCGTCAACTTGCGCGTTCCAGTCCATGGCCTCTTCCCCTGCCGGATTCTTGCGTTACCATGTAGCCAAACACCTTTGGGAGGAAAGCATGAAAATCATCTGGCTCGGGCATGGCTCTTTCAGACTGGAAATCGAAGATCAGGTTCTACTGATCGACCCGTGGCTGACCGGCAATCCGGTATTGCCCGAAGAACACCATGACGCCGCCGTGTCCGGAGGCACGCATCTGTTGCTAACCCACGGTCACGGAGACCATTCGACTGATATGATCTCGCTGTCCAAGAAACTGGGGATACCAATCGTCGGGCAATATGATCTGATGCAATATTGGGCCGCGAAAGAGGGCGTCGCCACCGTCGGCTTCAACAAGGGCGGCACGGTGTCTTTGGGCAACGTCAAAGTCACCATGGTCAACGCGGTGCATTCCTCAAGCTTTGGCACCGAGGGAGGACCGGTTTGGGCAGGCACCGAATGCGGATTTATCATCGAGGGCGAAGGGCATTCGATCTACGTCACCGGCGACACCGACGTGATGGCCGATATGAAAATCTTCAACGACCTGCACCAGCCCGACATCGGTATCCTCTGCGCAGGCGGGCATTTTACAATGGATATGAAGCGCGCGGCCTATGCGGCGAAAGAATTCTTCGACTTCAAAACCGTCATCCCGTGCCACTACAAGACCTTCCCGATTTTGGAGCAATCCGCGCAGGTGCTGATAGACGCCCTACCAGATGTGGACGTGATCGAGCCCGAGGTGATGGGCGCGATCGAGATCTAGACAAGGAAAGGGTCTGGCCGCCCCTTCCAATTTCGCCCGATTGCTATTTATTTCATGATTACCCTGATTACATAGACTTCCGCTGAAAAACGGGACCTATTCAATCCAAGGCAAGGCAAGGCAAGGAAAAGTTTGGCTTAGGGAAGGACTGATCAGCGGCTGCGGCTGCGCCGACCTGCCCTAAGCAGACATTAGATTAGGTTTAGGTAAGACATCACCCATGCGATACCAAGAAATATTGCTATAACAACAACAAGAACAACAAGTCGACCAACCAATACGTGATACCAGCGTGTGGTTTCGCCACCATCGATGTCTCTGCTTTCAGCCCTTTCTTGAATGGATGGGTTGCCATTTCTAGTGCGTTGTTCCGAGAGTAGTTTCTGAACGCTCTTGGCAACTTGCTCTCGAACTTTTGGTATAATTAAAACGCTATCATCATTATCTTCGGAAGTAAGCCGTACAACTACATACCAAGAGTTCTTCAATTTTTGGTAATTCGCCATTGCAACACCAGCCAACTCACCAAAACCCTTTCCAGCCTTTATCGTACCGTCAGCTATAGTCATAGCTGCTGAACCGGCAAATAGAGCAGACCCTTCAGGTCCAGAACCACCAGCAAAATAAACGTCACCTTTGCGTTGTTTGGCTACGAATTCCGCCATCGCTTCTGGACTGTGCTCAATGCGCAAGTCTGCAATTTTATATTGTTTTTCCCAAATTCTGACTGATTTTTCATCACCTATTCCTGGTGACGATATTTTCCCACTCGAGTGCAAAATTATCTTGCAGCGTTCACTATATTTAATGAGGCTCGAAACAATGCCATAGATAGAGATACCAATTACGAGATAGCTTGCTAGGTAACTTAATGATAGAAACCGCTCGTCGCTAGAATCACTCCACATAATAAATATCTGTAGGGGCAGACTGAATAAAACGAATGGCACGTAACTAGATGTGTTCGTGTAAACTTCCAGCTTCTTATCTCCCCTCGAATTACTAACTTTTAAATATTTCTCACTATTAAGATTCCAAATTAGCGCCAGAGAAATTGCTAGTGATGCTAACAATCCGATCAATTCCCATGGCTCGAACAACTCAAGGTATCCCCACCCATAGAACTGAATAGAATCCCGATAAAGCCAAAACGGTAGTGCATAAATGGCCAAGGCAAATCCTATGAAAAGTATTCTCGAACGTGGAGTATCGTTTCGTGAAATTCCTGTCATTAAAAGTATGGGGATTACTACTAATAAGTTATGGCTCGGAAGTAGATTTTTGGAACAAGCCCAACCATAAATCAGAAGTAGAGTGTAAAAGATTAAATCACCTCTACTTTTGATTATTGCAAGAATTAGAAATGGATATGCATACCAATAAGGTTGTTCGGAAACCCAAAAAGCAACTGAAACGAGCAACAGCAATACGCTAATGATAAGACTTTTCACCTAACAAAACTCTTTAGTTGCTTTCCTTGTAATGAGATTATGCAATGTGAATTTTTTGCAATCAATAATCGGGCGGCAATTCCGATGACCTGCCCCCTTTGAAACCCCCGCGAGTATTTTTGGAAAGATGAAAACGGGAATTCATCTTACTCTCAATACTCAAAACCCCAGACCTAGCCCCACTCTTGAAGGCGTGCGACGTAGCGGGCCAGTGTGTCTATTTCCAGATTGATCGGATCGCCCAGCTTGGCGGTGCCCCATGTGGTTACCGATTTGGTATGTGGAATA
>CAYVRN010000117.1:0-5094 GCA_964453855.1 uncultured Rhodobacterales bacterium
TTGAGGACATCACCGTTCCCACACCCCAAGCGGTCGTCGAAAACGCACGCAAATTAATGTCAGGGGAGATGATCCATGCCGCATGATGTCATCATGCCCGCCTTGGGCATGGCGCAGGACACAGGGCTTTTGGTTGCTTGGCACAAAAATCCGGGCGATCCTGTGGCCAGTGGCGATGTCCTGTTTGAGGTGGAAACCGACAAATCCACGATGGAGGTTGAGGCCCAAGCCGATGGCTATCTCTCACATGTCAAACACAGTGCAGGCCAAGATGTACCAGTGGGCCAAGTGATTGCACAAATCACGGACACCCCAGAACAGAAAGCTGATGCACCCGCACCTGCTGCCGCATCAGCGGAACTGCCAACAGGTCATAACATCATCATGCCCGCCTTGGGCATGGCCCAAGATACTGGCCTGATCGTGTCGTGGCACAAATCATTGGGCGACGCGGTTGCCGCCCAAGACATTTTGTTCGAAGTCGAAACCGACAAATCCACGATGGAGGTCGAAGCCGGCCAAGACGGATATCTGGCCGCCCTGCTCTATCCCGCTGGATCCGAGGCCCCCGTGGGCGAAACCATCGCAATTATCAGCACGGACAAACCCCTGACAACTGTCGCACAAGATCGCAGCATCAAGCCCAAATCAGCGCCTACAGCGGCACCTGCAAAACCAGACCCAGACCCCAAGGCACAAAGCCCCAAAGCATCGATGCCAACCAAGGTATCAGTCCAATCGGCAAATGGCAAAATCCTTGCGTCGCCCAAAGCACGACGAATGGCGATGCAATTGGGACTGGACCTGAACGACTTGGTTCAGGCGGGGCATCCGCAGCCCTATCACGTGGCCGATATTGAGGTGTTGCGCACACTTGCAAAACAAACGGTTGCGACAGGTCCGGTGGCCCAATCCTTGCAGCTTAAGGCGAAAATCAATCCCGCCGCGTTGTATGATTTTACAGACTGGTCGGGAACATCGGATGATGCCAACCTAATTGCCAAATTTGCGGCCAGTGCCATGGGCGCACAAACAGCCACCGTTACGGTTGCCAGCCCCATCGCTGCACGTCATTTCAGCGTTGACCAAAGTGGAACAGCACCGCTGACGGACGCGCCAGACAGCGTGGATCTGATGGTATTTGACCTTAGAAATTCACCGCTACAGGCTGCACAGGTGGGCAGCGAACATGCGCCAACGCTTACTTTGATCCAGAAATCCGCAAAAAAACTGACAATCACGTTGGAATATAGCGCCGATCAAATGACCGCGCATCAGGCCATCACCTTTATCACCGAATTTAGCCAAATACTTGAACAACCGCTGCGTCGATTGTTGTGAACCAAGGAATACAGACATGGAATACACAGACCTATATATCAACGGAAAATGGGAAAAAGGCGCATCAAACGAACGCTTTGACGTCCTAAACCCTGCAACAGAACAGATCATCGCCTCTGTGGCTTCGGCTGATATTGCTGACGCAGATGCCGCCCTAGATGCGGCAGAGGCCGCAATGAAAGAATGGGCCGCCCGCACCCCCCGCGCGCGATCCGAAATTCTGCGCAAAGCGTGGGAATTAATGACCGCCCGTTTGGATGAATTTGCTCATCTGATTACCTTGGAAAATGGCAAAGCCCGCGCGGACGCCATGGGCGAGGCCACCTATGCCGCCGAATTTTTCCGCTGGTTCGCAGAAGAGGCCGTACGCGCCGATGGCATGATCACCCACGCCCCTGCCAGTGGTGCACGCATTATGGTCCAACACAAACCTGCGGGCCTGGCCGTTTTGGTCACCCCATGGAATTACCCCGCCGCAATGGGCACCCGTAAAATCGCGCCGGCCTTGGCCGCAGGATGTGCGGTGATCATCAAACCCGCGTCTGAAACACCCCTGACAATGCTGGCCCTGATGCCCTTGCTAGAAGAAGCGGGCGTTCCAAAGGGATTGGTCAATGTTTTGCCATCCAAACGTACGGGCGCCTTGGTCGATCACATGCTACATGATCCACGCGTGCGTGTTGTCAGCTTTACTGGCTCCACAGGCGTTGGTCGCAAACTGTTGCATTCGGCTGCCGATCAGGTGCTGAAACCGGCAATGGAATTGGGCGGAAACGCGCCCTTGATCGTGTTTGAAGACGCCGACATCGACGTTGCCGTCGAAGGCGCCATGCTGGCAAAAATGCGCAACTTGGGCGAAGCATGCACCGCCGCCAACCGGATCTATGTCCATGACGCAGTTGCGGCCGAATTTACCAAAAAATTCACCGCCGCAATGGGCGCATTGAAAATGGGTGATGGAACCGACCCCACCATTGATGTGGGTCCATTGGTCAACGCAGATACCCGTGACAAGGTCGCCGAATTTGTGGCCGATGCCGTGGCCAAAGGTGCCAAAATCGAAGTGGGCGGCCAAACACCTGATGGGGTAGGATTTTACTATCCACCAACAGTTTTATCGAATGTTCCGGAAACCGCCGACTGTGTGCATGACGAAATCTTTGGCCCAGTGGCTGCGATCCAAACCTTTAGCGATCAAGAGGACGTTATTCGCCGCGCAAATGACACCGAATACGGATTGGTTGCCTATGTCTTTTCCGAGGATATGAAACGTGCGTTACAGGTTTGCGAACGCTTGGACTATGGCATGGTTGGTCTAAACCGTGGATTGGTATCGGATCCCGCCGCGCCATTTGGTGGGACCAAACAATCTGGTTTGGGCCGTGAAGGCGGGCACGAAGGTATGTTGGAGTTCATGGAAACCCAATACATCTCGGCCAGTTGGTAAGGGCATAAAATGTCAGATATCATTGCATCCCCGTCGGTACGGACCAAGGCCCGTGAACGCGGCATAGATTTAGAACAGCGGGCCAAGCAATTGGGCCGCACGCATATCACGTTGGATGATTTGTCCAATACGGTCCCCATGGGGACAGGGTCATCAGATCATGGTAAATATTGGGACGTGGATCACGCCCAATATGGCCCAGTGACCAATGAACCCACCAGCCGCTTTGCCCAAGTGGCCAGCGCCAATCTGGGCGCGGCCAACGCGATGATCCCACAAGTGACCCATCACGATCAGGCCGATGTGTCCCAGATCGAGGCGTTTCGCAAATCACTAAAATCTGAGGCCGCCGAACGCGGCATCAAAGTCACGGGGTTAGCATTCCAAGTCATGGCACTGGCGCGCACCCTGCGGGCGTTTCCATTGTTCAACACATCCCTTTCGGCAGATGGCAAAACACTGACCTACAAGGATTATGTCCATATCGGAATTGCGGTTGATACGCCGTATGGATTGATGGTGCCGGTCATCCGAGACGCGGATCGCAAGGGTATATTTGAACTGTCGCGCAACATTTCCGATCTGGCAAAACGCGCGCAGGATCGCAAATTGGGCCCAGATGAAATGGGGGGTGCCTCTATGTCGATCTCTAATCTGGGTGGCATCGGTGGTACCGCCTTTACCCCGATCGTCAATCCGCCCGAGGTGGCTATTTTGGGCATTACCAAAACCAAAATGGAACCCGTTTGGAATGGCGAAACATTCATGCCAAAACCGATGACGCCCTTGGATCTAAGTTATGACCACCGTGTGATCAATGGTGCCGATGCCGCGCGGTTTATGACACATCTGTGTAAACTGTTGTCCGACCCACGCCATTTGGTACAAATCTAGGGAAATCCGATGTCTGAAACACATGCTGAATTAATGGTTCTGGGCGCAGGCCCGGGTGGATATGCCTGTGCGTTTCGCGCCGCTGATCTGGGTCAATCCGTGGTTATTGTTGATCCCCGCGACACATTAGGTGGCGTTTGCCTAAACGAAGGGTGCATTCCATCCAAGGCATTGTTGCACGCCGCCGAAATCATTCGCGACGCCGAACATGCCGCCGATCTTGGGATCAGTTTGGGCAAGCCCAAAATCGATTTGGACAAATTGCGCGCACACAAGGATGGGATTATTTCCAACCTGACCACAGGCCTAAAAGGCATCGCAAAACGCCGCAAGGTGACACATGTGCAAGGACGGGCCAAGTTTTCATCGCCAAACGCTGTTGACGTGAATGGCACCACGTGGACCTTTGACAAATTGGTGATTGCGGTGGGATCGCGTCCTGCCGCCCTGCCCGGCTGGCCGCAGGATGATCGCATCTGGGACAGCACGGCCGCGCTGGAACTGCGCAGCATTCCCAAGGCCCTGACCATCGTAGGCGGCGGTATCATCGGGCTGGAAATGGCGACCGTTTATTCCGCATTGGGATCACAAGTCACAATTGTCGAATTTGTGGATCAAATTGCCAATGGCGCGGATGCAGATGCGGCACGGATCTTGGCCGGTGCACTGACTGCGCAGGGCGTGACAATTCACACCTCTACCAAAGTGACCGACGTCAAAGTCACAAAGGCCAAATTGACCCTAAGCTGCGAAGGCGGCTTTGCCGGTGAATTGGACGCGCATGCCGTGATCCAAGCTGTCGGCCGTCATTCCAATGCCCCAATGATCGCACCCGAGGCTGCAGGCATCAACATCGACGATCGTGGCATCATCAACGTAGACGCACAGGGCAAAACCAACGTCGATCATATCTATGCTATTGGCGATGTAACCGGCAATCCAATGCTGGCCCACCGCGCCACGCATCAGGGCCATGTCACCGCCGAAGTCATCGCGGGCCACCGTGCAGGGTTGGATACCACCCTAATCCCGTCGGTCGCCTATACATCGCCAGAGTTGGCATGGGTTGGCATAACTGTGGACCAAGCAAAATCCAAAGACATCGCGCATAAAGTCACGTCGTTTCCATGGGCGGCCAGCGGTCGCAACCTTGCATCGGGCGGTGGTGACGGAATGACCAAACTGATTTATTGCCCAGACACACACCGCATTTTGGGGGCAAGTTTGGTGGGCAAAAACGCGGGCGAGCTGTTGGCAGAATGCACATTGGCCATCGAAATGGGCGCAACATTAGAAGACATCGCATTGTCCATTCATGCCCATCCCACGCTGTCAGAAACCATCGCATTCGCCGCCGAACGCGCCTTGGGCACGTTGACAGACCTGTAACCGTGGACCTGAACGAATGAAAT
>CAYVRN010000118.1:0-5027 GCA_964453855.1 uncultured Rhodobacterales bacterium
GCCGCGCCCATATCACCTGCAACAAAAACGGCATCCCGTTCGACACCGAAAAGCCTATGATCACCAGCGGCATTCGTTTGGGAACGCCAGCGGGCACAACGCGTGGTTTCGGAGAGGCCGAATTCCGTCAGATCGCGGACTGGATCGTCGAAGTAGTCGACGGTCTGGCCGCCAACGGCGAAGAAGGCAACTCCGAGGTGGAAGCCAAGGTCAAAGCGGAAGTCGCCGAGCTGTGCGCAAGGTTCCCTCTGTATCCGAACCTGTAAGTCAGACCAGTCTTAAAACCAAAGCCCCGCCGGAAACGACGGGGCTTTTTCATGTCTAATGCGCAGTTTTCGAAATGCGCGGTCCAGGACCGTTAGTGTGTCCAGGGCACGCGACGGTTGGTGGCAAAGTTTTCGCCATATCCACCAGCACGCAGGTTCGGCTTGCGGGTGTGCGGCTCGAACACTTGGGCTTCGATGCCGTTGTCGCGGGCATACTCAAGTGCTGCTTCTTTGCTGTCGAACTTGAGCTTCACTTGGTTCTGAGTGTCTGACGATGATGTCCAACCCATCAGCGGATCAATATCGCGGGCCGAGGCCGGAGCGAACTCAAGAACCCAGACCTTGGTCTTTCCCATACCGGACTGCATGGCATTGCGGGCGGGTTGGTAGATTCGTGCTTGCATAGGGTCCTCCGAAAGTCGGATTGGTTATGCGTCAAAAGCTGGTTGTGGGCAAGTGTCCAAACATCTAACCGGTCTGCACCGGGTTTACGTGTGCGTCACAGTTTCGCAGGACTGCTGCACGGATCATTTCATGAGCAAAACGTTCAATAATTGCAGGCGCAGCCCCTACTTTGTTTCCTTAATGGAAAAAGACTGTTGAGTGCGCATTTTCCGAAAAAGGGGGTATACTACAGCAATCAGAATGTATGAGTAATCAAAAGCTTTATGCGAATTATTGGTTTGGCTATAAATGGACCCGATGATCGGGAGAGTTTGGTAAATGCTATTTTTGGTTACACTCGCAGGCCTATGGGGGCTGTCATACGTATTGTCCGAACTCGGAGTTTTCGGCGGCGATGACGATGACGGTTATCCCCGCATGACCGCCTCGCAGGACGATTTGACAGAAGGCACCCAAGGACCTGATATCATCGAAGGCACAAGCGCGGCCGATATGATCATGTCATACGCAGGGGCCGACCGCGTTTATGGCGGCGGCGGAGCCGACAACATCGACGGCGGCGACGGTTATGATTTTCTGCGCGGCGGCGCGTCAGGGGATACCCTTGTGGGCGGTGAAGGTGACGACACCATCTATGGCGATTCAGGATGGGATGAGCTTCGGGGCAATCAAGGCGATGATACCCTATGGGGCGGGTTCGGAAATGACTCGCTTGCTGGCGGTGCTGGCGATGACCTTTTGAATGGCGGCGACGGGAACGATGAACTGCTTGGCGGCATTGGAAACGACTCGCTTTATGGCGGTGACGGTGCAGATAGTATGTATGGCGGCGAAGGCACCGACTCGCTTTTCGGAGGCGTTGGCGCTGACGTTCTTGTCGCCGACGAAGGCGATGCCCTTTACGGCGACCGTGGTGCTGACACTTTGATCGCCGCTGCAAATGCGCGACTAGATGGCGGTTTTGGTGACGACACGATGATCGTGCCCTACGAAAGCTCGTGGTCCTCTGCGGCTATTATCGAAGACTTTGCACCGGGCGATGATACTCTGGCGGTCTCACCAACCTCGGCGCTTGCCGGTGTCACCTATGACAGCAATGGCATTATGGATGCGTCTTCGTATAGTCTGCAACTGGGGTCTGACAGCCAGAGCACCGAAGTGGTAGTTGGCGGCAACATCGTGGCCATTTTGAAAAACGTGACCCCCGACCAGATTGGTGTTGGGGATGCTATATTCATCGAAGCCTAGTTGATATACAGCCTCAAGGCATCCACATCACAGAATAATCAGGTCGTATGCGTTTGTTGGAACAGTCAGCTTCGTTGACGCGCTAAAAACCAGCTCTGACTTGAACTTTCCGCCCATTAGAACAAATATGGAACTTGCCCCAACGCGAGTCCCCCGATGTCTTTTGCCCACACCGACAAAAAGCCGATCCTGCACTCTCCTGCCGAGGATGTGAAAACCCGCGCAAAGCTTGAGGGCGGCAAAACCTTTGTCATGCATTCAGACTTTGCACCCGCGGGCGACCAGCCGACGGCGATTGCGGAACTGTCCGCAGGCATCAACGACGGTGAACGCGACCAGGTGTTGCTGGGGGCCACGGGCACTGGCAAGACCTTTACGATGGCCAAGATTATCGAGGAAACCCAACGCCCAGCGATCATCCTGGCCCCGAACAAAACTCTTGCGGCCCAGCTATACGGCGAATTCAAAGGCTTCTTCCCCGAAAACGCCGTCGAATATTTCGTCAGCTACTACGACTACTACCAGCCCGAAGCCTATGTCGCGCGATCGGACACCTACATCGAGAAAGAAAGCCAGATCAACGAACAGATCGACCGGATGCGCCACTCGGCCACCCGCGCGCTTCTGGAACGCGACGACGTGATCATCGTGGCCTCGGTATCGTGCATCTACGGTATTGGTTCTGTCGAAACCTACGGGGCGATGACGCAGGATTTGCATGTCGGCAAAGACTATGACCAGCGCGCGGTGATCGCCGACCTGGTTTCCCAGCAATACCGACGCAACGATCAGGCCTTTCAGCGCGGCAGTTTCCGCGTGCGCGGTGACAGTCTGGAAATCTTCCCCGCCCACTTGGAAGACCGCGCCTGGCGGCTGTCGTTCTTTGGCGAAGAACTGGAAAGCATCACCGAGTTTGACCCCCTGACCGGCGAAAAAACCGACACGTTCGAGCGCATCCGCGTTTACGCCAACAGCCACTATGTGACGCCGAAACCAACCATGCAGCAGGCGATCATCGGGATCAAAAAGGAACTGAAACAACGGCTTGACCAGCTGGTCGCGGATGGCAAACTGCTGGAAGCGCAGCGGCTGGAACAACGCACCAACTTTGATCTTGAGATGCTGGAAGCCACCGGCGTTTGCAACGGAATCGAAAACTATTCGCGCTACCTGACAGGCCGCGCTCCCGGCGAGCCGCCCCCGACCCTGTTTGAATTCATCCCCGACAACGCGATTGTTTTTGCCGATGAATCCCATGTCAGCGTGCCCCAGATCGGCGGCATGTACAAAGGCGACTACCGCCGCAAATTCACGCTGGCCGAACACGGGTTCCGCTTGCCCTCTTGCATGGACAACCGCCCCCTGAAGTTCGAAGAATGGGACGCAATGCGCCCGCAGTCGGTGTTCGTGTCCGCCACCCCCGCGTCGTGGGAAATGGAGCAGACCGGTGGCGTTTTCACCGAACAGGTTATCCGCCCAACGGGATTGCTGGACCCTCAGGTCGAAATCCGCCCCGTCGATATGCAAGTCGACGATCTACTGGACGAGGTGCGCAAAATGGCCGCTGGAGGCTATCGCACGCTCTGCACCACCCTGACCAAACGCATGGCCGAAGACCTGACCGAATACATGCATGAACAAGGCATCCGCGTGCGCTATATGCACAGCGACATCGACACGCTGGAGCGCATCGAAATCCTGCGCGATCTGCGGCTAGGGGCGTTTGACGTGCTGATTGGCATCAACCTGCTGCGCGAGGGGCTGGATATCCCCGAATGCGGGCTGGTGGCCATTCTGGACGCGGATAAAGAAGGGTTCCTGCGCTCGGAAACCTCTTTGATCCAGACCATCGGGCGGGCGGCGCGCAACGCCGAGGGCCGCGTGATCATGTACGCCGACCGCATCACCGGCAGCATGGAACGCGCGCTGGCCGAAACCAACCGCCGCCGTGAAAAGCAGATGGCCTATAACATCGAACACGGCATCACCCCCGCGACGGTGAAAAAGAATGTCGAGGATGTTCTGGCCGGCCTCTACCAAGGCGACACCGACCAGGCCCGTGTCACCGCCAAGATCGACAAACCGCTGCACGGCGGAAACCTTGAGAAGGTTTTGGACGGCATGCGGACCGACATGCGCAAAGCCGCCGAGAACCTTGAGTTCGAAGAGGCCGCCCGCCTGCGGGACGAGATCAAGCGGCTTGAGGCTGTCGATCTGGCGATTGCGGATGACCCTCTGGCCCGCCAGTCAGCGGTCGAGGCCGCGGCAGAGGAGGCCGTGAAAGGGCGTGGACGCTCAACGGCTGGGCGCGCGGGGCAACGTGGGGGGAATGTTAAGAGGCGGGGGAGGTAAATGTCGAAAGATAATCCAGAGCTTGGTATCTTCAACTATGCCCATAGTTATTGCCAGTCGGCTTTTTTGTTAACTGAGCACAAAAACAAAGGGACTCACATCGACCAAGTTGTTCGTCACTTATTCTACCAAGCGATGGAGTTGTATCTGAAATCCTTTTTATTGTCCCAATCCGTAACCGAGAATGAATTAAAGAGTAAATACGGGCACAAACTGAATGATTTGTTTGGGGCTGCGTTTGAAAAAGGACTTGCTGTTCCTGTGTATCTTGAAAGAGATTTTCAACATATGCAGGACACCGATAACGTTATTTCGTCTCGATATATTCGCTATGGGAATCATAGGGTTTTGTCACATGAGCACTTATATGAAATCTGCTTCACGTTACACCAAGCTGTGATTGAGCATGCTTATTCCAGTGTTCAATCCCGGCGAAAACCGTTTTTAGCTAAACCAAAGTCATGATCATCCCAATAACCCATCGATTGAGATCTACTTTGAGGGAGCTCTATTAAACCAGTCTTAACCATCTCTCCCCCAATCTAACCCTATGCAAAACCGAAACTCGCCCCTGTCCCCAGATATTTGGCTGCAAAATCTATTCAGCTCGCAAGCAGTGATGCGAGGCGAGGTGATCCGGAGGAAGCGGCGGGACGTTGAGCGGTTTGTGGGCATAGAATGATTCATGGCAGAGATTCAACGTCGCGGGTTTCAAGTTATAGAAAACGCTGGACAGCTCGTCATCTTTTGCAATCG
>CAYVRN010000119.1:0-4966 GCA_964453855.1 uncultured Rhodobacterales bacterium
AGATCAGGCCTTTGACCGGGTTGCCGCCCAGCAGGAAGATGATCGAGGCAAGGCCAAAGACCGCGACCCAGAACACCTCGGACGGGCCAAACAGCAGCGTCACCTTAGACAAAGGCGGGGCCAGCAGCATTAGCGCAAAGGCCGAGGCAATGCCGCCGATGGACGATGACACGACCGCGACTTGAAGGGCAAACCCGCCCTCGCCCTTTTGGGCCATCGGGTAGCCGTCGAACGTGGTTGCCACGGCGGCAGGCGTGCCGGGGATGCGCAACAGCACGGCGGGGATCGCGCCGCCATACATCGCACCGTTGTAGATGCCGGCCATAAGGCCGAGTGCGACAAGCGGCTCAAGACCGAAGGTAAACGGTACAAGAACAGAGATCGCCATGGTGGCTGACAGGCCGGGCATGGCCCCCACAACGATGCCCGCGATCACGCCGATGATCACGGCGGCAAAGTTGGTCCACGCCAGGACGTCTGGCAGTGCGTGCAAAAGATCGGAATACATGGTTCAGCGCCCCCAGAGACGGCCAGTGGGGAAGTCTTGCGACATCCCGAAGTCGAAGATTGCCCAGATCGTGCCCACGACGATCAGTGTCGCGATGGCAAGACCCAGCGGATTGCGATAGCCGAAAGCGAAGGCCACCAGCGGAATGGCAATGGCGGTGCTGATGTAGAAACCGATGAAATCGGTTGCTAGCGCGTAGCCAAGGATTAGCAGAAAGGCACTCACGACGCGCTTTGGCGATTTGGTCATCGCGACGGGGGGGGCGTCACTGGATGCTTTGCGCTGATCCATCATCAGCAGGGCCACGGCCAGAACAATCAGACCGATCAGCATCGCGGCGGGCAACAACGCGGAAATCGAGCGCAGCTCGGACGTTGGAAACAGGAACCCGATGGCGACTACGACAATACCAATCGCGGTCAGCGTCTCGGGCCGGAGCAGGCGGTTCTTAGGATGGTCGGTCATTTGCGGGGATCCGTTGGGTCAGAAAAGGATGCGCGGGGAGAAGACAATCCCCCCGCGCCTGTTTGGCTTAGTTCCAGGGGGTTGTTTCCCAGGTTTCCTCGGCCAGGTCATAGAGACCGTCGGTCAGCTCGCGGAAATCATCGCCTGTGACCACAGCAACCGGATTGGCTGTATCGGCCATGGCTTTGAGGAAGTCTGGATCTTGCGCAGCTTTTTCGAAGGCCTCGCGCAGTGCATCTGCCACATCTTCGGGCAGTCCAGCGGGGGCAACAACGCCGCGCATGGAGCCGTTGATCAGGTCAAGACCCTGCTCGCGGAATGTAGGAACTTCGGGAGCGAAGTCGGAGCGCTCGGGCTGGGCGACGCCAAGCACGTTCAGCTCTCCCTGGAATTTTGCGACTTCGGACACGTTGAAGATGCCGACGGCCACATGGCCACCCATAACCGCTGTACGTGCCGGGGCGGAGCCTTTGAACGGAACGATAGTGAATTCGGTTTCGGTCAGTTTCTGCAGTTTGATCAGCAGGAAGTGGTCATCACCGCCGAGCGACGACATACCGACGGTCAGTGCCAGTGGGTTCTCCTTGGCCGCAGCGATCAGATCATCCATCGAATTGATGCCGCTGCCCTTGGCCGAGACGATCACGTTGGGATCGTTCACAACGTTCGCCAGATAGGTAAAGCTGTCACGGTCGTAATTTGCTTCTCGGTCCAGTGTGCGGGCCATCATGCCCGGCAGGTTGAACGTGCCGAGGGTGTAGCCGTCCGGTTCAGAGCCGGCAACTTCGGTGATGCCGATCTGGCCCGAAGCACCAGGCATATTCTTGACCACAATGCTGGCGCCGTTGCCGAGATATTTTTCGATGAACGGCATGGTGGTGCGGGCCATCACATCGGTGCCACCGCCAGCGGAATAGCCGACGATTACCTCGATTGGCTTTTCCGGGTATTCCGCAAGCGCCGCCCCAGCGGACAGGATCATCGCACCTGCGATGGCGGTTTTCTTGAAAATGTTGAGCATCTTACTCCTCCTTGGTTATGTGATTGTTTCAGTTTTCGGGTAGAGCGCAGCCAAGCTTGATCAGCGCCGCATCAACCCAAGATCGGTCGTTCTTGCCTTCGGCGATGGCTTGCATCTGTGCGGTTTCCGCTGCCAGCTTCGCCTGTGCCTTTTTGAGTATGTCCTCGGCCTCATCCAACGGCACACAAAGCACGCCATCACCGTCGCCGATGATGATGTCGCCGGGATGAACAACCATGCCGTCGATGGCGATGGGGACGTTGATTTCACCGGGTCCGTCCTTGTAGGGGCCGCGATGCGTCACACCGGCGGCAAAGACCGGGTGATTGACCTCTTTCATAGCGTCCGAATCCCGGATTGCGCCATTGAGCACCAGCCCGGCCACGCCGCGCTTGATCGCGTAAGCCAGCATCATCTCGCCGAATAGGGCGTTGGTTGTATCGCCACCGGCATCCATGACGATCACATCGCCGGGCTGCGCCATATCGATGGCCTTGTGCAGCATCAGGTTGTCGCCGGGACGTGCCTTGATTGTCAGGGCCACGCCCGCCATTCCGCCCGACGTGTGCATCGGGCGCAGGGTCGGCCCAGCGGCAGTCATGCGGGACATGCTGTCAGACACGTTGGCGACGGGCAACTTGGCGAATTCGGCGACGACCTCGGGGGGTGCGACGCGGTCGCGTTTGAGGATTTGGAACCCTGTGGTCATGGTTATTTCTCTATGGTGGCCGGCTCTGCCTGAGCGGCGGCCAGCAATTTGCGGTTGATGATGCGTTCGGGGGCGACGGGCTGACCGTCGAGAACCTGGAAGATCCCGCGCACGGCATCGACACCGACACGCGCCCCGGCCTGACGGGTCACACCGCCGATATGCGGTGTCAGCACAATCTCCGGCACTGCGAAAAACGGATGGTCGGCGGCGGGCGGCTCGACCGCGAAGGTATCGAGACCGGCGCCCGCCAGATGCCCTGATTGGATTGCGGCGACCAGCGCCGTCTCGTCGATCAGACCGCCACGCGCGGTGTTGATGACATAGGCGTTCGCAGGCATGCGCGCGATGGCTTCGGCGTTCAGGATGCCGCGCGTCTGGTCGGTCAGAGGGCAATGCAGCGACAGGATGTTGGACTGGGCCAGCATGTCTTCGACGGTGCTGCAGCGGACAACGCCCAGGGAGTCGAAAGCGCTGTCAGGCGCGTAGGGATCATAGCCCACAAGGCTCAGTCCCAGGCCCTTGGCCATCCGGCCCGTCGCTTGCGCAATCGCGCCCATGCCCAGCAGGCCCATGGTGGCCCCGGCAATCTCACCACCCAGGAAGCCCGGCTTTTCCCAACGCCCGGCGCGCAGGCCCGCATCCAGCGGCAGGATGCGCTTGACGGTCGCTAGCAGCAGCGCAATGGCGTGCTCGGCCACGGAGACAGCATTGGCGCCGGTCGCGACCAGAACCGGGATGCCGCGATCAGCGGCGGCCTGAATGTCGATATTGTCGACCCCGACGCCGTGTTTCGAAATCACCTTGAGCTGCGGCGCCGCATCCATGACGGCTGCATCGAGGCGGCCCATTCGAGACACGATGCCCTCGGCGGCGGTCTGCTGGAGATACTCGGAAATCACCGCGCTGTCGGCATAGGGCGGGGTGTGCACGGTCTCATAGCCGTGCTCCGCCACCAGCCGGGCCGCGGACGGATCGAGGTCGGGGCCCGTAACGAGGATTGTCCTGCTCATTGCGCGTGTCTCCATAGCGTCCCGAAGCGTCGGGGCGTGCCATTTCGTCTCTTGATCTGTCGATTGATCCGCTCCGGTCTCCCAAACCGGGCTGCGGGTCTCCTCCATGTGGACGCACCCTAATACCAAGAATGTCTTCACAAAAGCGCGGAATTCTGGTTATTAGATTTAGCAAAACTGGATTTTATAATGGACACCCGGCAGCTAAAGACCCTTCTCGCCATTCAAAGCCATGGCACCTTCGCCCAGGCCGCTGACATTGTCGGGCTGACACCCTCGGCCGTCAGCCAGCAGGTCCACGCGCTGGAAGATGAGCTGCGGGTGACCATCTTCGACCGCAGCAGCAGGCCACCCCGAATCACGCCAGAGGGGCTTCAGGTCGTTGAAATGGCGCGGGATATCCTGCGCCGAGAAGAAGATACACGGGCCAGCCTGCGTGGTGACCAGATCGCCGGCACGTTGATGCTGGGCTCGGTGCGCTCGAGCGCGCTGAACCTGCTGCCCCGCGCCATGGTGGAGATGCGCCAGCGCTATCCGGACCTCAAGCCCAACCTTCGGGTGTCGCTGTCTACGACGCTGATCGCTGATGTGGCCGCGGGACGGCTCGATGCCGCCATCGTCGCGGAACACGTCGGCTTTCCCAGCGCCCTGCGTTGGAGCCCCTTCCTGCGCGAGCCACTTTGGCTGATCGTGCCGCGCGAAATGGAATCGAGCGATCCGATCGAGCTGCTGAACACAAGGCCCTATATCCGCTTTCGCAGCGCAGTGCCCCTGGCCAACCTGATCGACACGGAACTGTCCCGTCTCGGGGTGGTGACAAATGATGTGGCGGAGATCGACACCATCGGCTCGATCGTCACCGGTGTGCGGCAGGGCCTGGGCATATCGGTGGTGCCCCATGTTGCCCTGCAGGAGCCTGAGGATATGAACATCACGCGCCTTCCTTTTGGCACGCCGCAGGTGAACCGCCAGATCGGCATCGTTGAACGAACCGCATCCCCGCGTGCCGAAATCATCGCGCGGCTGCACGCGGTGCTCGCCGCGCTCTGCGGAGACTACGGGGTGGACCGCCCCGCACGATCCTGAACGGATTTGGCTGGTCAATCACAACGGCCATGCCCCGTTCTGCGCTTTCATCGACGGAGCAAGTCAGATCCCATTTTCACAACCTTGCCGCTCGGACCGAGAGAGCAATCGCCAGCGGTAAAAGGTCTGTTCTGTTATCTGCACTTGTCTGAAGGCGTCTAAGC
>CAYVRN010000120.1:0-4962 GCA_964453855.1 uncultured Rhodobacterales bacterium
GCTTACGGTCACCATCTGGGCGGGGCCATCGGCATGGGCTACATTCCCTGCGAAGGCGAAAGCGCAGCGGACGTTCTGGCGTCAGCCTATGAGATCGACGTGATGGGCACACGCGTCAAAGCCGAAGCTTCGCTCAAACCGATGTATGACCCCACGGCAGAGCGCGTCAAAGCCTGATCCCTCTGGTCAAATGGTTGATTTGTGAATTAAATGCCCCGTCTGATAGGCGGGGCATTTTGCATGGCACAGCACTCAAAACCACAACACACAGATACCGCTGCAGGGTTGGTCTATGCTCTGATGGCCTATGGGTTGTGGGGCTTTCTACCTCTGTATATGAAACTTCTCTCGCATATCTCACCCGCCGAGATCGTGGCCCACCGTGTCATATGGTCCATTCCAATTGCGGCAGTCGTCCTGATGGTCACCCGCCGTACCCGCGATCTGGCAACAGCCCTTCGTTCGCCTAGAACTCTGGCTCTGGCTGGCTTGACCGCTGGTCTGGTGGCCGTGAACTGGAGCGTTTACGTTTGGGCGATCACCTCGGGTCGGGCCTTGGACGCCTCGTTGGGCTATTATATCAACCCGATTTTCAGCGTCCTATTGGGGGCGGTCATTCTGCGCGAAAAGCTGGATGGACTGCAAAAGTTATCCGTCGCGATTGCTGCTGTGGCTGTGGCGATCCTGACTGTTGCGTCCGGAACAGTACCCATCGCGGCCTTGGCGTTGACCGTATCCTGGGGCTTTTACGCCTTATTAAAACGCAGCCTAGCTATCGGACCCAATCAGGGATTTATGCTTGAGGTGCTGATCCTGTCGCCGCTCGCACTTGGATATGTGGTTTGGCTTGGTGTGCAAGGGACAGGGCAGTTTGTCGGCAATGTGTCCGACACACTTCTTCTCTTGGGCTGCGGAGCGGTGACGGCTGTGCCACTGATCTTCTACGCCAACGGTGCCAAAGGGCTGCGTCTGACAACAATTGCGATGCTACAATACATTGCGCCCACGATGATTTTTCTGATCGCCGTCTTCGTCTTCGGAGAGCCCTTTGGAACGGCGCGGATGATTGCGTTCCCGTTGATCTGGCTCTCGCTTGCCGTTTTCAGTTTTTCCCTGCTGAAATCGCGCAGGGCAAAGCGGTCTACATAACCAAGCCCCGCGTGCCGCCGAACGGGTCCAAGGCCTGAATGTCCGGAGCCCAGCCGAAGTCCGAAACCAACGCATCGGGGCAGCTATCGAGCGAGTTGTTACTGTTAAAGATCACGTCGCCCCAGGTTTCACCATGGATGTCCCCGATCGCGGTGATATTGGTTCCAAAGGTCAGTGTGCCCTTTGCAGCCATCTGGATGGCGTTCATCGCGTTGTTCGACCCAAGCTCGATGTTTCCTTCGGCGAACATATAGGTTTGATACCGTCCTTCGGCGCAGTGGTTACCGTCGCCGAACTGGGTGTTTGAGCCGAACAGAATATCGTCATCCGCCAACAGAACCACATTGTGGAAGGTGGTATTGGCACCTGCTTTGATGGTACCGCTGTCCGCCAGAACGATTAGGTTTTCGTAGTTTCCGTTTGATGAAAACTCTGCGTCGCCATTCACGATATACGCTGTATAGGGAACCAGCTTGTTCTTTTTCGGCAGCTTCGAGACGCGTTGAATCGTATACATGTTGCCGTCTCGGAAGATCGACGTGTTTCCGGCTTGCAGATAGTTCTCAAGATAGTCTTGACTGTAGGGCAATGTGATCCGCTTGTCTGGATCGTCTGGTCCGGGGGTTTCAAGTTCGCAGACCGAGCTGCCGCCGCAGTTGTTGCTTCCGCCGTAGCTGAATGTCGCGTTACGCCCGCCCTGAAGGCTGGCTGCGCTTTCATAGTAGTTGTTGTTGCCGATTTCCATGCCGCTTTGGCCGTACGTGCAGAAGCTTTTACCAAAGCTGTTGTGGCTGCCCGTGGTCAGGTATCCGCCGGAAATAAACCCGCCACGTGCGCAGGCGTTGAACGGAACTTCGGTGACACGGGCAATGCTGCGTGCGCGCAAGCCGTGGTCGCCGGATTGGGTAAACGCCCGAAACGCGGTGTAGGCGACGTTTTTACGCTCTTTAGAACGAACGGCCATGACGCTGACCGCCGTTGCTGGCGCATCCGTTGTGGAAAAGGCTTTGGCCTCTTCATCCCAGGTGCCAAACTGGAAATCCGATGACGTGACAGATACGGGCGTCTCTTCATTTGGAAAATACTTGGCGGCCACTTGCATTCCAAGCGCAATGGCGGCTTCGCGGTCGGGCAGTTGAGTGACGGCCGCCAAAGCCACGGCATCGGTTATATGCTGGTATTGGGTCTTTTGGCGCACAGTTTCGGCGTATTCATACGCAACTCCGCCAAACGACAATAACCCAAGCGAGAAGAACAGTGAAAACGGCGAAACCCAGCCATCTTCGTTTTTCTTTAGCCTGAGAATTGCAGTGCGAAGTTTCGTAATCATCTTAGCTTTCCGTATAGAAATGTGCGGACGCGCCAAAGACACCTTCCCCCCGCGCAATGATCTTCAGGCCGATCACATCAGCCAAAGGCATCGTTACGGTGGCTGTTACAATGCTGTTTGACGTGGAAATCCGTGCAGTAAAGTTCTCGATTGAGTAGGCTTGATTCTGAATAAAGGATACGCCTTCTTCATTCGAGAAATACCCGACGGCCACAAGACGGGCCGCGTCCGAAACAGCTGCTTGCATGCGCGCTTGGGTTAGCGCGATTGATGTGGCATCCACGACCAGTCCGGACAGGACGAAGTACACAGGAATCCACATCAACGTCTCAAGCGTGACTGAGCCGTCAGTATCTTTTCTGAATCTGTTTAATATTTTTTTCATGGGTATGGCACGATTCAGTTGAGTTATCAGGAAATAACTGACGGGCAAATCCGGCTAAAATTTGTCATGTGCGAGAATATTCTATGGTTTCAGAATATGTTTGGAAACAGTGTGGGTAATCCAGATGGTCTGTTGACATAACGAAGCTGTCAGAGCATCCGATTGCTATGACAGTTGCTGAGTATAACCCACCAAGTTCCCCTCTTGATGTGATTCATGAAGATCACGAGCTTTTGGTTGTGAACAAGCCGTCCGGCTTGTTGTCGGTTCCGGGACGCGGTGAGCATTTGGCGGATTGCCTTTTGAAACGGGTGCAGGACGCCTTTCCGCAGGCACTGCTGGTGCACCGGTTGGACCGCGACACATCTGGGTTGATCGCTTTTGCCCTAAGCCCCCATGCGCAGCGTCACCTGTCGCGGCAGTTTGAAGAGCGGAAAGTGAAAAAGACTTATGTGGCAAGAGTTTGGGGTAGGCTTGAGCCAAAGGTGGGCACGGTTGATCTGCCCCTGATCGTGGACTGGCCGAACCGCCCGCGTCAGATGGTGGATCACGAGAATGGCAAACCAGCGGTGACGGATTGGCGGGTTCTGAAAGCCTCCGACACTGAAAGCCGTGTTCGGCTAATGCCCAAAACGGGGCGGTCCCATCAGTTGCGCGTCCATATGTTGGCGCTGGGGCATCCCATTCTGGGTGACCCGTTTTATGCCGATGGGGAAGCCCTGAACTTTCCGCGTCTGATGCTGCATTCCGAGGAACTGCGGATCGGACATCCAGACGGCGGAGAAGGTATGCGGTTTCGAGCGAAAGCGCCGTTTTGATAAAAAAGGCGCGGAAAACCACGCCTTTTAAAGTGACTGTTTTGAACTTTGATTAGAACCACATACCGACCATCATGCTGACGTATGGAAACACCTTGTAGTTCGATAATTGATCCTCAAGGTTTTGTTCAGCTGATGTTAGATTGCTTCCTGGAATTGCATCCCCTGATGTTTGCGTGAAATCTACAGTGTAGCCTCCGTTGAAGACCATGCCTGCATCGGTAGATAACACAAGATCACCGAAAATCGGGATATCCAAACCAACGGTCGTCATAGGCGCGTATGTGCGAGCAAAGGTTGTCGTTCCTTCAAATGAAGCTGAACCGGGTAGCGTATAGCCGCCCACCTCGTCTCCGGCTTCAAACGAAGTTGTTCCGGTCACCGAGCTTGTAGATTTGAAAAAACCGGCCCCTACGCGAAAGCCCCCAGGCATGTGGTAGTTGAACATTGCGGACAAGCCACCCATTCGACCACCTAATGTATAATCTATTCCGTCGATTGTCTGTGAGCCACTTGCCCCGTATCCGGAATATGTTCCCCGTACCGTGATTGCATTACCAAGGCGCGACTGTGCTTCAACCGTTGGCCCAAACATGCTGATGCCCGCGCCGATGCGCGTGCCTTCCGCATTCGAGGTTGAAGCGATTAGCGCCAATGTCGCAGCCGCAGCTGCTGTTTTAAGAAAATTCATGCTCGTATCCTCAAAGGATTAATTGATTTGTTTTGGATGCATTGTCTCAAAACAATGACGCCCTGACAAGAGTCTGTCAGGGCGCCACCAATCTCAGAAGGGAAATCCGGACTTAGTCGTCCGACTTTTCCTCTTTCTTCTCAGGAGCGATTTCTTCGCCGGTTTCCTGATCGACCATCTTCATAGCCAAGCGAACTTTGCCGCGATCGTCAAAGCCCAGAAGCTTGACGAAGACTTCCTGACCTTCTTTCAGAACGTCCGAAGGATGGTTCAGGCGGCGGTTTTCGATCTGGCTGACGTGAACCAGACCATCGCGCTTGCCGAAGAAGTTCACGAAAGCACCGAAGTCAACGATCTTGACGACTTTACCTTTGTAGACCTGGCCTTCTTCCGGCTCGGCCACGATCGACCAGATCATGTCATAGGCTTTCTTGATCGAGTCACCGTTCGGTGATGCGATCTTGATGATGCCTTCGTCGTTGATGTCGACCTTTGCGCCCGAAACTTCAACGATCTCGCGGATCACTTTACCGCCTGAGCCGATCACTTCACGGATCTTGTCGGTCGGGATCTGCATGGTCTCGATGCG
>CAYVRN010000121.1:0-4962 GCA_964453855.1 uncultured Rhodobacterales bacterium
GCACACAGCCCACCTACCACGATCATGAGGGCCGCGCTGACGGTAACGATCTGCGCGGGCGTGAGCACCAGCGTCATCGCAGAACTCGCGCTGACACCGAAGGCGACCTGGAGAAAGAACACCATTGCGTAACCCCTTGCAGGCTTGTCCTGGTCACCCAACGTTGCTATGACCACGGCGTAAGCAACGCCCAGGCCGAGGCTGGCAATCACATGCCCGATGGCGAGTACGGTAAACGAGTCATCAAGAAACAGCAGCGCAAACCCAAGTCCCGTAAGTACGGATCCGAGCTTGACCAGCAGCACCCAGTTGATGCGTTGTATCCAGAGCATGCTGGACACGGTGGCGAGGAAGATACCGGCGGAATACAGGCTGGCAAGCACACCCAGCCGATCTTCCGCGTAGCCTCGGGTTTCTGCCAGTGCGCCGATGACGACCGGAAAGATAACCCAGTACAGAAACAGCAGGGAGCCGATGAGGATGGCAGCTGCCTGTTCGCCCCGGCGAAACATACTGGCGCTCATCTACATGGCCACCCGCAAAAAAGGTCCGCAACGGGCGGGCCTCGCGTTTACGATACCAGCGGGCACCCCGGTACAACGCCCGTCGCGTCACTGATGGGGTCCCGCCGTTGGACTGGCGAATTCGCCTGCGAAGCGACCGGTCGCCGATCCGCTGCAACTGCTCCGGCGTCAGTCGAACCGATAACTCAGCTCCACACGGTACAGATCACCGATATTCGGAACGCCCTGCGTAATACCCGCGGGATCTCGAAGCGTACTGAACCAGCGTTCGTCACCCAGGTTTTCGCCGACGAGTGCGACACTCCACTTGCGATCATGGCCCGTCGCGGCGACCCTCAGGTCGACGACGCTGCGGCTCTCCAGCACGAAGAAGTCGGGACCGGCGAGCAGGTAATCCGCGAGGAATTGCTCGTCCGTGTAGCTGTAGCCAAATCGCGCATCGACGCTGCCCCAACTGGTCGGGAGGCTGTACGTCGCCGTGAACGCCAGGGTATTCTCCGGCGCGTTGAACATCGGCGACCCGCTGATGTCGACCTCGCCCCCCGGAACATCGGGATCCGCCAGCGAGCCGTCTTTCAATTCAGCGTCAAGATAGGAGTAGCCGACACTGATATCCAGGTTCTCTGACACCAGCCATTGGGCTTCCAGTTCGAGGCCTTTGCTCTCGGCGTCGGAGACATTGTCGATCGCAAATGCAAGGCCTTTAAAAGTCTCTACCTGTAGATCACTGTAATCGATGAAGAACAGAGCGCCATTGAGGCGAAGCCGCTGGTCCGCGAGGGTCGACTTGAAACCGATCTCGTAAGCCAAGCTGTCTTCGGGCTCGAACCCGGCAATCAGCTGGTTCTCCCCCGGCCCGAGGGACGAAAACGACCGATCAGGCCCGCTGTTGAAGCCGCCCGCCTTGTAGCCCCGGCTCACGTTTCCATAAATCATGACATCGTTGGCGAGGTCGTAGCGCACGGCAAGGCGGGGTGAGAAATCATCCCAGCTGTCGCTTGCAGTCAGCACACCGGTCGTCGCGAGCTCGAGCAGATTGTCGCCGAGCAGGGCCGCAGTGACCGCGCTGTCGCCCTGATAGGGCGTATTCTGCTCCATTTCCTTGTCATCGTAGGAGTAGCGCGCGCCGATGGTGACACTCAGGCGCTCCGTCGCGCGCCAGGTTACGTCGCCGTAGATACCCCAGGAATCGTTGGTTGCCGTTGCGAAGGATGGCTCGACGACATTGGCATTGCAGGTGCCAAAATCGGGCTCGAAATCGGAGCAGGAAGCGCCGAGAAGCAGGTCTATGACGTCGAAATCGGAGTAACGCAATTGCGTGTTGGTCGATACCTCCTCCGTTCGGATGCTGGCACCGACAAACCAGTCGATCGCGTCGTGCTGGCCGTTGAGACGGAACTCCTGCGAGAGATATTCAAATTCAGCCGGCTCCTCAAACTCGAGAATGCGGACGGTGAAGGTATCTGCGTCAAAGGGGATGCCGACCGCCTCCGAGTCAAAATAACTGGTTATGGATGTCAGCGTAAGGAAGTCATTGAGGTCGTACTCTACGCGCAGGGCGCCCCTGAAGCTGTTGATATCCTGGTCGCTGCGCGTGTTCTGCTCTACCGTTTCAATCTTGACGTCGTCGCCCCGATTGGCCGGATCGATTGGCACCACGCCGTAATAGGCAGATGACGTGTTGTATTGGAACAGCAGCTGTGTGCGAAGCCGGTCTGACCAGTCGTTCTGAACACCGAGCCTGATCAGCAGATCTTCCCGGTTGTTCAGTTCAGTACCGTCGGTAACATTGACGTGCGTGCCGTCGCGTTCTTCGTACTTGATCCCGAGGCGCACGCCCCAATCCTGACTGGTCGAGTAGTTGCCAAGCATCTGGTAGAGCGCCTGACCTTTCGTGCCAAAGCCCACCTTAAGATCCGCGTAGATTTCGTCCCGGTCGGCTTTCTTGCTGATCACGCTGATCGCCCCGGCGGAGGTATTACGACCAAAAAGTGTGCCCTGGGGCCCCTTCACGACCTCGATACGCTCTACATCGAAAAACGACTGCGCGGAGGTCAGCGGGTGGCCGGTATAGACGTCATCGAGAAACACGCCGACGCTGGAATCCGCGGATGGGCTGAAAGCACTGGTACCGATTCCGCGAATCGAGAGAACGGACTGCGTAGGGCCATCAACCTGGGCGCCCATGCCCGGAACGTACTTGACGATGTCGGATACGTTGGCCATGCCCGAGGTTGCGACAAATTCTTCACTCAATGCGTTGATCGAGATCGGGACATCCTGCACGCTTTCAGCCCGCTTCTGCGCCGTTACGATAACTTCCTCGATTTGGGCTAGTGCGAGGCTCGCGGTTGCGGAACTGGCGACGGCTACGGCGATGACTAATGGCGTTTTCTTGTTCATGACCAGAGACCCCTGGGATTGATTTGATCGACACCCTCAGACTAGGTCAGGGACGGAGTTTGCTGAATGATATTTGCGTCCCTTTAATTGATATTTAAGACCCCGAGCCAGAGCCGTTTGAGATACTCCTGTAATCTTCTGGAGAGTGCCCTAAATACTTTTTGAACGCACGGCTAAAAGGCGGTGGACTTCCATAATCCAGCAGATAAGCTATTTCCTTAATCGATAAACTGGTGTCCAGCAAATAATGTTTTCCCAGCTCCATGCGGGTCTCCAATACTAGCTTCTTGTAGGAAGTCTCTGCGCGATATAAACGCTTACGCAATTGCGCGGGGGTCAATCGCAGGAGCTCTGCAGCACCCTCAAGACTCGGCATTTGACGTCCAGAGCGACTCAGTAACAACCGCCTCACCTGGGATGGCGTATCTCTGTCCGCAGTACTGGGTCCAAGCACTCGCTCACACATCGCCTGATAGACATCGCTTAAGGATCCACTGCCACGGTAAATTGGCTGTCGCAGCCATTCAGCAGGAAAAAAAAAGCCAGTCTCACTGGCTTCAAATACACAATGCTCACCAAAAATTTCGGCATAAGTATCAACGTGTTTGGGAGCACGAAATTCAAGGGCAACCTTGATTTTGCGTTGGTCCGCATTAGGGCCTAACAGCAACTGCAGCGCACGCCAGTTTCCACTGAAGCTGTCTTCGCAAATATTCTGATAATCATCTTCGTACATGGGGTGGTAAACCGGCACCACTCTTGCGGTGTCACCCTCAATGAGGAGTTCGTCAGTGTATCGATCGGATGCGAGGCTGTGATACTGATACATCACTCGAAATGCTGAGCCCACGTTATCACTATTAACTGCAGCGTAGCCCACCAAACCAAGATCAAGGATCTCAGCTTTACTGAAAAGACGTAAGGTGACGTCGGGGTGAACTTGCCGGCAGCGAAGCAGTACCGCATCTAGCTGCTTTTGTGTGAGTTTGTCACTGCCCTGATGCAGCAATGCGGGGTCTACCCCCGCTTCACGTAGGGCCGAATTGAATTGGGTGCTGCCCATTTCTTCCAGCAGATCCCGCAAACGCGCAAGCCAAGTCGCTACAATTCTACTTTCTTCGACCCTGCGGCTAGTGGCGTTATTGCTCATCATTAGCTGGGTGCCTGGCTCGACCCCGTAATGACGGCAAGCAAAGTCGGCGTCGGTCCACAGGACCAACCACCATCCACTTTGAGGGCCTGGCCCGTGATGTAACGACTGGCATCGCTTACAAGAAAGTAGAATACGCCGGTCATATCATCCACTGTGGCGACCCTACCCAGAGCGGTAAACGCCTCGCAGATCTGCCGCCCCTCATCACCACTGCCCATGCTGGTTTCTGTGTATCCAGGGCATACACAATTGACACGAATGCCTCGGCTACCCAGCTCTAGAGCGGCCATTTCAGTGAGACTGACAACCGCCCTTTTGCTGGCTGAGTAGGCCGAGGAACCAGGCACATTGATAAAGGCCGCCATGGAAGACGTCGACACAATAGCCCCCCCGTCCTTCATGACAGCTGGCGAATGCTTTAATCCGTGCACCGTTCCCCAGTAGTTGATCCGCGTAACCCTCTCCAACAGGACGGTTGACTGCTCGGTGATTGTCGAGCCTACGTCGCCAATCCCTGCGTTTAAAATCACAAAATCAAGATCGCCGCCCAGACCTTCCCGCGCTGTTTTTAGGGTTGTCGCCACACTCTGCTCGTCACTGACATCACACTGCAACGGCAACGCACCTATTTGTGCTGCAAGCGCTTCAGGAAACACAATGTCAGCAATAGCAACCTGCGCGCCCGCCGCAATGAATAGCTCGGCAACGGCCTTCCCTATTCCCGACCCACCACCGGTCACCAAGCCCCGCTTACCCATCAAATCGAACACGTTCACAGTACTCCTTGCAAACAATTAACACCGGGAAGATTACGTAGATCCTCTGACTCGCAGGGAAACTCGGCCAACTCGATGATATTTCCTTCTGGATCACGAAGGTAAA
>CAYVRN010000122.1:0-4909 GCA_964453855.1 uncultured Rhodobacterales bacterium
CTTTGGGAAGACGATGCTGCCGAAATGGTCGCTTGATCAGCAAGCATACAACTCCGCTCAATCAGGTGAAAATAAGTTGGCAATCCCACGGAGCCAATTTACCTGCCGAAGGTAGCTGTCTATCCTGATAACAAAGCAGGATACTAAGTTAGCTAACCAAAGTTCGAGCCTGCTCGCGCAGCACGAATTTCTGGATCTTGCCGGTCGATGTTCTAGGGATCTCGGTAAATACGATCTCTCCGGGGACTTTGTATGGCGCGAGGTGGTCTTTGCACCAAGCCCGCAAAGAAGCTGCGTCGGCGGTTTGGCCCGCTTTCAATTCAACAAAGGCGCAGGGGGTTTCGCCCCATTTGTCATGGGGCTTTGCCACAACTGCGACGACTTCTACGGCATGGTGGCGATAGAGCGCTTCTTCGACTTCAATCGACGAGATGTTCTCGCCACCAGAAATGATGATGTCTTTCGACCGATCTTTAAGTTGGATGTAGCCATCAGGGTGAACCACACCGAGGTCACCGGAATGGAACCAGCCACCGGCGAATGCCTTTTGGGTGGCCTCAGGATTCTTGAAATAGCCTTTCATGACGACATTCCCGCGGAACATGACCTCGCCCATGGTTTCGCCGTCATGCGGGACCGGCGCGAGCGTGTCCGGGTCCAGAACCGTGAGCTGTTCCAGCGGGAGATAGCGCACACCTTGGCGCGCTTTCAAAACGGCTTGTTCGGCAGGAGGCAGGGCGGACCATTCCTGATGCCAGTCGTTCACAACTGCCGGACCGTATGTTTCGGTCAGTCCGTACAGGTGAGTGACGTCAAAGCCCGCGTCCTTCATATTTGCCAGCACAGACTCGGGTGGAGGCGCTGCGGCGGTGAAGAACTGCACCTGCTTTTGAAGCTCGCGCTTTTCGTCGTCGGAGGCCGAAATCAGAAGCGACATGACAATTGGCGCGCCGCACAGGTGGGTGACCCCTTCGTCGGCCAAGGCATTCCAGATCGGTTCGGCGCGAACCTGACGCAAGCAGACATGCGTGCCGATGATGGCAGACATAGTCCACGGGAAGCACCAGCCGTTGCAGTGGAACATAGGAAGTGTCCACAGGTAAACGGCGTGTTTTTGCATCGACGTGGTGAGCGCGTTACCCTGTGCGAGCAAATACGCGCCACGGTGATGTGATACAACGCCTTTGGGATCACCTGTCGTGCCCGAAGTATAGTTGATCGAGATTGCGTCCCATTCATCTTCTGGCATTAGCCATGCAAACTCGGGGTCACCTGATGCGAGGAAATCGTCGTAATCTTCGGCATCGGTAGAAATTCGCGCGCCGTCGAATTCGGGATCGTCGTATTGAATGACGCGCGGTGTTACTTTCGCCAAAGCCAAAGCCTCGTTCAGCAGCGGCATAAACTCGGCGTCGGCAATAACGATCTTGGACATCGCATGATCAAGCTGAAAGGCGATGATGGCGGCATCCAGCCGGGTATTGATCGAGTGCAGAACGGCACCGCACATGGGCACGCCATAGTGGCATTCAAGCATGGCTGGCGTGTTAAGAAGAAGGGCAGAAACCGTATCTCCGCGGCCAATTGCGTTCTGGCTGAGCGCCGAGGCGAGCTGACGTGACCGGGCGTAGAACGCGGCATAATCTCTGCGCAGCGCCCCGTGCACAATGGCAGTGTGGTTCGGGAACACTGTCGCTGCGCGTTCCAGGAACGTGAGCGGGGTCAGGGGTTGGTAGTTTGCCGCGTTGCGGTCCAATCCGATATTGTATGGGTTATCCACGGTTGCTCTCACTTGTCCTGCCAAACCGGCTTTCGTTTTTCGATGAATGCGCCAATGCCTTCCTCGGCATCACGGGCCAGCATATTCTGAACCATGACGTCAGAGGCAAAGTCATAGGCATCCGCAAGCGACATTTCCCGCTGGGTATAGAACGCCTTTTTGCCAACAGCCAAAGTCATGCTGGATTTAGAAGCGATTTTTGCAGCAATTTCTTCGGTGGTTTGTCTCAGGTCACTTGCTGAGGCCACGCGATTGATCAGTCCGATTTCCGACGCTCTTTGCGCTGAAATCATATCGCCAGTGAGAAGCATTTCCATGGCGTTTTTGTTGGAAACATTTCGCGACAGGGCGACCATCGGGGTTGAACAGAACAGACCGATGTGAACGCCCGGGGTGCTGAACTGCGCGTTTTCCGAGGCGACGGCCAGATCGCAGCTTGCGACCAGCTGGCAGCCGGCAGCTGTTGCAATGCCGTCAACCTCGGCGATCACCGGTTTTGGGCAATTCACGATGGATTGCATAACGCCTGCGCACATTTCCATGACCATGGAAAAATAGGCACGGCCACGATCTTCATGATCGCGCCCTGCGGTCATTTCCTTCAGGTCGTGACCCGCGGAAAACGCTGGACCGTCGGCCGCAAGAATGATCACGCGTACATCAGGATTGCTCCCTGCCTGATCAAAAGCTGACCGCAGCTCGGTCAGCATTGCTTCGGACAAGGGATTGCGGCGGCGTCCATCGTTCAAGGTCAGGCGCAGGATGCCGCGCGCATCCAATTCACTCAGCAGAAGTTTGGTGTTTTCCACGGGGGTATTATACCTTGCAAGTTTTAGAGGATGTTAATTTCGACGGTTTCAGCCAGCGTGTTCGCAATGAAGCAATAGCGATGCGCACGATCCTGCATCTGCTCCATCTCTTCATCGCTGACCTGAAAGCCAGTGTCGAAACGAACGACCGGATGCAGATCAATTCGGGTGACCGACATTTGGCCCTTAGGATTTTTGCCCAAGTGGGCTTCGGCGAAATCGTGATAACTTGCTACCGGCCAGCCAGCTTTCGCCGCCAACGCCAGGAAGGTCATCATGTGACAGCTTGATAGAGCCGAGGCCAAAGCCTGTTCCGGGTTCGTGTGCGATGCGTCACCGCCCCAATCAGGGGCGGCGTCAACCATGACGTCGTAGTTGCTGTTGTACTGAACGACGTGTTCTGCCGAATAGGCACCGGGCTTCAATTCGCTGTGCGCGCGATGCCAATGCAACTGGATTGCGAGATCTGACATAGGGTTCTCTCGTACTTAAGCAGCTGCGATTGATTTCTTGGGATCGTAGAACGGGAATTCTACCATACGAGCCGCTTTTGGACCCGACCCTGAAATCACTTCGACGCCCGCGCCAAGTTCCAGGTGCTCGATATCGACCATGGCCAGAGCGATGTTCTGCTCAAGGCGTGGCGAGTATACAGCCGAAGTCACTTTGCCGATGGTTTCACCGTCTTTGTTTATTCCCCAGAAGGTGGTGTTAGGACCCTTCAGCGGTTCTCCGTCGATGATCAGACCAACTTGTTTACGGCTGATGCCTTCTTCCTTGATCCGTTTCAACGCGGCCTTGCCGATGAAGTCGGCTTCCATGTCCAGATTAACCAGACGGTCGAAGCCCAGCTCGTATGGGTTGGTGTTGATGTCGGCATCTGCGTGATACGACAGCATGCCACCTTCGATACGGCGGATCGACGACGTGTGGCCCGGCTTGAGGCCATGATCCATGCCAGCAACCATAATCTTTTCCCAAAGCTCATCACCGCGCGAACCGTCGCGCAAGTACAGCTCATAGCCCAGTTCGCTTGACCAACCAGTGCGCGAAACGATCAGAGGGATCCCGTCCAGGTCGACTTCACGAAGCCAGTAGTATTTCAGGTCCATGATGTCTTCGCCGAAAAGCTCCTTCATGATCAGACCGGACTTCGGGCCTTGAAGTTGCAATGGCGAAACGTCTGGTTCGCGGATGGTTACATCCAGACCCGAGTTGACGGCCACACCCTGCGCCCACAACAGAATGTCGCTGTCAGCCAGAGAAATCCAGAAGTGATTTTCAGCCAAACGCAGCAGGATCGGATCATTCAGAATACCGCCGTCAGCATTGGTGATCAGGATGTATTTGCACTGACCGACGGCCATCTTTGACAGATCGCGCGGGGTCAGCATCTGGGTGAATTTTGCAGCGTCCGGACCGGTGATTTCCACCTGACGCTCAACGGCCACGTCACACAGGATGGCATCATTGACAAGGTTCCAGAAGTTCTGTTCCGGATCCCCGAAGTCACGCGGGATATACATGTGGTTATAGACCGAGAAACCTTTGGCGCCCCAACGAACAGTGGCGTCGAAATAGGGGGATTTGCGGATCTGGGTGCCAAAACCGAAGTCTTCTTGCTGCGTCATGAGTGTATCCTTCAAAGTCACGATGAGCGTTTTGAGTCGTTGTCAGTGAGCGATGAAATAGATCGAGATGCAGATAAAGTTAGGTCTAAAAAATACGAGAAATCAGCCTGTTCAGGCTATAAAAAATCTCGGATGCAGACCAAACGGACTTGGAGGTTATTTTCGAAGCGAGCGGGCCGCAATCGGTGCGAGATTCGGAAGCGACTTCTTGACCTCGCGCGTGACGATATAAGTCATGTATCGGTCGATGCCCAACTCGGCGGAAAGCATCTCTTCCATGAGGTCTTGAAAGTCCACCAAGCGCAGCGTGACAAATCTTAGGACGTAATCCATTCCACCGCCTGTCGCGACGCAGTCCACCACCTCATCAAGCTTTCGGATATAGGTCTCGAACCGGTCGAAATCGGTCTTGCGGTGATTTGTCAGTGACACCGTTACCACGACTTGGGTGTGGTCCCCGACTTTCCCCAATGCGATATCTGCGTAGTATCCGCGAATGTATCCAGCGGCTTTCAATCGTGTCAGACGCGCAAGGCAAGGAGTGGGTGACAGGTTGACGATTTCGGCAAGTCTGGTCTTGCTCAGCTGTCCGTGTTTTTGGACCGCACTCAGAATGCGGATATCCGTTGCGTCGAGACCAGTCTTTTCCATAACGATAGCCCACATAATGATAGCTTCCGCTACAGTCT
>CAYVRN010000123.1:0-4884 GCA_964453855.1 uncultured Rhodobacterales bacterium
GCCGACGATCCAGAGTGATAGCGCGGGGCCTTTGTACTATGTCGGGCAACGTACACGCTACTTTGGACCTTTTCCGCCGCAAATCGTGGACCGTCAGGTTGTTGTTGTGACATTTGATTCGCGCGGCAAAGTGGCGAATGTTCAAACACTGGGCCTCGAAGACGGCGCTGTAGTTGTACTTTCACAGCGCGTCACAGAACCTGTGGCCGGAGATGTTTCGTTCTATCGGCAATTGTTTGGCAATATCGGCCGCGTGGATGCAAGCCAACTAATTGGAAATTGAAGCACGCTCTGATTTTGCGATCTATCTGTGCCAAAGTTGAATGCGTTCGGATCTATGGCTGATAATGTCAAGATGCAGCACCGCCAAAGGAAACTGCGGGCCCGTTTTGCAGAGACGCCAGCTGATGTTCAGTCAGCGCTGACATTGCGGCGTACTTCTTTTTTCAACGGGGTCGGGGTAATTGACGGGGATGAGTTTGACCACCGGTGTCTGCATGTGCTGATCGAGGATTCGGAAACGACTGAGCTTTTGTGTTGCTACCGGCTTTTGCCTTTGTCGTCAGGACCAGATGTTATGACGTCCTATTCGGCTCAGTTTTATGATCTATCGGCCTTGTCGAAATTTTCTGGATCTATGCTTGAAGTCGGGCGTTTTTGCATCGCTGCTAACGCGCGTGATCCCAATGTTTTGCGGGCGGCTTGGGCGGTGATGACAAAATATGTGGATGAGCTCAACATTGAACTGCTATTTGGTTGCTCGTCCTTTAAAGGCACTGATGCAAGCGCGCATTTGGAAAGTTTTTCCTTGTTAGCTGACTGTCATCTTGCGCCAAAACTCTGGTTGCCCAAAGTGAAGGCTGCGAAGGTGTTCCACTTTGCCAGTAAGCAAAAATCTTTCACGGACCGCGCGAAAGCGCTACGTAAAATGCCGCCCTTGCTCAAAACCTATCTGTCTATGGGGGGATGGGTTAGCAATCACGCTGTTGTGGATTATGAAATGAACACAATGCATGTATTTACCGGACTAGAAGTCAAAAACATTCCAGCCGCTCGAAAACGTCTGTTGCGTGTCATAGCTGCTCAGATGGCTTGATCTTTTCCGAGTCCATAGATAGCTGCGCATTATGTCACGAGCACCTTTACTACAACTTTCCAAAATCTCTCTGACCTTTGGCGGTGATCCAGTTTTCGACAACCTTGACGTTGTTGTTCAAACTGGGGATCGGGTGGCCTTGGTTGGCAGAAACGGGTCTGGAAAATCAACGCTTTTGAAAGTGATGGCTGGCCTTGTCGAAGCTGATGCAGGTGATCGAGTTATTCCACCAGGTGTTTCTGTCGGATACATGGAACAAGACCCCGATATGGCAGGTTTTGCGACATTGGGCGATTTCGCCGCCAGTCGCTTGGGGCCAACTGAAGCATACAAGGTCGACATGGTGGCTGAAAACCTCAAGTTCGATCCAACACGAGATGTCAATGTGGCGTCAGGTGGCGAGCGCCGCAGGGCGGCTTTGGCGAAACTGATGGCAGAAGAGCCGGAGTTGATGCTGTTGGACGAGCCGACCAACCATCTGGATATCGAGGCGATCCGCTGGCTTGAATCCGAATTGAAGCAGACCCGAAAGGCCTATGTCCTAATCAGCCACGACCGTGCATTTCTACGTGAGCTTACACGTGCAACCCTTTGGGTGGACAGGGGAAAGGTTCTTCGGAATGAGCAAGGCTTTGGTGCCTTTGAAGCGTGGCGTGATAAGGTCTGGGAAGAAGAAGATACTCAGCGTCACAAAATGGATCGTAGGATCAAGTCCGAAGCACGTTGGGCGGTTGAAGGCATTTCAGCAAGGCGTAAACGCAATCAGGGCCGGGTAAGGGCGTTGCAAGACCTCCGATCCGAGCGCGCGGCGATGATCAAACGTCAGGGAACCGCTGCAATGGCGTTGGAGTCCGGCCCCAAAAGCGGTCGTAAGGTGATTGAAGCCGAAAACCTGACCAAGGTCTATGATGACAAAAAGATCGTTCAGAACTTTTCGATCAGGGTACTTCGCGGTGATCGAGTTGCGTTTGTTGGGCCGAATGGGGTTGGCAAGACAACCGTTCTGAAGATGCTAATGCAAGAAGAGCTACCAGATACCGGCAGAGTGACCCACGGAACCAACCTTGTTCCGGCGATTTTTGATCAATCCCGTGCACAGTTGGATGGCGATAAAACCTTGTGGGAAAGTTTAACAAGCGATCCGGGGATGCGGGTTTCCGGAAAAGCAGATCAGATATTGGTACGCGGTCAGCCCAAGCATGTGGTCGGCTATTTGAAAGAGTTTCTGTTCGCAGACGCTCAGGCCCGCGCGCCAGTAAGGTCCTTATCTGGCGGGGAAAAGGCGCGATTGCTTTTGGCGAAACTGATGGCGCGCGAAAGTAATTTATTGGTTTTGGACGAACCGACAAACGACCTTGACGTCGAGTCGCTGGATCTCTTGCAAGAGTTGCTGGATGATTACGACGGGACGGTTTTGTTGGTCAGTCACGACAGGGATTTTCTGGATCGTGTGGCAACAACGACGATTGCAATGGAAGGTCAGGGACGGGCGACAGTCTATGCCGGTGGTTGGAGCGATTACCAGGAACAACGCAAGGAAGATCAGTTCCTTGAAGCCGCCAAAGTTGTTGAAAAACAAAAACCAGAAAAGGCGCCAAAATCAAATAACATAGCGCCAAAGCCTGGCGGTCTGTCCTTTACAGAAAAGCACCGCTTGGAGGCTCTTCCGGCTGAAATCGAGCGTTTGGAAGCTGAAATCGCAAAATTGTCAGAATTACTGTCAGACCCTGAGCTCTTCTCAAAAGAGCCCGTAAAGTTCAAAAAGGCGACAGAAATGTTGACCGAAAGGCAGGAAAAACTGTCATCTGCAGAAGAAGAATGGCTACTTCTAGAAGAAAAAGCCGAGGGCTAACCCTCGGCTTTGATCGCATTCATAACGCTATCACTGCATGCGCAATGCGCCGTCGATACGAATGGTTTCACCATTCAGATAGCCGTTTTCGACGATGAAACGTGCCAGTGATGCGTATTCAGAAGGGTCACCCAAGCGTTTCGGGCATGTGACCGATGCCGCCAGTCCGGCTTGAACTTCTTCTGGCAATCCTGCGAGCATTGGGGTCATGAAGATGCCAGGTGCAATTGCCATGACGCGAATGCCCAAGCTGGCCAAATCGCGGGCCATGGGCAAGGACATACCAGCAATTCCGGCTTTTGAAGCGGCATAGCCCGCCTGACCTTTTTGTCCGTCAAAAGCCGCAACGGATGCAGTGTTGATGATCACACCACGTGCTCCGTCAGAAGCTGGGTCATTTTTTGCGATTTCGACTGCTGCTAGGCGTGCGACGTTGAAACTGCCAACCAAGTTGACGTCAATGATACGCTTGAAATGGTCCAGTTTGTGCGGTCCGTCACGGCCAACAGTTTTTTCAGCGGTGCCAATTCCGGCACAATTTACTACGGCTGTAATACGACCCATCTTTTCGACGGCAAAAGTAATAGCTGCTTCAACAGATTGCTCGTCTGCCACATCTGTTTGAATGAAGTGTGCGCCTATTTTAGCGGCGGCGTCAGCTCCGTTTGGATCACGGTCTAGGATCGTAACCTGCGCGCCTGCGCCGCGGAAGTTAGAAGCTGTGGCAAATCCCAAACCACTGGCACCACCAGTTACAACTGCGGCGGTATTTTCAAGACCCATTTTCTGTCCTCTCCTAAAGTAAGCTTACGGACAGATAGTGGTCGTCGGACTGGCATGTCAAATTGTCCGTAGCGGAACTTTTTATGCGGTACAGGAAGCGCCGCCCAAAACACAGAACTTCGCGCAATGTGGATGATTTAAATAAACATCTTGTTCGGCTTCTTTCAGGGTACTGCCTAACTCAAAGGCTTGATCGTAAGCAATAAGCGTGCAGGCAAGAACCGTTGGCTGAATTTCGCCTTTGCGTTTCACGACCATGCGTGATGACGCGCACATCACGTCATCAGGAGATTTCCCAAGTATGCCCCAACACGACGTAGTAATTTCAGGAACGTCTGCTGTAACATCCATTTCTGGGAATAATACCGTCTGACTTGGGTCGTAGGCGTTAATTGAAAAGCTCAATTCTTTGAACAATTCAGCATAGCCATCCCGCGCAGATTGTTCGGAATCTGCAAATTCTATGCGGCCGGCAACTGCGGTTTTTATACCTATGTCTCTTAGCCACGACATCCCCGTGATTGTCTTGGCGAAGCTGCCGGTTCCTCGTTCCTGATCGTGTTTTTCTTGCTGATAATGGTCCAGCGACACACGCAGGGCTAACTTTTCCCCGAACTCTGAGTGAAGATCCTGAAGCCCACGTTGTACTTTTGGACGCATCATTGGAGCCATTGCGTTGGTTAGTACCAAAACATCGTATCCACGCTTGAGCGCCCTGCGCAGTATGTCAATGATGTCGGGATTCATGAATGGTTCACCACCCGTAATCCCTATCTCAGTAACGCCCCAGCCAATTTCAGAGAGTTGCTCTAAGTAGTCTGCGACGTCATCAGATGTCAGATAAACAAGGTCGTCGTTGGTCGGAGAACTGGCAATGTAACAATTGGAGCATTCGATATTGCACAGCGTCCCCGTATTAAACCACAAGGTTTCTGGGTTGGATAAGGCAACCGACGCGCGATTTTGCCCATTGACCGTAACAAAACGATCAACAAATTTAGGTTTTTTTTCGGACGTGATATCTTTCATGTGCCTGCTCTTCTTTCCGAAATGTATAGTGGAAGCAGGACCTACGGAAAAGATTGACATTTAAGTTCAAACAGCAATGTGAACAGGGGGACTAAGTCAGACTTTGTCCTAAAATTACGCCTTG
>CAYVRN010000124.1:0-2699 GCA_964453855.1 uncultured Rhodobacterales bacterium
AGACCAGTCTTTTCCATAACGATAGCCCACATAATGATAGCTTCCGCTACAGTCTTATAAACGGCAGTTCAAGAGGTGAAGGCATTGTCGGAAATGGGCGGCCAATTCAGCGCCAACCTTGTGACGTTTATTGGTGTGATACTTGCAAACACTGAATTCGTATCGCCTGCATTTTTGCCCACGATCGTCACGCCGAGGATGCGGTAAGTGTCAGAGCAGTAGAGCACCTTGGTAAGACCATCTCCTCCGCCTGACGCCAGATTACGACCGCTGGCCATCCAAGGGAAGCTCGCCACTTTATGCGGGATGCTCTGTTCTTTGGCCTGTGCCTGGGTCGTGCCGATCCAAGCCAGTTCGGTCCTGGTGTAGGCGACAGAAGGGATCAGTTGTGTATCCAAGCCCGCCGCGTGGCCCGAAGCAACCTCGGCTGCGACATGACCCTGATGGGTTGCGCGGTGGGCGAGCATCGGGTTTCCGGTCACGTCACCGATGGCGAAGATTCCATCGATATTGGTTTCGCATGTCGCGCCAACTTCGATAATGCCGCGGTCTGATATGGCGACGCCGGCAGCTTCGGGCTTGACCAGAGGTCCGTTTGACTTGCGCCCGACGGCCTGAATGATGACATCGGCCTTGATGTCGCCTTGGAATGTGCCCTCGCAGGTTAGTGTCAGGGCCACTTTTGTGGCTTTCACGCTGGCGGTTTTCGTCGAAGTGTGAATTGAAACACCCTGTGCTTCAATCGCTTGATGCAGGATGGACGCGGCCTCTTTGTCTGAACCGGGGGCGATCTGGTCGGCCAGTTCGATAACCGTCAATTGCGATCCCAAGGCAGAATAAACAGTGGCCATCTCAAGCCCAATGATTCCACCGCCAACGATTGCCAGGCGTTTCGGAGCTTAGCGTAATTCAAGTGCTGCTGTGGCAGACCGACTTCACTTATCTCAAGGTCATCGGCTGGGGGTGGTTCTATTTATCCACGATCCTCGACGACTACAGCCGCTACATCATTGCTTGGAAGCTTTGCACAACGATGAAGGCCAAGGTCGTGAATAAGCCAAGGCTGCTTTGCGAGCGAGCCATTAAAGGCGCCATTGGTTCGAACCCAATGGCGAGCGGCTCGTCCTTTGTGGCGGCCGATCTTGCAGACTATCTTGAGGATAAAGGCATGGATCACGTTCGTGGTGCGCCACATCACCCCCAAACCCAGGGCAAGATCGAACGGTGGCACCAAACCATGAAGAACCGAGTTCTCTTGGAAAACTACTTTCTGCCCGGCGATCTGGAACGGCAGATCAGTGCGTTTGTCGATCACTATAACAACAGTCGATACCACGAGAGCTTTGACAACCTGACACCCGCCGACGTCTATCACGGCCGAGGCGAGAGGGTCCTGAAAATGCGAGAGGAGATAAAGAAACAGACAATCAGAAAACGCCGGTTGCAGCACCAAATCGCTGCCGCCTAAACTCAAACAGAAACCGAACCAGAGCCTCAGTTACGATACAGCCTCAGCATTCCGAAAAACTTTGACAACGGACAGATCGGTGTCATCGGAACAAAGATTGCGGAGATTTGAAGTTAACTGAATTTAACTAATGTCGGTTCCGCCTGAACCGTTAATAATCGCGGATCTGACTTTGCTGCGCGAAGTCATGAAAGTCCAGTTCGGTGAAGCCGCGCTGCGGCGATGGTCCCTGCCGCCAAAGTCGGCAAAGGACCGTGACTGGCGCCGCGGTATCAGTGGGCGAGACGTTCCTTAACCAGTCATAAAAACATCATATCGTGTGGTTTTACCGCGGATTTGATGTGAGCACTTTTGAACACCTTCAATCGGATCAGCCTTGGCGGGCCACTTAAGCACCACTCGGTTACGCGCATGTTTTATCGCCAATCGTACTAGATCGCCGGCGTCATCGTCGGTGCCGACGATGGCGCGGACTTGACGCAACTCCTGTTTCACCAGCGCCGACTTTTTCCGTTCAGGATGCATTGGATCAATCAAAATTGCCTCGCCGTACAGATGAGGAATCAAGTCCTTGGCGTCTCCTTTTAAAAGTGTCATCCGGCCAATAATCTCGCGAAACTGGCCTCCCTCTCTCGCCGCGCGCTCCATGCCTTGAGCCAACAACATATGCATTTCCTCGGAGCGCTCGATCAAAGTCACTTGGGCACCTAGAGACGCTAAAAGAAATGAATCTCGCCCCAGTCCCGCAGTTGCGTCAATAATCTTTGGCGTTTTTCCCCCACGAAGCCCCATCGCCTTCGCTAAGTCCTGGCCACGACCGCCCCCGAACCGAAGTCGATGTGCCACTGAACCTTTGACAAAATCAACGCGCAGCACTGTGCTATCCTGCTTCAAACTGTACTCGTTTTCGACCTCAGATGGGCACTAATGCCCATGATGCGCAATCAGTAAAGCTTTTCAGGCCGACCTGCAGCCCAAATTTCAAAGAATAAACCATTGCGTTTAGCGCTAAAGGACAAATGTCTGCGCTGCGAGCGAATGTCTCCTTCGACGAGCCACATCCTAGCAACAGGAAGTCGTGCACGAAGGGCAGGAAGTGTGAATTCTTTGTGCCTGCGAAGGCACATTGTCAAACACGTGATAGCGGCCATTCACGGCTCAGGTTCAACGCCCGTCAAGTTACACCCAGCCAAACCACAGCGCCACGTTTTCGACCGTTCGCAAATGTGCT
>CAYVRN010000124.1:2799-4812 GCA_964453855.1 uncultured Rhodobacterales bacterium
AAGATCTTCCACGTTTCTGAGCGACAGCGGAAACCAGACGTAGAGCATCGCCGCTAGGCGGATGATCTCAGGACTGGTTTTACAGTATCGGAAAGGAGAACGTTTGATAGTACCGAGACGCTAAGACGGTACCTAGATCACCGCAACCGAGTTTCCTGTGACACAGCCCGTCCGGGGTATCAAATCCTTTATATTCCTGAAATTTTATACGTCATTGTTTCCAGAGAGCTTCGACTGTTGAAGCCACTTCAATCTCCGTCTTTGCCTGATGCTTCGCTAGCTTGAGAGGTATCCAAATTCACACCGATGCTCTCTCCAAGCTTCTTCATCGCAGGCAAAGATACAGCCATATCCATGATTGCATCCATCGTCTGCCCGACAGCAGAGCTACCTCCACCCTCTCCTCGGTTCAGTCCACTGACGTGGTTAATCGAGATACCTTTGATCTTTTCGACCGGCTTCACCATCTGGCCCACGATTTCCGGCATAGCCGCTAAGCGGGTCTTTTCTAGCTCGAGCGCGACATTCGCTTCGGAACGGCCATTCTCGGCGGCGATCATCGCGGCAGCGGCATCCGCTTCGGCCTGCTTCATGATCCGCAAAGTTTCAGCCTCTTCGCGCTTGATCACGCCACGCGCCTTGGCTGCCACCTTGTCACTTTCCGACGAAATGCGGATGCGCGCAGCTTCGGATTCTGCCTGCTGCTCGGCAGAGACCAGAGCAATCTTTTTACGGCGCTCTGCATCAGCCATTTGGCGAAGGGTCTGCAGCTCTTCCTCTGCTTTGATCACAGCAGCACGGGCTGAGGTTGCACTCGCCTGTGCTTTAGAGTTTTCCTGACTTTTAGAAGCGGTCTGGATTTGCTTCTCTTGCTCGGCAATATCAAGTGCACGAAGTTGGGCAATCTCGGCTTCTTTGACAGCAAGATCGCGGGCGATATTTGCCGCCTGAATTTCCTGTTCCATCCGGATGCGCGCTTGAGCCGCTTCCCGCTCGGCGTCCGCTTTCCGGCTGGCAACTTCGGTCAGTTGCGCCGCGAGAAGCATTTCGATCTCTTTGGCCTGAGCGATTTCGGCCCTGCGCTGTTCAAGCTCGATATCCAGTTTCTGACGGTTTGCATCGACCTCGGCCCGACGCACCAGAACCTGACTCTCGCTTTCGATCTCAGCGCGCTCTTTCTTCGACTTGGCAATAACTTCAGCCAGCTTGCGCATACCCACTGCGTTGAAGGCGTTGTTTTCATCCAGCGATGCAAAGGGCGTCTGATCCAACGCTGTCAAAGAAACGCTGTCTAGTTCAAGACCGTATTTTGCCAGCGTATCCGTCAAGGCTGCGCGAACCTCGCGTACAAACTCCGAGCGGTTCTCATGCAACTCGTCCATCGTCATCTGGGCTGCAACCGCTCGCAGTGCATCGATCATCATACCGTCAATCAAAGCCTTCAATTGATCCGGCTGGAATGTCCGCTTGCCCAAAGTCTGCGCCGCACGGGTGATCGACGTCGGGTTCGGAATGACCGAGGCGTAGAATTCCGCCCCGACATCGATCCGCATCCGGTCTTTTGTGATCAGCGAATGATTTCCATTGCGGCTGACATCCATACGAATGGTCTGCATATTCACGCGGCTGATTTCGTGAAAGAACGGGATTGCCAAAACCCCGCCGTCAATCACAACCTTTCGGCCGCCGACGCCTGTCCTAACAAGGCTGACCTCATTGGTGGCACGTTCATAGAACCACGCGGCCAGCACCACCAGAATGGCAACGATGACCAAAAGAAGGATGATCCAGCTTACAACACCCATGGTAATTCCTCCTTGTTGACCGATCAAAAGACCGGCGGGAAATGACGTCCGCCGCGATCAAGCGTGATCCAGCGCAATTCGGTAAAGGCATCCAGAGACCAACGCCCGCCGTAGCGCCCGACGCCAGAGGCTTTGACACCCCCGAAGGGAACGTGCGGCTCGTCGTTGATGTTCTGGCAGTTCACGTGGCACATGCCGGTTTCCAGCC
>CAYVRN010000125.1:0-4745 GCA_964453855.1 uncultured Rhodobacterales bacterium
ATCTTCCGCTTCACACAAGCAGGTTCCGAGGTGTCGGCGCTTCTGGGTCGTATTCCTTCGGCGGTGGGCTACCAGCCAACATTGGCAACCGACATGGGTGCGATGCAGGAACGCATTACATCGACCAAAAACGGCTCGATCACTTCGATCCAAGCTGTTTACGTTCCGGCCGATGACCTTACCGACCCTGCGCCTGCTACAACCTTTGCTCACTTGGACGCGACAACCGTTCTTAACCGTGCAATCTCGGAACTGGGTATCTACCCGGCTGTTGACCCGCTCGACTCGTCGTCGCGCCTGATGGACCCGCAGATCGTTGGTGAAGAGCACTATCAGGTAGCTCGTGACGTTCAGGGTATCCTACAGCGCTACAAGTCGCTGCAGGACATCATCGCCATCCTTGGCATGGACGAACTGTCCGAAGAAGACAAACTGACCGTTGCCCGCGCACGTAAGATCCAGCGTTTCCTCTCGCAGCCGTTCGACGTTGCGAAGGTCTTTACTGGTTCGGACGGTGTTCAGGTTCCGCTGGAAGACACCATCAGCTCGTTCAAAGCTGTTGTTGCCGGTGAATATGACCACCTGCCAGAAGCCGCGTTCTACATGGTCGGCGGCATCGACGAAGTGCTTGCTAAAGCCGAGAAAATGGCTGCTGAAGCGGCCTAAGGAGGGCCCTTATGGCTGATACGATGCAATTTGACCTGGTTAGCCCAGAGCGGAGCCTTGCTTCGCTTCAGGTGGCCTCGGTCCAGATCCCAGGCGCCGATGGCGACATGACCGCAATGCCGGATCATGCACCGACTATCACCACGTTGCGCCCAGGCATCCTGACTGTAAACGGTCCAGCAGGCGAAAGCGCCTATGCTGTGACTGGTGGTTTCGCCGAGATTTCGGCAGAGGGTACCTCGGTTCTGGCAGAAAAAGCCGTTCCGACCTCGGAAATGACCACCGCAGACATGGACGCCCTGATCGCGGCAGCATCAGAAGCGGCAGCAAATGCTGCAGCCGATGACAAAGACGCGGCAAACAAGGCTCTGGCAGACATGCAGGCGCTCAAGGCAGCCCTTGGCGTCTAAGCGCAGGCTCTGAAAGACATTTTGAAAAGGCTCCGATTTTCGGGGCCTTTTCTTTTTGTGTACAGAGTTTTAATCCTATCGGATAACGGGCCAAGGAGTGCGTAAATCAATGAAACGCTGGAACTCGATGCATACAGGTGTGGATCAGGGCGATATTCAGTTGTTTGCCGATTACATCGATGACGGCCCCATGTGGACCGCAAGCGGTGATCGCGAAATCCGCCGTGAAATCACGTTTGAAGGACGTTTCAAGTCTGCACCAAACGTTCAGGTGTCGATCAGTCTTCTAGACATCGATCATTCCGCCAACACGCGCTACGAAATCGTGGCCGAGAATGTCACCCCAGAGGGTTTTGATTTGGTGTTTCGCACGTGGTCCGACACGCGGATCGCGCGCGTGCGGGCTGCTTGGTTAGCAATCGGGGATATTCGTAATCATGACGATTGGGATGTCGACTAGGTTTTAAAATCGCGCCGGAATTCTTGCTCCTGGACCGTGGCGCCATATGTCTGACCGTCGTCTTCGCGAACAAGAAAAAAACCATAAGCTTCATACAAGTGCCGTGCGGCATCCAGCCCCGCGAACGTCGTCAGCCAGGCTTTTCCTTCTGATAGGCGATCAACATGATCTACTGCGCGCGCCATGAGCTTGCGCCCAATACCCGATCCTTTTGCACGGTTTGCCACAATAAACCATCGTAACCGGGCGACGTCCTCGGGGCCTTCGGGATCATGCATGTCTATAAAAAGACTGGCGACAATGCCCTGATCATCTTCAGCAATCAGAACAAGATCATCGTCCGTGAGCCGCAGAAAAAAGTCTGACAGACCTTTGGCAACAAGAGCCTCGAACGAAACACCAAACCCCCAGTTTTTGGCGTAATACTGTCCGTGCAGGGCTGCAATGCTACCAATCGCACCGGGTATATAGGCTGTGTGTATCTTCATAGGCATCCTTTTGAATGGACTATTGAAAAGAGACCTCGTGGCCGTCAACAAAAAAGCCCGCCAAAGTCAGGCGGGCTTTTTAAGAATTCGCACTGGAACTGTTTACTTGAAGATACCTTCGTACAGCGGCTCAAGGGTTTCTGTCTCGAACAGAGACGACACCGAGGTCCCCTGCCAGATGTTCATGATCGCCTGAGCAAACATCGGCGCTGTCGGCACGATGCGGATATTCGGAGCAGCCAGCGTTTCTGGCGTCGGTGCGATTGAATCAGTGATCACCAAGGATTTCATAACCGAGTTCGTGATCCGCTCAATAGCCGGACCCGACAGAACCCCGTGGGTGATGTAGCTGTGTACCTCGGTCGCGCCGTGTTCCATCAGCACTTCCGCGGCTTTGCACAAGGTTCCGGCCGTGTCGCAGATGTCGTCGACGATGATACATTTCTTGCCGCTGACGTCGCCGATCACGGTCATCTCGGCCACTTCGCCCGCTTTCTCGCGGCGTTTGTCCACGATGCTCAGCGGCGCGCCGATGCGCTTGGCAAGTTCGCGTGCACGCGCCACGCCGCCGACGTCGGGGGACACCACCATCACATCACCAAGAGAATCTTTGAAATGCGCTTTCACATCCAGCGCAAAAACCGGAGAGGCATATAGGTTGTCCACCGGAATATCGAAGAATCCTTGAATCTGCGCGGCGTGCAGGTCCATGGTCAGAACTCGCTCGATCCCGGTGCCTACCAGCATATTGGCGACCAGCTTTGCGGAAATCGGCGTGCGCGCTTTGGCGCGACGGTCCTGACGGGCATAACCGAAATAGGGGATTACGGCGGTGATGCGTGCTGCTGATGAGCGGCGCAAGGCGTCGGCCATAATCAGCAGCTCCATCAGGTTGTCATTGGCCGGGTTCGAGGTGCTTTGCACGATGAACATATCCTCACCGCGGACATTTTCGTAAACCTCAACAAAGATTTCCTGATCATTGAACCGCTCGACACGCGCGTCAACCAACCCAACGGACGATCCGCGGTGAAGGGACATGCGTTTGGCGATGTTTTTCGCCAAAGGAACATTGGCATTGCCGGTGATAAGTTTCGGTTCGGAAGTGTTGGCCATTATCAGGTGTCCCAGAGCAGCAGATGACAGATTCGTGACATTGCGGTTCGCTTAACATGGCCCTACCGTGAGGCAAAGAACTCATGGAAAGAGAAATTCAAAATGGCGCATATTGACTACTATTTCTCGACGGTTTCGCCCTATGCTTATCTGGCAGGTGTGCGACTGGAACAGATTGCTGCGAAACATGGCGCAAGCATCACCTACAAACCGATGGATATCATGGGCCTGTTCCCCCGCACCGGCGGCCAACCTTTGCCTGAACGCCATCAATCGCGACTGGACTATCGCCTACAAGAGCTGAACCGGCAGTCGAAGAAAACCGGCTTGCCCTTGAACGCAAAACCGATGTTCTTTCCCACCAATCCGGCGCCTTCATCCTATGCGATCATTGCGGCCCAAAACGCAGGGGGTGGTGATCTGGGAGGCCTGTGTCACGCCCTTTTGCGCGCCTGCTGGGCTGACGAGCAAGATATCGCTCAGGACGAGGTGGTGCAGACCTGCCTGACGGCACACGGGTATGATGCAGGGCTGACATTTTCAGGCATGCTGACAGGGGCTGAAACCTATGCCGCAAACACCGAAGAAGCGGTGAAGAGCGGAGTGTTTGGCTCTCCCTTTTATGTGGTAGACGGCTCTGAAAAGTTTTGGGGTCAAGACAGATTAGACGACCTCGATACCTATCTGGGCGGAGGGTTTGATGGCTGACGGGGCTATAGGGGCAGATTTCGTAAATGTAGAAACTTATGGCAGCGGACCGCGTCGGATCGTTGCCTTGCACTGCTCGCTTGGGCGGGCTGCCGGATGGAAGGCCATCGCCAAAGCTTTGGGGGATGATTTCACCATCACTGCCCCCGACTGGCCGGGGCACGGTAAAAGCGGGCCGTGGACCAAAGCCGGTTTGATGCGCGAAGATGCCGTAGCAATCACCTCAGATGCGGTGGGCGACGAACCGGTCGATCTGGTTGGGCACAGTTACGGCGCGATTGTCGCGTTGGACTATGCTACACAGTTTCCTGAAAAACTGCGTAGCCTGACACTCATCGAACCCATCTTCATGGCCGTCGCAGGTGAAGACAATCGCCCGCTTCTGGATCACTACCTTACGGACATGCAGCCGCATTTTGATGCTCTGGCCGAAGGGCGCCATGAAGATGCCGCGCGTCTCTTCATGGACATCTGGGGCGGAGGCGTTCCATGGAATGAACTGCCTGAACCCGCTCGCGCAGGGCTAACCCAACAAATCCCTGTTGTGGACGCCTGTAAACCCGGTGATGAAAACAGCCCCGAAGAACGACGGGTTCTGGAAAACCTGCATAAACTTACCATGCCGGTGACGCTCCTATTCGGAGGCGATACACTCCCCGTCGTCAAACTGGTGATGGAGGGGCTGCAAAAGCGCATTCCCAATGCGAAACTGGTTGAAATCTCCGGGGCCGGGCACATGGTGCCGCTCAGCCATTCAAAAGAGGTCGCTGAAAAGATCCGATCTGGAATGGTGCGCGCGTAGCCCAAATACTCTTTCAACCTTTTAGCGACAAATTCCCCTCGTCGACAAAAGTGGCTCCGCGTCCGATTCCGCAGCACAGCGAAACTGTGGGATCA
>CAYVRN010000126.1:0-4695 GCA_964453855.1 uncultured Rhodobacterales bacterium
GACTGTTGAGGTGTGTCGCAGGCACGGCCTGAGCCCCGCCACATTCTACAAGTTTAAGGCCAAGTTTGGTGGCATGAACGTGTCTGAGGCTGCCCGGTTAAAGGCGCTAGAGGATGAGAATGCCAAGCTCAAAAGACTATTGGCAGATACGATGCTGGATAATGTCGTGTTGAAAGACTTGTTGGGAAAGAGCTGACGACATTGACGAAGCGGAGAGACGCGGCGCACCGAGTGATGCGGGATCACGACCTCTCGCAGCGCCGGGCCTGTAGGCTAGTTGGTGTCGACCCCAAAACAGTCCGGCGTGAACGCCCGTCAGACTGCGCAGAGATCCGCAAGGAGATGAAGGAGATCGCTGGCATGCGGCGTCGGTTCGGGTAGCGCCGGATAGGCGTTCTGCTGGAACGCAAGGGTATGAGTATGAACCACAAGAAGCTCTACAGGATCTACCGCGAGGAAGGCCTGTCGGTGAGGTGGCGGCGTAGTCGCAAACGTGCCTGCGGAACAAGGACGCCGATGCCGGTTGCCGCGCATCCCAATGCACGTTGGTCATTGGACTTCGTGTCCGACAGCTTCGGAGCTTCGCGGAAGTTTCGAATGTTGGCGGTCATAGACGATTGCACGCGGGAATGCTTGTGCCTTGTCGCAGACACTAGCCTGTCTGGGGCACGGGTTGTCAGGGAGCTTAGTGCCCTGATCCGGATCTATGGCAAGCCAGGCTGCATTGTCAGCGACAACCGCACGGAGTTCACCAGCCGGGCAATCTTGAAGTGGGCTGACGAGAATACCGTGCCTTGGCACTACATCGATCCCGGCAAGCCGCAGCAGAACGCGTTCATCGAAAGCTTCAACGGCAGCCTGCGGGACGAGCTGCTCAACGAGGAAATCTTCGACAGCATCGATGACGCAAGGCGAAAGTTGGCGCTCTGGCGCTATGACTACAATACAGTCAGGCCGCATTCCTCGCTGCAAAACCTCACGCCACAGCAAGCGCGTCAGACGTTTGAGCAATCTGAGGGCTCCACGCCTGACGCGCTTGCAACCGACCCAGAACCAGAATACCAAAATCCAACCTGCAGACTCTCGTTATAATGAGGGACCAAAAGGGGGCAGGTCACCATGTTTGAGACGAAAGGTGGCCAAATCGCCAATCAAACCGACCTCAGGCCGCCCGCAGCGTGATATTCAGCGCCGACCAATTAAGCGGTTACTGTTTCCGCAACCTGCAGCAAGGTACGGGCAATAGCCACTATCCTATCAAGCTGGTAGGTTATATAAAAAAATTGGTTAAATGAACAGAAAAGTTTGCTGCATAGATTTCGTAATCTATTTCTCAATCATGAATTTGATCCAGCGCTTGTGAATTAGCATCGTTTCTTTAGAACGATCCGTGGGTATGAGCGGAAAAAAATTGCGACTCCCGTTCAACAGATCCTGAAGTCGCTCGCCACGATTAACAAAAATGTCACCCTCGTAGCGACTGTCATCACTCATATGAACTTCCACCGAAATCCTATCTTTTTCAAGTTTTACATCGTGCTTTAGCAACCTACGTCCTCACTCTATATGACAGCTTTACAAAAATTCGATAACGTCTCTTGTAACTGAGGATTGTAAATAACAACAGGTGTCTTATGTGCACACCTACTTTTCTTTTTTTTAATAAAATATCACAAATTCGATTTTGGAACTGCAATGTACTACTGAATTTTTCAACAAACTTTATCCTCAAATGTGCCCAGCTTACAGGCCTTTTCCAAACTCATCGGCTTGCTATAAGCGTAGCCTTGTACAAACTCAGCGCCTGCCGCCGCAAAAAATTCACCAAAAGATTTCTCTTCAATCCCTTCAACAAGAACCTTTACGTTTAGATTATGCAAATACGCAATCAAGGAAGAGGCTTTCTCAGGGCTCCACTGCGTACCCAATATGAACTCTCGATCTAACTTTACAATATCAAACTCGTAGAAACTAATCGTCTCAATAGAACTCTGACCTGAGCCGAAATCATCCAAGTGGATACTTGCTCCCAAAGCTCTCAGGGCACTAAGTGAGTCTCGAATTGCCTTTGAACCAGACGGTAGAGTGCGTTCAGTGAGTTCGAAGGCAATCTGTGATAGATTCAGTCCGGCAGAAACCGCACGCTCAATGATATCCCAAAAACTCGGCCGGCTAATTATTGACGCCGGAATATTGATACTAATTGCCAAATCATGCGATCCGATCTGTAATTTTTCCTGGGCTTCCAAAAGCCGCTCAAAAAGTAGCTGATGAAAACGAAGACTGAACGGGCTACTTTCTAGAAGCATTGCAATCTCATCTGACATGGAGATAAAACCATTCTTTTTATCTTTCAATCGCGCCAACATTTCAAAAGATGAAATATTAGCGGTGCTAAATTCATGAATTGGCTGGTAAACAAATTCTATATGATTTTCTCGTAGTGCTGCCCAAGCTTCTGGCATAGAGGCCGATCTCTTTTTGGCTACCGTCCCTACGTCTTTGAAAGGAACCGTACCAGCCTCGATATTTTCGGTTATACTTCTCGAAAGCGAAACGAATTGATATGAATTATACTCAGTTGGCGAACCAATAGGGGTGAGCACAACAGCTATATTATATGAATTCCAATCGAACTCGGCATAGTCGTCGTTAATTGCTACCCTTGCTACGCCATCAGTAAAAGTGTAAAAAACGCCATTTCCGAGATATCCAATCACAGTGTCTTTTGTAGCAGTGCGAACGATTTGCTCAACGAGAAACTTGAGAAGTTGCGTGCGCTCACCCTCATCACAATACTGGGAAAAAGCTTGCCACCATAATGTTGTATGCAGGCAAAACATGTCATGCTTTACTTCCTGTCCAGTTACTGGATCTTTCCCAGTTGATAGGACATAATCTAACCACGGAGCATTTCTTAGTCCAGACTCTTTATTAGTATATAATAATAGCTTTTCTTTATGATTTTGAATTTCTGCTTGACGTTCGCGATCTTGGTATAAAAAAATGGCAACCATTACGGCGAGCCAAAGTGTGACTGCAGTTGAGACGAGCAAACGGCCAATGTAGTCAAAAAGATTCACATCTTTTAGAATTTCGGCGGTTATGAGATTATATACTATTTCAATTGCAACCGAGTTGCTTATAAGAGAAAGCAATAGTCCAATCAGTAATGGGACGAAGATTCTTTTTCTCATAGAAACTTTAGTCTGATGTTTACTAGATCATTCATTTCTTAAGAGTAGAAAGCTTAAAGGCCGCATATCCTAGGCACACACCCGAAAAAGTAGCGACCAAATTAATAGTAGCAAAGATGAATACCAGCATAGAAATTATAAAAGACCCGAAGATCGGGTAGGAGGAAATCAACGCTCCATAGAGCGTAATAGATATGATTAGTCTTATAACTCGATCGGTATTGTTCATGTTACGCCTCAGCATTTTTGCCTCCACACTTTGACTGAAAGTTAGTATCTGAATGGTTCATCTTCGCAGTCTGTTCAACGGAATTATACTGCGCGCTAAGGACCCTGTTGCGTCCTTGCGCCTTAGCCGAATACATTAGCTCATCAGCTAGTTCCATGGCAGAAGCGAGCGGCACTTCAGCTGGAACGACTTCGCAGATACCAGCACTAAGCGTAATCGAGACGTTGTGGTCTCGGATATCCAGAGCTAACACTTCAGTTTGAAATTTGTCACGCAGTCGATCAACGATCTGGCGTAACCTTCCAACTTTGGCATTCGGCAATACCAGCAAAAACTCTTCTCCACCAAGTCTCGTGGTGATGTCATGTTCTCGCGTAACATCTTTGATCACTTTACCAACAAGTTGGATAATTTTATCTCCCGCCACATGCCCTAGTGTATCATTTACCTGCTTAAAGTTATCTAAATCGATTATGGCAACTGAATAAGGCGATTGAGTTTCATCGTTGGTTACGAGTTCAAAAAACAGCTTCTCTATCCCCCGACGATTCCAGAGTTGTGTCATTGGGTCAGTGTAAGCGGCAGTCGATAATTTTTTGAAAATATCTTCAGTTTCTACGCTCGCCTTACTACACAAGGCAGCAGTGATGAAAAGACTTGCAGTTAGCGTCAATATTTCCTTGATATTATATACACCCGGTTGAAACTGAAATGCGTAGAGCACAAAATAGACATAAATCAAAATCATTATCATAAGGCTCATTCTTCGAGAAAAGAACAAGTACGAGAAAAGTACTATTACAAGAAACCAAGTAGGCTGAAGTGTATCGAGAGCATGGAATATATTTGCCGTTGCAATCAGAATCATAAAAACTAAAAGGGCAGCGAGTGCAGTTTGTTTTAAAGTCGTTTTTTTCGCAATAAACGCAAGGTTGGCCACTGTTAAGCTCAAGGCACTCCCAATTAATATTACCAAGTAGGTAATATTCTGAGTGCCAGAACTAAGATAGTAGAGCGCTTCGAACGCTGTAACCAACACCGCTAGCAATAGGGAATATCTTAACAGAGCGGTCTTGAAGGTTTGCATCAGTTCTCCTCATAGTTCTTTTATTAACATAGCCTATGATTCACGACCAGTCTTTGTGGGCGAACGTTGCGTTAATTGAAGTAACGCTTCAGCTTGCTCTTTTCGACCGTCAGCAATCCGGTTCCAGGGTAATCCCCCCGAAATTTAGGGGTGTTTGAAAGTAGAATTTTCTCGAATGATGG
>CAYVRN010000127.1:0-4626 GCA_964453855.1 uncultured Rhodobacterales bacterium
CCTACGTCGGTTTTCAAGACCGGTGCATTCAACCACTCTGCCACTCCTCCGACAGCGATGGGGTTTAGCCCCATAGGTTTGATTCTGAAAGTCTTTTAATGCATTTTGTTGAATTTCATCTTTAGCGGCGCTTTGCCGAAAACATTTCCATGCAACGCAGCACTTTCCTTGCGCTGACTGCGCGGTTAAACTCGTTTAGAAGCAGAAAATCACGTCGAAGAAAACTTCGAACGAACATGACGGGCAGGTTGTTAAATGGCATTTACGCATTGGAGAACTAAAACGGCGCTAGCACTTGGGATCGGCATACTGGTTTCAGGGTGTGAAAGCCCATCCGACTTTGCGTCGATCTTACAGCAGAAACCTACGCAACAACCGACAGAGACCACGGTCACTGTAATCGAACAAGAGGTTGAAGCGCCTGATGTTTTCCAAGTGACTGAAACCGGTCTTTGGGATGGTCGCCCCTCGTTGGGCGGAATCTGGGTGGCGCATCCGGATACGATTGATCCTGAACAAGTGATCGTGCGCAATTCGGATAATGGTAAATTCGTTATCGGGTCTTTGTTTATACGTGAGCGCGCGCTACCTGGACCAAGGCTTCAAGTGTCTTCAGATGCAGCCTCAGCTTTGGGTATGGTTGCTGGTCAACCAACGGAGTTGACAGTGACAGCGCTTCGGAAACGGGAGGTCCAGTTGGCACCTGCGACTGTGGATGAAACCGTGGAAGCAGTGGAGACTGGTACCAACACTGAAAGCCAGACTGAGACTCAAGCTATTGGATCATTTGCGCCGCAAATGAGACCGGGGAGTGCAGCCGAGCCTGTTACATTGATTAGCGAGCTAAAATCTTCGGATTCGGTGCCTGCCCAGGCGTCTTCTCTTGAAAAACCATATATTCAAATTGGCATATTTGGCGTTGAAGATAACGCTCGAAACACCGCGGAAGCCATGAGGATATCCGGCATAGTTCCAACGATTAAAAATTACCAAGCACAGGGGAAGACCTTTTACCGTGTTTTGGTTGGTCCTGCGGCGAACATATCCGAGCGCAAGGACCTGTTGAACAAAGTGCGAGCGAAAGGGTTTACCGATGCGTATTTCGTTTCTGGCTAAACTTTCCCTTATTCTGATGCTGGCTTTGCCCAGCTGGGGTAATGCGTTGGACCTTTCAGCGCGTGCAGCCTATGTGGTCGACTTTGAAAGTGGAACCGTTCTTTTATCGAAAAATGCGGAAACGCCGCTGCCTCCTGCGTCAATGTCGAAGCTTATGACATTGTTAATGACGTTCGAGGCCTTAGACGATGGCCGCCTGTCGATAAGTCAAAAACTACCCGTGTCAGAACATGCAATGAGCTATGGCGGTTCCACCATGTTCCTGGATACTACTGATCGCGTTTCGGTCGAGGATCTGTTGCGTGGCATTATTGTTTTGTCTGGAAATGACGCCTGCGCCGTGCTGGCTGAGGCGTTGTCCCCGGATGGTACTGAGGCCGGATTTGCTCGGATGATGACAGAAAGAGGTAAGCAAATTGGGTTGACTGCCTCGACCTTTGCGAACTCAAACGGTTGGCCTGCGGCTGGCCACCGTATGAGTATGCGCGATCTTGTCATCATTTCGACGTTGTTAATCGAAAACTACCCTCAGTATTATTCGTTGTTTTCTGAGAAAGAGTTTAAGTTTGATGGTCGGGCCCCGGCGAATACGCAAAACCGCAATCCTTTGTTAGGTTTGGGAATTGGGGCAGACGGTTTGAAAACGGGTCACACCAACGAAGCCGGATATGGTCTGGTTGGCAGTGCTGTTCAGGGCGATAGGCGTGTGGTTTTTGCTTTGTCGGGAATGGAAAGCACTGCGGATCGCGCTTTGGAAGCCGAAAAGGTCGTGAACTGGTCGTTTCGTCAGTTCATGAAGAAACAGGTCGCGGAAAAAGGTGCGATTCTTGGGCAGGCTGATGTCTGGATGGGAAGCGCTGCCAGTGTAGGGATTATGGTACCGGAAGACTACGAAATCCTTTTGCCGATGCCATTATCAGGCATGCTCAAAGCACGTATAGAATACAAAGGTCCGCTACAGGCGCCGATTGATGCTGGTCAGAAAATCGCGGAACTTGTGATCGAGCGCGATGGGCTTGACGATGCTCGCACCCCTTTGGTTGCTGAAAAATCGATTGGGCCGGCTGGGTTTTTGCCGCGACTGCGCATGTCTACCGAAGTTTTGTTGCGCAGTTTGAACGAGGGCGGATCAGCAAATTGACCGCCATGTTTATAAGTTTTGAAGGGATTGATGGCTCGGGGAAATCCACGCAGGCCCGTTTGCTCTCAGAACAGTTGTCGGCATTGGGGCGCGACGTCATTCTGACACGCGAACCTGGAGGCTCACCAGGGGCAGAGGAAATCCGTCGCCTTGTGCTGGAAGGCGAAAGTGATCGCTGGTCGGCCACGACCGAGTTGTTGCTTTTTACTGCGGCTCGTAGAGACCACTTGGAACGGACAATACTACCCGCGTTGAATGACGGGAAAATCGTCATCACGGACCGCTTCGCAGACTCGTCGCGGATATACCAAGGGCTTGGTCGGGCAGAACTTGGAACGCTGGTCGATCGTTTGCACGAACTGGTTATCGGACGAGAACCTGATCTGACCATTTTGGTGGATATGGATCCTGAGGTTGGATTATCCCGTGCGCTTGGCAGACAGGACGGCGAGGATCGTTTTGAAGGGTTTGGCTTGGAAATGCAGCAGCGCATGCGTGAAGGATTCCTGAAACTTGCTGAGGCTAATGCAAATCGGTTTTGCATTGTGGACGGCAACCGCCCGATCGAGTTCGTAAAGGCAGAAATACTTTCGATCGTGCAAGAGAGGCTGTCGTGAGGGAGCAATCCTCGGCAGAACCGGATCGAATTGACGGGGCACCTCATCCGCGCGATGTAGAGGCGCTTTTTGGACATGAAGGTGCAGAAGCCGCTTTTCTGGATGCATTCAACCAAGATCGCTTGCACCATGCTTGGCTATTGACTGGTCGGCAAGGCATTGGCAAAGCGACCCTTGCATGGCGGATAGCTCGATTTCTTTTGGCCACGCCAGCAGTTAACGACACTGGTTTTTTTGGCGACGCGCCGGCGGACAAAGCTTCATTGTATGTTGATTTAGACCATCCTGTCGCTCGCAGAATGCGCGCTGGCTCAGAGGCTGGCCTGTTTGTGTTACGGCGGCCGCTGGATGAAAAAACCAACCGGCTGAAATCGGTGATTACCGTAGATGAAGTTCGAAAACTGAAAAACTTCTTTGCCCTAAGCGCTTCAGAAGGGGGGCGTCGCGTTGTGATCGTTGATGCGGCAGACGAGATGAACCAGTCGGCCGCGAATGCTCTTTTGAAGGTGCTAGAAGAACCCCCTGCAAAAACCTATCTGTTCTTGATCAGCCATCAGCCTTCGCGCCTTCTTCCTACCATCCGGTCCCGTTGCCGCGAGCTGCGCTTGCAGCCGCTTGGGACAGACGAATTGAAAGCTGCATTGCATCAGGTGGGAACCGACACATCAACGATTTCTGATGGCCTAATGGCGCTCTGTGCCGGTTCAGTCGGCGAGGCCGTTAGATTGGCAAACTTGGACGGACTAAAGCTTTATCAAGCTATTTTGTCCGTCATTGAAACGATGCCGAAGTTTGACCGACAGAAAGCGCAGGCGCTGGCGGAAATGACAAATAAGAGAGGTGCCGAAGATCAGAGAGAGCTTTTGTTTTCCCTAGTAGAGAACATTCTCTCACGGATCGCCCGAGCCGGAGTGATGGTTGCTAGTAACGAAGTGGTTGAAGGGGAAAGCCAGATCTTTTCAAGGCTCTCTCCAACAGCTGCTAAAGCCCGTATGTGGGCGGAAACCACTCAAGAAATCACGGAACGCAACAGGCACGGTTTGTCGGTGAACCTTGACCCTGCAGCACTCATCCTAGATACCGTGTTCAGAATACAAAAGACGGCCGAGGCATAGCGGCCAAAAAGGGTTTTCCATGAACCAGCGCATCGAAATCACCGATAGTCACTGCCATCTTGATTTCCCCGATTTCGAAGATAGCAGGGATGACGTTATTGAGCGGGCTGAGCGAGCCGGTGTTACGCGCATGGTCACGATCTGCACGAAACTGCGTGCTTTGGATACTGTACGATCGATTGCCGAAAAATATTCTTCGGTTTTCTTCGCTGCGGGAACCCACCCCATGAGCGCGGCTTCTGAACCACTTGTTACCGTGAACGAACTTGTTGCTCTTGCGGATCATCCGAAGTTTGTCGGGATTGGTGAAACCGGCTTAGACTATCACTACACCGCTGAAAGTGCTGAAATACAGCAAGAAAGCCTTCGTATACACATTGAGGCCGCTCGCCAAACGGGTCTGCCCCTGATCATCCACTCGCGCGATGCAGATGACGACATGGCGCGAATTTTGGCTGAAGAACATGCAAAGGGTGCCTATTCTTGTGTGATGCATTGCTTTTCATCATCACCCGAATTGGCGCTACAGGCTCTGGACTTGGGCTTCTATTTGTCGATGTCAGGTATCGCGGCATTCCCGAAATCCCAAGAGGTTCGCGATATTTTTGCGGCGGCTCCGATTGAACGCATTCTCCTT
>CAYVRN010000128.1:0-4440 GCA_964453855.1 uncultured Rhodobacterales bacterium
ATCAGGCGGTGAACCGTGAAGCGTTCAAGGCTGACGAAGAAGGCTGGATGGAAAAGTACGGTCTGAACGAGCAACAAAAACAGGCGATCCGTGATCGCAATGTGCTGGGCATGATCGAGGCTGGTGGAAATATCTACTACCTTGCCAAGTTTGCGGGCATCTTCAAACTGAGCGTTCAGGATGTGGGCGGTTTACAGACCGGCCGCACGACTGAGGAATTCAAAGAATTCCTGCAAAGCCAAGCGTAAGGAGCACGTATCATGGCAACTATTCTTGGTGGGATTACGACGTCGCACATTCCGGCGGTTGGAAACGCAATACAGAACGAACTGTATGATGACCCGTATTGGAAACCGTTCTTTGATGGTTATCCCAAGGTTCATGCTTGGATTGACGAACACAAACCTGACTACGTGATCAATATTTACAATGACCACGGTCTTGGGTTTTTCCTGGATCGCATGCCGACTTTTGCAATCGGTGCGGCACATGAATACCGCAACGAAGACGAGGGCTGGGGTCTTCCGTCGCTGGATCCGTTCCCGGGAGCACCGGAACTAAGCTGGCACATCATTGAATCGATGGTGGCAGATCATTTCGATATCACTTCGTGTCAGGAACTGGCGGTTGACCACGGGTTCGTGGTGCCGATGCAGCTGTTCTGGCCGGGCGCTCCGAACAATCCGGATATGCCAAAAGCTGTTCCCATAAGCGCAAACACCGTTCAGCACCCGATCCCGACATTGGCGCGGGCTTTGGATTTTGGCAAAGCTTTGCGCAAGGCGCTTCTAAGTTTCCCAGAGGACGCTAAGATCGTGATTTTGGGGACTGGCGGTTTGTCTCATCAATTGGATGGTGAGCGTGCGGGCTTCATTAACAAAGAGTTTGATCAGTATTGTCTCGAAAACATCGTCAGCAATCCTGAAGTTCTGACCAAAATCACGCGGCAGGAGCTTGTGAAAAATGCGGGTGCGCAAGGAACCGAGTTTCTGATGTGGATGATGATGCGCGGTGCCCTTGGCGACAACGTGACCGAGATCACACGGAACTACCACATCCCAATCTCAAACACGGCGGCGGGCACTTTGCTTCTGGAATGTGCGGCTTAAAAGCATTCTATGAACGTGGAATATGGCGTCCGTTTAGGATTCCGTATTCGCGTTTCATCGTGCCAGAAGTTGAACGGCGATTGCTGTCGAACTCATCTGGTAACCTTGGTTGATCTGACTCATCAAATGGAATCTGTCGATTATTCTTGCTTGGATGTCAGTCTTGGCCAAGTCCCGAAACTCTTTGACGCCAAAGGAACTTTGCGCCTTCGACTTAAGGACTCTGACTTGCTGATCTAGGTCGATTTTGCCAAAGTCTTTGGGAAGCCCAAAGGTCGTTTCAAGAAATGACCTCAAAGGTGCTCGCCCTAAGACCTTGAACCATTTGGTGTTTTCTGAGGCTTTCTCGTTTGCGATTTCCAGAATTTCGCGTTTTGCGGCCAAGGCTAATCGCATCTCAATCGATTGTTCGCCTACGGAGAATTCCAAGCTCTGGACATGATAGCGATTGATGATTCCGGTGGCGAAGCTTCGGGTTGCGGTTTTGGGACCAAAAGGCGTGTTAAACCCGAAGCTTTTAACGAAATCTTTGTAACGCGCATCGGATATCCTGTTCACGAGCGATTTGGTGTCAGTGGGGTCACTTTCAAGTAGGGTTCGAATGAAGGCTTTGTTATTGAGATCGTCCTGCAATCCAAACGCCCCCAAAGCGACCTTTAATAGGCGGCGGTCGCTGACAAGATCGTGGGCTGTTCTGGCTTGTTGAATATGGGCCCGAAAGTAGTCCACATCCCGCTTGATCACAGGTGATTGCGAAAGAGTATCAAGTTGGCGATTGTAAGTTTGCGCCAGAAAACGCCATCCCACCAGACCCGTGGACGGGAGTGTCACAGAAAAACTCATCCCGGTGCCTTCGCCAAAAGGGCATCTTCAAAAGGAACCAACTGACGAAGACATTTGAGACCTTGGTAATACTGACCGCTCTCAATGGAATCCTGTGCCAAGATCAGAACCTTTTGACAGATGGTGCCTCCCATGACCTGCTGCAATTGTGAAATACCCTCAAGCAATTGCGATGAAGCACTTTCTTCGTCAATGTCACCGGAAAGTACCAGCTGTGCAATGTAGCATACACGCCTAACCGGTGTGCGTGCCTGTTTGGGGTGCAGGGCGTCTTTCAACCGCAAGATATTCGCATTTGGTGTTATCACTGAAAACCGGCTGCGTTTCGCACCGTTTTCGATGACCGCGCCATTGATCAAAAGCCGCTCTTTGGGGCTAAGTTTTAAAACCAATCCGCTCATTGGTATGATCCCGGGGTCAGACCTTGCATGATCGAGGTATTGATATCAATCAGAAGGCTGCCGTCTGTGTCGCCGTTCAGGACAGAGCTGCTGTGTTTGCGGACAAACTCGGCCAAAGAAAATATTCGTGCGCGCAGTTCTACTGGAAGCTCATTGGACTCGTCTGCAACTTGAGTAGCGAGCAGCGTCCAAAGCTCGCGATTGCGATGGATCGCCGAGGCAACGGCAGACGTATTACCCGGCTTGTTTGCTATCGCTTTTTTCAGCTCTCGAGTGATTTGTCCGAAGGCGTCGTATTCGTTATCACGATGGGTTCGAACGGTTGTCGTATTGCGGGCATAGCCGCTAACAGCAGTTTCGTGTGCATTCTGCATAAGATTTCGCCAATTAAGGGGGGTGGGTCAGGCCGGGGTTTCCCCCGGCCCACGTCTGCTTAGCGGAACAAAGACAAGATCGTCTGTGGAGCCTGATTGGCGATAGACAAAGATTGAACGCCAAGTTGCTGCTGAGACTGAAGCGCTTGCAGACGCGCGGATGCTTCTTCCATGTCTGTGTCTACAAGCGAACTGATGCCTTGGGTCATGGCGTCTTTCACTTTTGTCACAAAGTTGTTCTGATCCTGAATGCGTTTGGCAGAAGCGCCAAGTGAAGCAGCCCCGTCGACCGCGGTTTGGATTAGAGATTCAATTTCTGCAATCGACGCATCCGCGTTCGCAGAGCTGGACACATCTACAGCCGTTAAGTCCAGATTTGCTTCAAAGTCGACGGAGTCGACAGTGATATTGGCCGCAGTGACGGTACCGCCTGAGTCGCGATCAAGAGATGACAGAACCGTAATTCCTGCGTTGCCAGCCGTATCAAGCAGGTTTGTTCCGTTGAACTGTGAGGCAGCGATGATCGAAGTGATCTGGTTTTTCAGTTCGTCAACGTCAGAAGTGATCTTTGCGTGATCGACATTCTCACCCGTTGCAGCGACGACTTTTTCTTTCATCTCATTGAGAATGTTTGTGATCTGTTCGGCACCGGCGGACGCAACCGCGACCGTCGACTCGCCCAGCGAGAGTGAGTCCGAGACTGCTTTAAAGCCTGAGACATCTGATTCCATAACCTTAGAAATCGCCCAGATCGCCGAGTTGTCTTTGGCCGATGCGATACTTTTACCCGTTGAAATATCGCTTTGGGTTTTTGTCAGGTTCGCGTTGATGGACTTGAGCGTTTGAAGCGCAATCATTGCGCTGTTGTTTGTCAGAATGCTGGACATAAATCGTTCCTTTGGCAGTTGGCACTTTAGCCATAGTTCACCCGCCCCCATCGGGCGGCTTGCGTGTCGTTCTGACCATTGCAGTGCGGTTTTCCGCTGCGCCATTCAGTCTTGAATGCATGGGGATGATTGCGGGTGATGTCCTAATATTAGCCTAACAATTTGGCCTGATTTCCACCGCATTTTACAGATTTGTCAGCCTTGGCGGTCTAGCCGGTTATGCGCATTAACAAGAGTTAATTTGCGTGTTCCACGCGCCGAGTAACTGGCAAAATTTTCATGCAAAGTACGGATTTCATGAAGTGTTCCGATCGCGTCATGCACGCCCTTTAGTGCCGCGTTGAGCAAGGTATGGTTATGATGCAGCGCGATCTGGATGGGAGCGACGTCTACATTTGGCAATTGTGCGTCAATCAGCCCTTGTAGTGTTTTTTCTTTCAGTTGAACGCGTCCGGCGACGTGTTCGAAATCGCCTCTCAGTATCGCTTGGCGTTCCTCTTTTAAAAGATGCTCGAATTTACCTAAAATCAGGGTCATTGTGCGCGCCGCAACAAGGCTTCAAATAGCTTTTCACTCAATCCGATGCCGCCATTTCGGGTGATCGCCTTGGCATGTTCATCTATCAGAAACGAGGTAAATTGCTCTTCGCCGGCGCCTCCTCCGAATGATGACTGTGTTTCCCCCATACCCGCTGATTTGAGCATTTGGGACAAAAAAGTGGTTTCAAGCTGCTGCGCGGCGTGACGGATTTGTTGATGCTGGTGGTCAACGAAAACAGAAGTGTTTGAAAGCTGCATGAGATATCTCCAAAGTTTTCACGACATTT
>CAYVRN010000129.1:0-4409 GCA_964453855.1 uncultured Rhodobacterales bacterium
AGGCCATGACCCGTTTTTGACGTCGGAAAGGGTTTTCTCATTCAAATCTTAAGGCACGGTTGGCGGTGCGCGCGGTGTCATTCCTGCTGGTCATTTCAACGCGCTCGGACTAGCAGTTTCAAAACCTTTTTCGAAAATAAGCCCGTTATGTCACATCCTGTCAAAAAACCGAGTGTTGAATACATCATTCTCATCGCGATGCTTTCGTCCATCGTGGCACTGGGGTCGGATATTATGCTGCCGGGCCTAAGTTTGATCGGGTCCGAACTGGGGGCTCCCAGTGAAAATTCGGTTCATTACAATATCATCCTGTTTTTCCTAGGCTTTGCTTTTGGACAACTGGTTGTTGGTCCATTGTCTGACAGTTTCGGTCGCAAACCCATAGTTTATGCCGGGATCACTTTGTTTATACTTGGTTGCCTGCTGTCAATTGTCACGGAAAACTGGACCGTCATGCTGCTTTCCCGAGCCCTGCAAGGTTTAGGGGCTGCGGCAAGGATTGTGGCCGTTGCTGTGGTGCGGGATGAATACGAAGGCCGACCAATGGCGCGCGTCATGTCGGTTGTATTCTCGGTCTTTATTTTGGTGCCTATGATCGCGCCTGCAATTGGTCAGTTTCTGATCTATTTAGGCGGTTGGCAGCTGACGTTCGTTTTTCTTGCTGGGTTTGCCGCAACTTCGGCGATTTGGTTCGGCTTACGCCAGCCCGAAACGCTGCTGCCGGAAAAACGCCGATCTATCCGGTTGACCGACATCATGTTAGGATACCGAGAGGTTTTCCTTCATCGTAGCACCTTTGGATATACGCTGGCCGCCGGCCTGATCTTTGGGGCGTTTTCGGGATATCTTGGCACCGCGCAATTGATCTTTCACAATGTTTTCAATGTCGGGGATATGTTCGCGCTTTACTTTGCCGTCGCCGCTGCCTCGATCGGTGTGTCCTCTTTGCTGAACGCTTGGCTGGTCGTGCGTTTCGGCATGTTTTATCTGACATTGATAGCCTTATTCGTCGCAACAATCAGTTCCGCTCTGTTCTGCCTAATTCTGATAGGATATGGAGGCATCCCCCCAATTGCCTTGTTCATGGCTTGGCTGATGATCGTGTTCTTTTGCATGGGCATCATTTTTGCCAATCTGAACGCTTTGGCGATGGAACCGATGGGTCATATGGCAGGATTGGCCGCTGCCTTCATCGGAGCGGCATCGACGTTTATTTCCCTGCCCTTCGCGTCACTAGTAGGAAATATGTTCAACGGAACTGTTTATCCGTTGGTCGTTGCATTTGCTCTATTAGGCCTAGCAACACTCTTGGCGATCATCTGGACCGAAGGCGGAATACGCAAAAAGCATTAGCGACAATGGCGCCTTTTTTTGAAGGTTTTCAGACTGGCTAGGCTTCACTGACGTCCAACTTATCAAGCAAGGGCTGTTATATAAAACTGCGCTTTTTTCTTGCGGTTATGACGATCCCATAAAGCAAAAGGCCCCACCAAACGGCAGGGCCTTTTAAACTTTATTCCGACAACCTTAGTCGCGGCTTTCCGGCGTTTCGACGAAGGTGCTTTCGATGTCGTCACCGAATACATCTGCCGCCAAATCGTCAGCGCTTGGTGCAGCCAGAGCGGCTGCGGCCTCGGCTTCTTCGCGACGGGCTTCCAGAACCACGTTGTCACGCTGCTGCGCAACGCGGTGGACTTTCTGGGTCGCACCACCGGTACCGGCAGGGATCAAACGACCGACGATCACGTTCTCTTTCAGGCCAACCAGCTTGTCGCGTTTGCCCTGAACCGAAGCTTCGGTCAGAACGCGGGTGGTTTCCTGGAACGAGGCCGCCGAGATGAAGCTGCGGGTTTGCAGCGACGCCTTGGTGATCCCCAGCAGGATCGGCTGACCCTGTGCCGGACGAAGACCTTTCGCTTCGGCCTTTGCGTTGGCTTCGTCGAACTCGACCTTATCAACGTGTTCGCCCTTGAGCAGGGTGGTTTCACCGCTATCAAGGATTTCCCACTTTTGCAGCATCTGGCGCACGATCACTTCGATGTGCTTGTCGTTGATCTTCACGCCCTGCAGACGATACACGTCCTGAACCTCGTCGATCATGTAGTCCGCAAGGGCTTCGACGCCCATGATGGCCAGAATGTCGTGCGGGGCCGGGTTGCCGTCCATGATGTAGTCACCCTTCTGGACGAAGTCACCTTCCTGAACAGGAATGTGCTTGCCCTTCGGCACCATGTATTCAACGGGCTCCATCGTATCATCCGACGGCTCGATCGAGATGCGACGCTTGTTCTTGTAGTCGCGGCCGAAGCGGACGTAACCATCGATTTCCGCGATGATTGCGTGGTCCTTCGGACGACGGGCTTCGAACAGTTCCGCAACGCGTGGCAGACCACCGGTGATGTCCTTGGTCTTGGCGCCTTCACGCGGAATACGCGCAACAACGTCACCAGCTTTGACCATCTGACCGTCTTCGACAGACAGAATAGCGTCAACCGACATCGGATAGGTGATCGGGTTACCGGCCTCGTTGCGCACTGGTTCTCCGTCGTCACCAGCCAGAATGATCTCGGGCTTCAGCTCGTTGCCTTTTGGTGCAGCGCGCCAGTCGGTCACAATCTTCTGGGTCATACCGGTTGCGTCGTCGGTCACTTCACGGACGGCAACGCCTGCGACAAGATCCACATACTTCGCCATACCGTCTTTCTCGGCGATAATCGGCAGAGTGAACGGGTCCCATTCGATCAGTTTGTCACCACGTGCAACAGTGTCGCCCTCTTTGTGGAAGATCTTAGTACCATAGCCCAACTTGTGGCTGGCACGTTCTTCACCGTTCTCACCCATAATCGCGAGCTGCATGTTGCGGCCCATGACGATCTGCTCACCAGCTTCGTTGGTGATGATGTTCGGGTTACGGTATTCGACCTTACCTTCCTGAGAAGCTTCCAGGAACGATTGCTGGCCACCCTGCGCAACACCACCGATGTGGAATGTCCGCATGGTCAGCTGAGTTCCAGGTTCACCGATCGACTGTGCTGCAATGATGCCGACGGCTTCGCCTTCGTTCACCATGGTGCCGCGTGCAAGGTCACGACCGTAGCACATCGCGCACACGCCCTCTTCAGCCTCACAAGTCAGAGGCGAGCGCATACGCATGGTCAGAATACCGGCTTCCTCGATCGCGTCCGCCATGCGTTCGTCGATCAACTGGCCTTTGGCAACGACCACTTCGTCGGTGCCCGGCTTGCAGACGTCATCCGCGGCAACACGGCCAAGGATACGTTCAGCCAGCGACGAGACGATTTCGCCATCGTTCACAGCCGCTTCGGCGTTGATGGCGTTTTCGGTGCCACAGTCGTGCATACGCACGATGCAGTCCTGCGCAACGTCAACCAGACGACGGGTCAGGTAACCCGAGTTCGCCGTTTTCAACGCCGTGTCCGACAGACCTTTACGGGCGCCGTGGGTCGAGTTGAAGTACTCAAGAACGGTCAGACCTTCTTTAAAGTTCGAGATGATCGGCGTTTCGATAATCTCGCCCGACGGCTTCGCCATCAGACCGCGCATACCGCCCAGCTGTTTCATCTGCGTAACCGAACCACGCGCACCCGAGTGGGCCATCATGTAAACCGAGTTCGGTTCCATTTCAGAGCCATTTTCATCGTGCTTCGGCGCCGAGATGGTACCCATCATAGCGTCGGTGACTTTGTCGTTACACTTCGTCCAAGCGTCGATGACTTTGTTGTACTTTTCGCCCTGAGTGATCAGACCGTCCATGTACTGCTGTTCAAAGTCTTTCACTTGATCGCGGGTTTCGTCGACGATGGTCCACTTGTTATCGGGGATCACCATGTCGTCTTTACCGAACGAGATGCCGGCCTTGAACGCCTGACGGAAGCCCATGGTCATGATCTGGTCACAGAAAATGACCGACTCTTTCTGGCCGCAATAACGGTAGACTGTGTCGATGACTTTCTGAACGTCTTTCTTCCGCAGAAGCGTGTTGACCAGATCGAACGGTGCTTTCGCATTGTTCGGCAGCAAAGCTCCAAGAAGAACACGACCCGGAGTGGTTTCGTAGATCTTGTTGTATGCGTTGCCTTCCTCGTCGATCTGAGGGATGCGGGCCTTGATCTTGGCGTGCAGGTGAACCGCACCGCTGTCCAGAGCGTACTGGACTTCTTCGATCGAGCCGAAGGTCATGCCTTCGCCCTGCATACCTTCACGTTCGATGGTCACATAGTAGAGACCCAAGATCATATCCTGCGACGGAACAATGATCGGCGCACCGTTTGCAGGCGACAGAACGTTGTTTGTCGACATCATCAGAACGCGGGCTTCAAGTTGTGCTTCCAGCGAAAGCGGCACGTGAACCGCCATCTGGTCACCGTCGAAGTCAGCGTTAAACGCCG
>CAYVRN010000130.1:0-4233 GCA_964453855.1 uncultured Rhodobacterales bacterium
AATCCTCCGTTGTTCAAACCCCTAAATCTGTCCGGTGGGCGCTGACGTCAGACAAAGGATTTTACCAAATGTACGATTACACCAGATTGCCCTGGGAGTTGGATTGCAACTTTGATGCTGCAATTCCGCTAAACATAGATTCGCTCCCGTCGGCTTCACCTGCTCTGAATGAGCTGGTTGAGGAAATCTTTGAGGCTGCGGGAGTAGCAAGCTTAATCAAAGCCAAACAGCCTGCCAAAGTCAGGTCTGCGCACAATCGTTTGATCAAAGTCCTGACCTCACTGATGTGGTACTTGTATAAAGCCGCAAAAGCCGGACAAGACTTTTTTGTACTGGCATCATTCAGGCACGCGGCTTTTTCTCCGCCAAGCGAATACAATCCACACGGCGTTACGCGACTCTGGATCATGGTCGCAAAGCTACTAGGCAAACGAGGGTTGCTAGATATCTATCAGGGTTTTTATTGCCGTGACACTTGCAGTGGAAAGCTCACGAGGCTTCGGTCAACGCCGAAACTGTATGAAGCACTTGTCGCGTTACCCCCAAATATCCGAGAGGATGCAGCGGCTAGGCCATGCATTGTAGTACGTGACCGGGAAACGAAAAAGTTGTCGTCCCTGTCCGAATACAGTGTCCATCCTAAGGTGGTCAAAAACTTGGAAACACTGACGCGCTATAACGAATTCATTGAGAGTACGAATATCGACTTTGGTGCCAGGCACGTTGGCCAACTAGCTTTTACTGACAGGAAAGGAAACAGCTGCGCAATCGATCCTTCAAACAAGCATCTGCATGCTGTGTTCCACATCGATGCGGCCCAACGGCTTACATATGGCCGATTGCACGGTCCTTTTTGGCAGGTTCTGCCCTCAGTGTGGCGTGAGGAACTGCACATCAATGGTCAAGGTACAATTGAACTAGATTACAGAGCGCAGTCCTTGAGCATAGTCGCTAGTCTTTCGGGCGTCCAGCTCGAGGGCGACCCATATGAGCTGGAGTTTCGCGAGTGCAATTTGCCCTCGTGCAATCAGCGGGAGCTTGTTAAGCTGGCCACAGTTATGATGCTGAATAACTCATCGAAAAGGTCAGCGTTTGACGCTCTTCGAGGTAAGAAAAAGACTTCAAATCGGTTTCGAGGGGTAAAATTCACAAACGTTTTTCTGGATGACTTGTATGATCGAATGTTCACGAAACACAGCTTCCTAAAGGATTGGGCGTTTCGCGACAAAGGTATGTCCGTGTTTGAAGAGGACGCTGAAATCGCTCGCCGGATTGTTGAACTCAGCACTGCAGAAGGAGTTCCTGTGTTGCCGATTCATGACGGGTTCATTGTGCAAGATGAAAGCGAAGAATTTCTTAGGGACGCTATGGACCAAGTGTGGTTCGACAGGTTCGGTACTAGAATTGGGATCGCCTGACGAATTTTCGGGCCGGAACGCGGAAGTTCGCTGCGTTTGCGTGGACTCTCGATCAGGCTCGCGAAAGCAGCCGTTCATTTGGGCGTTGATCTCAAGAATGCTGCGATCGACCTAACGGCAGAAACGAGCCCATTGTGCTCATCGATGGTTTGTGCAGCATCTTACACGATGGGCGGAAAGCGGACGTTCGCTGCGGGTGCGTGCTGAGTTTGTCCGTTTTGATCAATGCCGACGTTCAAAAGCGCTGTTTTCGAACGTTCCGATTTTTCTGTGGGTATCCTTGTCTGAGCGAGCGGGCACGCCCAGAGCGCTTTGGCTCAGGGCGAAAGGTCACTCGGTGCCTGACTGACCCGGATGCCCAAATGCCCCCGACGCTTCAAGGTTCTGGACATCTTCGGCAGAAAGATCGAGGTGGCTCAAGACCGAGGCTCGGTCCGAGCCGGGCGCTGCCGCGGCACGATGTTTGCCCGAGCGCCTGAGCGTGGGACCTAGTGGCGCGCCTAGTTGCGGCAGGCTCTCGCCGTCTGCATCGGCCATTACGACCATGTTCCGGGCACGGTTGTGCGCATTTTCCATGGCTTCGGCGATCGACAGCACAGCGGCGTATTGCGTACCGGCCTCGGACAGGATCACCTCCCATTCGGTGCGCGTTCGGGTCTGAAATATCCCGGCGATCCGGGCTGCTATCGCATCGTGTTGGGTGTCGTCCAGCTGTAGCGGAATCCACTGGGGATGATCGAGCGCCTGGCAGAACCTTTCCCAGTAACGCGGCTCCATGTCCGAAGTGGCAATGAACCCGCCGTCGCGGCAACGCCAGATCCCGCAGTCTATCCGGCGCCGACCGCGGGCCGGGATCGTTTCCGGATCAGGATGGCGCGCCAGAACGTTGGCGTTGAGGCACATGGCCGCATCGCTCATTGCAATGTCGAGTGCTTTGCCCTTGCCGGTCCGGGCACGCTCGATGAGCGCGGCAGAAATTGCCAGAGCGGCATTGGTGCCTGTGAGGATATCGGCCACCGCGAGGCCCAGCGACGATGGGCGGTCTGCCCGATCCCCGGCGCGTGACATGGCCCCCGACATCGCCATTGCAAGCGGGTCGTGCCCGGGCCTGTCGCGGTCGGGGCCGGTTTGGCCGCAGAGCGTGATCGAGCAGGTGACAAGGGCGGGATTGGTCCGGCGAAGATCTTCGGCCCCGATGCCGAGGCCCGCGAGCACGCCGGGTCTGTAGTCTTCGACGAAGACATCCGCCTGTGCCGCAAGCGCGTGGATCACGTCCTTTGCGCGGTCGTGGCCGATGTCCAGGACGATGGACCGCTTGTCGCGGGCCAACATGTCGTGCTGTCGGATCCGCTGGCGTTCATCCGGCGTTAGCTTGTCCCATCCGAAAACCCGGGCCTGTTTGGCGACCTCCCTTGGGTTCTCGACCCGGGTGACGTCGGCCCCGAGGTCAGAGAGCAGCCATGTGCAATACGGCCCCGGCAGGAGCCGTGTGAAGTCGAGAACCTTGATGCCGGTCAGAGTGCTCATGTTTCACCTGTCGTCAGGAATTGAAGGGCGATGCCCGCGGTGGCAAGAAAGCCCGCGAAGATGGCAATCGCCGGGGCATAGGAGCCGGTGCCGTCATGGGCCCAACCCGCGATCACGGGTGCCGCCACGGTCCCCGGCGCCTGCAGGAACATGAAGCTACCCTGGATTGCGCCGATGCTTTCCTGCCCGAAACGCGTGACGGAGATGACTAGGATCATCACCGTGGGCACGCCGGTCGCGATCCCCATGGCCATCATCATCGCCACCAGCGAGGCGTCGGTGCCGATCGCGGCGTCGGCGGCGACGGTCAGGCCGAACGCCAGCAGGACCACGCCCAGAATTCCGGGCAGGTGCCGTGCGGCCAGCCAGTCTGAAAAGACGCCGGTCAAAAGCCGTGCCGGGATTGTCAGCAAGGTCAGGGTCGCCACGACGCCCCCGGCGCCGGCAATGGTCCAGCCCCTGTCGGTCAACATCGGGATCGAATGAACCGAGATGCCACTGACCGTCATGCCCATCGACATCGAAGCGAAACCGATGATCCAGTAGGCGCGTGTCTTCATGGCGCGGCGCAATGTCAGGGAGTGTCCGCCTGTGTTGTCAGATGGCACCGCGCGCGCGCCCTCGAACAGGAGCAACGGAAGCGGAACCAGCAGGATCAGGAGGCCCGACCAGACGGCGCAGGTCGCGCGCCAGCCGAAATTCGTCACCAGCCAAAGGATCAGCGGCAATTGCAGCGCCGTGACCAGCGCGACGACAGTGAACCGGACCGAAAGGGCAAAACCGCGCCGCTTGACCACATTGGCAAGGATCGTCCGGTCCATCGCCACCGTGAATGCCAGTGACGCCCCCGCCGAAACGACGAGACCCCAGCTCAGGTAGAACCCCAGGCTTGCGCCGGCCAAAGCGGTCAGGAGGAGGCCCGCCGCCATGACCACCGTGCCGATGACCACGACGATGCGCCCGCCCCAGATATCTACCGCGTGGCCTGCAACCAACGATGTTCCGCCTTGCACCAGACGGCCAAGGGAAATCGCGCCCGACGCGCCCGCGCGGCTCAAATCGAACTCGGCTGCCAGAGGTTTCAGGATTGCCGAGGCCGCGATCTGGACGAAGCCGTGTCCGATTCCGGTCAAAAAGCCCGAGGCGCCGACGATAGCCCATTGGCGGCGCGCCCTGGGTTGCGTCATTGCACGATTCGCTCTTCGATGAAGCGCTCTACGAGGCGGCGGTTGGCCTCGTCATCCCATGTCCGGGCGTCGACGGCGCTGGCCTTGATTTCATGCACCGG
>CAYVRN010000131.1:0-4089 GCA_964453855.1 uncultured Rhodobacterales bacterium
TGCTGACCGGCGCGCTCGATGACCGTTTCCACCTAGGGGTTTTTATGCGCGTTCTGTCAGAAGTCTTGGTGGCACTGGCTGTCATTGAATTTCTGGATTTACGCGTAGCCCACCTCGGCGATCTCGCCGGCTCGGGCATTCTTCGCCTAGACCCAGTGCTGGCCTACCCGTTCACCGTGGTTGCCATCTTCGGCATTATCAATGCCTTCAATATGCTGGATGGCATGGACGGCCTGCTTGCCCTGCTTGTCATCACTACCTTGGTGACCTTTCATTTGTTTGTCGAGACCGCGCCCGGGTTTGTGACCTTGGCGATCAGTGCTTCCCTACTCGCCTTCTTGGTCTCTAATCTCAAGCTCTCACCCCTGGTGCCGAAAACATTTTTAGGCGACGCGGGCAGCAAGCTTCTTGGGTTTATTGTCGTGTGCCTGTTATTAGCCGCGGCATCCGGCCAAGTGGGTGACGTGAAATTAATTCAACCGGTGACGGCGCTTTTTGTGGTGGCACTGCCGTTGTTCGACATGGTCTTTACCAGCCTTCGGCGAGTGATCCGCAAGGGCTCTCCTTTTGCCGCCGACCGATCACATATTCACCATCTGATGCAGGATCTGGGCTTTTCAGATCGTCGCGCCCTGGTCATCATTCTTGGCATCCACCTGAGCGTGACCTTCATTGGTTTGATGCTGCATCGCGCTAACACACCGGAGTATTTCCAGTTTGGAATTTTTCTCGGGTGCTTTGGCCTCTACAGCTTGCTGAGCAGCCAGCTCTGGCTGGTTGCATATAGGCTTCAAGGGGCATCCCCCAGCATCTCAGTCAAATTCAACGCTGAGGGCTCTCTACACGCTGAGGGCTCTCTACACGCTGAGGGCTCTCTACACGCTGAGGGCTCTTTACACGCTGATGGCTCTCTACCGGCAACAGAAATAGAAGCACTGACACCTGAGCCTGTGGGCACCGACGAGATCAGTAACATTACGCCGCTTCGCAAAAACGACTAGCGAAGACTCTCCTCGCCGCGCGTCAGATCGGTGAGCCCGGCGGAATCGTCACCGCTTCGACCTTCCATGCGTCCTCATCGGCACTCGCCGCTGCAATGCGCTGCGCAATAAACCGATAGTGCGCATGCCAGCCCAGCGTTTCCTCAGAGCCTTCGGTTTTGGCCATCGCCATGGCCACCCGCTGTGCGATCGATGATGTCACCTCCCAGGCCAGGGCCCTGACATCCGTCGCCGCTCTCGGGTGGGCAGCGAGTGCCAATAAATGTTCCACGACCTGCGCCTGCGTGCGCTGCGCAAGCCTGACCTGCAACAGACCGTCCGCATCTGCACCAGTTCCAGCCGCACTCGTATCACCGCGCGTATCGCCCTCGTCGTCCCAGGTCGCCCCAACCAACGCCTGTAACACCTCGCTAAAATCAGGCGCGCCGGCATCGACCATTGCCTGCCGATTGAGTCGCGCTGCGCGGGTCGGGTCGAGCAACACCTTTAAGGTTAAATCCACGGCGGTGGACGCCGCTGCAATCGGGTCAAACAAATAGCCGGTTTCGCGGGGAAACAACTCTCGCGAGGAGCCCGAGCCCGGGGGGCGCGGAGGAATCAGGGCCACCAACTCGGGCGACAAGGCCAATGCCTCCGGTGAGAGCGTGGCGATCAGGGCATCGAGTGCTGCGCGCTGCCGATCACCGTCGATCTTTGTGGTGGGCACTTGCCCATCTCCCTTAAGCGCATAGGTAAAGTCTCGTCCTCCCAAGACTGTACCTGCGGCTTGTAGCTGATAGCGGTGCATTAAATAGGCGGGCACCAGCGCGTCTTCGATGCTCGCCAGTGACCGCCCCGATCGAATCACCGCCTCGGAAAAATTATCAAGGACAACCTTTCGAAGCGACATAAGCCGATTGAGCTCAGCCACCGGATCGGCGCCGTTATCCCACAAGCTACCGCGGCTGTGGCAGGGTCCCGCACCCCGCGCGAAGCTATCGCCCCGGGCATGCTGATCGGCCACGAAAGAAAGTCCGGAGGCCAGCAGGTCATCCATCAGTGCTTGGCGCCCCGACGCCTCTTTCCCGTCGGGAAAATCCGCGTAACCCCAGCTGATCGCGTGCTTGTCCCACTCACCGATCCCAACCGCGTAAGCATCGGAGATATCGACTTCATTTGCCTCCGTCAGCGTGACGTAAGGATGGGGATAATCCATCACCGAGGCTCGATCATCCGCGCTCGCCGCAAAGTTATGTTCAAGGCCGAGGGTATGGCCCACCTCGTGGGCCGATAGCTGGCGAATCCGAGCGAGCGAGAAATCCTCCAAGGCCTTGGCCGCCTGCTCCTCATCGACACCGGCCTGATAAGGCGCGAGCAAACCCTCCGCGAGCAAATAATCCTGTCGCACCCGCAGCGAGCCCAGACTCACGTGGCCTTTAATAATTTCCTGGGTACGCGGGTCGCGCACACTCATGCCATAGGACCAACCCCGGGTGGAGCGATGCACCCACTGAATGACGTTGTAACGCACGTCCATGGGGTCGGCACCCTCAGGCAATACCTTGACCTGAAAGCCATCAATGTAACCCGCCGCCTCAAAGGCCTGATTCCACCACGACGCACCTTCGATGAGCGCGCTGCGAATTGGCTCGGGCACTCCTGCATCGACGTAATAAACAATGGGCTCAACCGCCTCGCTGCGCTCGCGCTCGGGGTGCTTTTTCTCAAGCCGATGACGCCAGGCATAGCCGCGCTTCACGGGCTCGCCCAGAGGGGCGCCATAGTCGTAAAACAAACTGCCCTCACCGCCATCGATAAATCCGGCGCGGGGGTCATAGGGCAACGGCGTGTAGCCGTCATCGGGTAAGCGCACAAAGGAGTGGTGTAAGTGCAAAGTCACCGCACCCGCATCGGGGGATACCGTCTCCAGAATATCCCCCTTGGGGCGGCCGACAAAAGTCACCAGGGCATCGACTTCGGTGTTATCGGGAAACGCCTTCGAGCGCAGGCGGTTAATGACAGAGCGCTGACTATCGATGGCGTAGGCCCCTTCCCCCCGACCCTCCAACAGCGCCGCGAGTCCCAGCGCATCCCGCTGGGCAAAGGCGGTGAGGTCGATAAGAACCTTTGTATCTTGTTCTTTACTGCCGCCGCTGGTCGCATTCTCATCGTGAGCCGTGGCGTCCTCGGCGACGATATCAAACCCCCACAACACCGAACGCGCAAAGGCTTCGCTTACCGCGCGGGTCTCGGCAGGGTTTTCGGTAGTCGCTCGATAGCGCGTGTTGAGTGCCACCAGCAATACGCGTGGACCCACCCGTTCAAACTGCACCAATTGGGTTTCCCCCAAGCGGCCACGATCAAGACCCAGGTCATTCGAGCCTACGCCTTGGGACAGGCTGGGGTAATAAATCAGCGGCTGATTGAACGCGCTCACCTCGGCGTAGAGCTTGCCCTGACCCTCATGCCAATACAGCGGCACAAAACCGGGTTGGTACTCGCTGGCTGCGATAATACCCGCAAAGGCTGCGCCGTCTTCAGCACTGGCATGACTCGTGGCAAAAGTCGCACCGACGAGGTTGGCAAATACCAGCACCAGAATCCCTGCCCAATGGAGCAGTCCCCTAAAAACAGACCCTTTGACAAAAACACCAAATCCTAGCCGTTGATCAACGCTTGGCTCGTAGGGGCTTAACGGCATGGGATCACCTTCACTGATTGACTGCGGCCACCAGTACGGCGACCCATTCTGGATTTCAGGAGCCTTGATGCTCCTCAAGCTGCTAAATGTAGAGACCTTTTCTCCCAATTACTACCGGTCGAGCGGACGGGGAATTCCGTCTGAACTCTGCTCGGGCTTCCAGCCTGTTGCTCAGGTATACTCCGCCCTCGCCCCATACGACCGTGAAATCCGGAGCGGTGTCCTTGGCTTTACAGCACACCCCAAAACCCTCAGCTCTCTCGTTGGCCGTTGCGCTGGCGCTGCCACTATTGGCAGCCCAGAGCCTTGCCGCGACAAACGCCTCGGCACAGGTTGAGGCATTAATAGACGAGGAGCAGACAGCTGCTGCACAACCACAGTACAGCGCGACACCCGCGCCTCAAGCCG
>CAYVRN010000132.1:0-4025 GCA_964453855.1 uncultured Rhodobacterales bacterium
TCGGCAATCGCCCTAGCGGCCGTCGTCATCTATTGGTTATGAATCCTGACCCTAACTTCCGATTTTCTCAGTCGCTGCCGAAAAAATCGTTGTTTTTAACTGTATTCTTTCGACAACTTAATTTTAAAATGCGAAGAGATAGGGTTATACGTCGCGGACGTATGGACAGATTGATAATAAGAGATTGAAAAATACGGTCGAATATTTTTCAAAATGAAAGTATAAACACATATACTTTCGTAACCACAAAAACATACTAATGCGGCCCGCTACTTTGAGGGTTTTGCGGCTGATATCACAATGTCGAAAAGCAGAAGCTTGCGCTGCGAATCGCAGGTTCTCAAAGCCAAGCGGATTGGCGCAGCTGTGAAGCAGACTTGCTGCACATTAAAAATATCAAAATGACAGTATAGTGAATTATTTGCGCTTGAGCGTTTCGCCGAAGTTTATCGTTGGCTGAAGCTCAACGATGCTTTCGTAATCAGAAACGTCATCCGACTGGCGAGAGGCTATGATTTCAGCGGCTTTCCTACCAATCTCAAGACGGCAGGCGTCCATGGTTGCCAGCTTTCGAGGCAAACCATCCAACAGCTCGACGCCGTTAAAGCCCGCGAGCCCGATCTGGCCCGGCACATCGATACCCGCTTCGAGCAAATACAGAAGTCCGCCGGCACCGATCATGTCGTTCGAGTAGTACAGGAAGTCCAGATCTGGTGTGCGTTTTAACATGGCTTCGGTCATTTCGCGTCCCTTGGCCAAGGCTGACCCGCCCGAGTAGAACTCCTGATCGGCGATCTCGACACCCGCCTTTGCAAGTGCCTGAGTGAACCCTTCAAAGCGCTTTCGCGCCCGATGGTCCAAAGGCATTTTCGTGCCAAGAAAGCCAATGCGTTTGTATCCAGCTTTGATAATGGCCTCGGCCATGATCCGTCCGGCCCGCCTGTGGCTGATCCCGACCATGGCATCAACCGGAGTTCCGTCTACATCCATGATCTCGACAACTGGAATCCCGGCGTTCTCCAACATGGCGCGTGACGCAGCTGAGTGCTCAAGGCCTGCAATGATCACGCCGGACGGTCGCCACGACAGCATTTCGTAAAGGACGCGCTCTTCTTTCTCTGGTGTATAATCGGTCACACCAACGACCGGCTGCAACGCCGTGTTTTCCAGTACTTCGCTGATTCCAGTCATCACTGTCGGGAAGACCATGTTGGAAAGCGATGGGATGATTACACCCACTAAGTTGACCCGCTGACTGGCCAAAGCACCTGCAATTTTGTTTGGTACGTAGCCAAGTTCTTTTGCGGCGGCCAGAACGCGCTTTCGCGTCGTTTCCGAAACGTCACCCCTGTTGCGCAACACCCGGCTGACAGTCATCTCGGACACGCCAGAGGCTTCAGAGACTTCGCGCAGGGTTAACGGGCGTTGTTTCGCTTTGGTCACGTATCGGATCCTGATTTATTGTTCTGCCACCAGTTATCCTGATTTTTCCAAGATAGCCAAGTAGGTTTGATCCAAAGCCGGACATAGGGATGCTTTGGTCTTTGAATTCGCAAATGAATCGGCTAGGCAACCTTCAGCGGCCCCGTGGCTCAACTGGATAGAGCAGCCCCCTCCTAAGGGGCAGGTTACAGGTTCGAATCCTGTCGGGGTCGCCACTTTCGAAATCATCGCGCGCCCCACGTATCGGTAAGTCTGTAGCCTTCCGGCCATGGATCGCTTGGGTCTAACATATGCTGGTGAATGCCTGTTATCCAGCCACGTCCCGAAATTTCGGGTAAGATCGCTGGTATATCGCCCACTTTAGATTGACTCAGAATGCGACCCTGAAAAGTCGATCCGATTAGGGACCGTGCGGTGAGTGTGTCACCCACCTGCATCTGTCCGCGCGCATGCAGTACAGCCATTCGGGCAGATAGGGCTGTGCCGGTGGGCGACCGGTCCACTTTGCCAGGTTGAATCGCAACCGCTGCGCCGGTTTCAAGACCGTTGGGACCATCGGTCAGTGGTCCCGCAAACAGGCAAAACGAAATGTGTTTCCAGTCTGAATTGGTGGGATGATGAAATCCCAACTGTTCGGTCGCCGCGTTGGTGATTTTCACGCCCAGCTTGGCAATGTCATGAGCTTCATCTTCGGTCAGCGAAAAGCCTAAGGATTGGGCATCGACACACACAAAGCTGTCACCACCAAAGGCCGTATCGACGGTTAGAGCGCCAAGCCCTTCGATTTCCAGCGGCACCTCAAGCTTTTGAGCAAACGAGGGCAGGTTTTGAACGAAGATCCGCTCGGCTTTGCCGTCTTTGCATTCAGCCCGTACCCGGACCAACCCGCCGGGAGCTTCCAGAACCATATGCGTTTCAGGCTCTGTCGTAGGAACAATGCCAGCGTCCAGCAACACGGTTGAGACACAGATTGAGTTCGAGCCGGACATAGGCGGCGTGTCTTCGGGTTCCATGATGATAAAGGCTGCATCCGCCTCGGGGTGCTTTGGCGGCACCAAAAGGTTTACATGCCGAAATACCCCGCCACGAGGTTCGTTCAGCACGAAATTTCGCAGGGTTTGGTCCTGCGCGATCCAGCGGCTTTGTTCCCAAAGCGTCTCGCCCGGAGGGGGAAGGACACCACCGACAATCACGTCACCGACTTCACCTTCGGCATGAGCTGATATGACGTGGATTGTCTTGGAGGATCTCATTCTAGATGTCTTTCATCAGACGCAGGGCGTCGTAGATCGCGGCGTGGGTGTTGCGTGCGCTTACTGCATCTCCGATGCGAAACAGTTGGAAGCTACCACTGCCGTTGCGCGTAACCGTCTGGGCATGCCCATTGATTAGGGCATTGTAATCGACCGCACCACCGTTCGATGACAATGGTTTTAGGTCGAAATAGAGGTCATCTATAGGAAGGGTGCCGTAGTTAACGACCACCTGATCATAGACCTTTTCGCTGGTGAAATCGCTGTAGTCCGTGCCGATGATTGCTTTTAGCTTGTTCCCGCATCGAACCACGTCTTTCAGGCGTCGGGTGACAGTGAAGGTCACGTCTTTGTCTTGCAGGGCGCGCATATATGGGACCAAGTTCATGCCCATAATGTCGGGTGCGAACATGCGGTCGGGGGTCATCACTTCGACAGTCGACCCTGCATTCGCAGCAACTTCCGCAGCCATGAGGCCGGGATGATCGCCGCTTTCGTCGTAGATTAAAACATTCTGGCCCGGCTTCACATCGCCCGAGATCAGATCCCATGAGGTGACAACCAAATCTTGTTCCTTGCCGCTTTCGAACAGTTCCGTGTTGGGTAATCCGCCCGTTGCGATAATGACAACATCAGGGTTCAGAGCGGTCACGTCCACGGCCTCGGCCCAAGTGTTGAACCGGAATTCCACGTCACGAGCGGCACACTGAGACATGCGCCAGTCGATGATGCTGATCATCTCGCGGCGACGCGGGTTTTGTGCGGTCAGGCGCACCTGTCCGCCGGGGTCTGGTTGGGCTTCGAACACGGTGACGTCATGGCCACGCTCGGCGGCCACGCGAGCCGCTTCAAGTCCAGCAGGGCCTGCGCCGACGATGACGACTTTTTTCTTGTTCGTGGAAGGAGCGATGTCGTGTGGCATTGTTAGCTCGCGCCCCGTAGCGGCGTTGTGCATGCACAGCGCTTCGCCAGCTTGATAGATGCGATCCAGACAGTAGGTCGCACCTACGCAGGGGCGGATGTCATCTTCGCGGCCTTCCATTATTTTGCGGACGATGTGCGGGTCTGCCATATGGGCGCGGGTCATGCCGACCATGTCCAGCAAACCACTGGCAACAGCGTGGCGCGCGGTCGCCACGTCGGGGATTTTTGCGGCGTGGAAGGTTGGCATTCCGGTGGCTTTACGCACCTCGCCAGCGAAATCCAGATGCGGGGCGTTGGCCATACCCTGAACTGGAATCACGTCCGTCATTGCCGGATCAGTGTGGATGCGACCTTTGATAACATTCAGAAAATCGACCATCCCGCTGTTGGCCAATCGCTTGGAAA
>CAYVRN010000133.1:0-3988 GCA_964453855.1 uncultured Rhodobacterales bacterium
CAACCTCAAAAGTAAAATTCTGCTCATGCTGCATGTTTAATGCAACAATTCCTCATAAATCAGTTTTGGCTCTCTTTGCCGTATACATCTGATGATCAGCATCACGATAAGCACCTGCAAATTCGAACCCATCAACTTTACATTTTGATATACCAAGAGAAGCTTGTACCGTGAAGCCAACATCGTCACTAACAATTTGCAAAATATTTTTGAATATTCCAAAAATAGCTGATCTTGTTATGCTATCAGAATATTCAATAAACACGAACTCATCACCACCAATGCGGCCAACAGCAGAATCCTTGGTTAAATTATCTTTCAGCGCATGAGAAAATGATACTAATATTTCGTCACCAACAGGATGTCCCCGAGTATCATTAATGTTTTTAAAATCATCTAAATCGATGACGCCAAATAATATTGTTTCTCCCTTATCCGATAATTTATTAGTAATTCTCGAACATTCATCTCGAAAAGCTCTAGAATTCAAGACGCCTGTCAAACCGTCAAATCTAGATAAATTATAGGAAAGTTGCGCTAAATCTTGATAGTAACGGCTCATCACACCTGCGGCACCGCTGATCATCGTGGTAGACACTATAAATGTCCAGAGAAGCTGGACATCATACTCACCTTGCCGACCAGCGAAATAAGTTTCATTTCCCAAAAATACTACGATGATGGACAAAAGAGCCACCGCCACACCTTCTCTGAGATCTTTAAACAAGAAAACGAGCGAAATTAGTACCTGGAACCAGATAACGCGAAGGGGATCAAATGAAACGAGAAAATATACGACTAAGCAGTGTACAAAGAATGCTAATAGGATTATATTGGTTGAAAACTCATCATACTCATTTTTCCTAAATATACGATAAAAAGAGTATATAATAAGTAGTAAAATTAGAGTTGCCTCAGCCAAAATAATTTTTGGGAGCACCATTTGGCCAGTGAAGAAAAGAAGGAAAAATGAATTCACCCCGAGAAATCCCAAAGACAGCATGGCCAGCTGTATCTTTTTAAGGTATCGCAATCTCAACTCAAGCATTCAGAAGAGTTAACCCATTTAACAGTTTCACAAAACAATTTCCCAAATTATTTATGGGCTACATATCCCTGAAAGATCATTCTGCTCTGTGCCTCAATACATGAAAATATCGAAATGTCTATAGATTGCAAAGTCGGTGGTCGTCGATCTAGATATTCGCCTTGGTTTCTCAATTTGTGATCCCTGACTGCAAGGTCGCGTCGTGGATCACAGCATCACGGGCACAAGGTTTACTGTCGCCGAACTCCTTGCCGTATCAGTAACACCGTAATCTCTTCCATCCTCCGGTCCTGATACTGGCCTCTAGTCTAAATTGGATACGCCGCGTTTCAATATCAGCGCGAGTTACTAGATGTTCATCCCCGGCATCTGGTGGATCGGATTTAGAATGAATCTATCGGGACTTTTGCATTAACCATGCAGCATGAGCAGAATTTTACTTTTGAGGTTGATCCAGATTGTGTTTATTCAAATTAAAAGATCGTCGAGATTTTTGCCCTCAGCGAGTGCAGCCTCAATCCATTTTGGTTTCCGACCACGTCCAGTCCAAGTTAGTTCTGGGTTTTCAGGGTGCGCGTATTTTGGTGCAACCTTGGCTCGCTTTGCTTTTGGTTTTGTATTTCCTAATAAATCCCCCAAATTGAAGCCCAACTCTTTCGCCTTCGCTTCGACAGCTACCAAGGCATCTTTCTTGGCCCGTTCTTCAAATGTCGATATCGCGTGATCGACTTCAAGCTGCAATTTTTTAAGTTCTTTAATTGTGAGTTTTGTTAGGTCCATCATTTCTATCCCTATGTATATCCGTTCACGATACTTCTCATAGATATATCGACTGCGGCCGCAACTCAAGGGCGAAGGTTTGTCTAATGTATCAATTATTTATATTGGGGCCGTAATTTTACTATTGGAGTTACATCCAGTGACATTCTGCAACGAAAGCCGGTCCGCCTTGGTTGTTTTGTGATTTCCGACCTTACAGAAATCTCGCTGGTCTTACAAGTTGCTACGATTTTCGCTGTTGTTGACGATAGTGTAATAGACATTGTTTATTGAAAATAGTGGAGAGTGCCGATAAGAATTAATTTGTTGCATAGCTTAATCGTCGTGAGTTGATACATCGTGAATGGTTTGACTGACTATCGTTTGGAGATCACGTCAAGTTTTCTGTCGTTTGCCACATTTTTGAGCGTCGCATTCGTGGTTTTATTTTTCTCTGTGGGTGCATTCACGTCTTTGCTTGGCGCGGCTGTCTATTCGATCTTGTGCTTGGTGTCGTGGATATTTTATCAGTTTGGTCGTGCGACATTTGCGGCCAATTTGGTGAACTGTGCTATGCTTCTGATGTTGTTTTGGATCATAGCCCTTTCAGGTGGGTTTCATTCGCCCTTTTTGATTTGGCTTGCTGTTCCCCCAGTCGTTATTGGCCTGCTCTCTGATTTGCGTTGGGCGATGATGCTCGTTGGACTTGTCTTCACGTATGTGGTCGTCTTGGGTTTTGTGCCAGAGTATTTGATCGCCGTATCGGAAATTGACGGTCACCACATGGACGGTATGGATCACACAGTTGCGCTTATATCCGTCACTGGCGCTTTGGCAACGATGATATTTTTTTCGTTGCAAAATTATAAGGCCCTGATCTTGTTGATTGAAGCCGCAGAAATGCGAGAGCGCACTGATAGCCTTACCGGTATTTTGAACAGAGGGGGCTTTAACCACGCCGTTCTGGGTTTGACGGAACATAAGTCTGATCAAGCTGGTGCCTTAATCTTGTTCGATGTCGATGATTTCAAAGGGATAAATGATTCCCATGGACATTTGTTTGGAGACCAAGTTCTCAAGGCGATAGCAACAGTCGCGGCAGGGACGGTGCGCGCTGGGGACATAGTAGCACGAATAGGTGGCGATGAATTTGCTGTTATTTTGCCTGGGGCTAATCATACGGATGCGGTTGAGGTCAGTGTGAGAATAAAGCGGGTAATTGATGATTTGATTTTAACGAGCCCCGCTGAAGAAGATGTCTCGGTTACTGTCTCAATTGGTGTGGCAACCTGCGAAGACGCCGCTATTTGTGAAGTTGAGCCCATGATGCGTTTGGCTGATCAAGCTCTATATGAGGCCAAGGCAATTGCAGAGAGATTATCCATCAAGCGATTGTTGCCCAGCTTAGAATTCAAAAATGTTTGAGTACTCAGGTTCTGGGACAAACCTACTCGTATCCAGCGGGTGCCAAGTCTGCTTGCTGAAATTGCTCTACGATCATAACATATCCAGAAATGTGTTGCAGTCGGTTCGGAGGCTTGACTTTGGGAGGTATTATAATGCGACACAATAATTCCAGCCACCGTGATCTCCACCAACGATAATATTTTGCTTGGTCCACTAATTACCGGTTCAGGGGGATCGAATATTGGGCGCGCCCAACGTCTGCGAGATGGGCGACCAAGCGCACTTTAGCAAGGAAGTCAGGAGCTTGGTTGATGGATCATCTAGCTACCAGGTCCAAGTGTTCATGTCAGCGCCAAATGTGCTCGCGATCTCTAATCTGGTGCGACAGATGAAGGGTCGATCGGCCGAAAAGGTGAAAGGGGAATTTATCGAACTGCGCAGTCGTTTATAGTGACGTAAGTTCGGAGAGCGAGAATCTTTCCCAAGAATCAATGGCTCGATTGCCGACGTCATCGTGTTCGATGTTTGCAGAATCGCATCGACAATTTTACCATGATTAACAGGTGTTTCAGAGCATTGGATTAAGTAATCAGAGTAAATGGGAAATGCGCCCTAAAATCAATTTTTCACTCAATTTATTGCCAAAAATTAGCCGCCTCATACATTCCAAAAAATATTCCGGTAAGATAAGCATAAGAAAAACAAAAAGCAGCAAATTTTTTAGGGTCAGGATTTATAACCAATAGATGACGACGGCCGCTAGGGCGATTGCCG
>CAYVRN010000134.1:0-3950 GCA_964453855.1 uncultured Rhodobacterales bacterium
GCTCTCTGGCAGGGTGTCACCTATTCAGGGCTTGTATCGCTGGTATCGAAGGAAAATGGCGGGCCCGCCGGTAGCGGGGTCATCCAGTTTCAGGGATTTTACCCCTGCACCTGTCGATCTATCGGTGGTCTGGCGGCCCGTTCGCATCCTCGCTCACGCTAGCTAGTAAGGCCATGACCCGTTTTTGACGTCGGAAAGGGTTTTCTCATGCAAACCTAAAGGCGGGATTAGTCCAGCGGGCGGTCTTATGTCTAACGATCCTTGTCATTCTTCCGGATCACATCGGCAACACGTTCCCCGATTGCGCGACTTGCTTTTACCGAAGGATGGATTCGGTCAACGCTGTGGAACGACAAATCGCCATGCGGCACGAGATCCGCGTTTGAGACGAAATACACGCCGTCCCGCCCTGCCACATACTCGGTAATCCGCGCCTCGAGCGCGTCGCCTTCGTCGCGGCATTCCTCGATCAGCGAATCCACTCCGGGGCTGCGAAGGTATCCCACCCAGACGACTTGCGCCCCGGTTAAGCGGGCGGATGTGATAAGATCGGGAATTGCGCCCTTGCCGGTGTCGGGGTCCAGAAGCTTGTCGAGTTTGATATCACAGGCTTTGCAGCCACAGCCAAACCACAGGTCATTGCCGCCACCGTTCATCAAAACCCAATCCCAGTTGTCGCCGCTGAACTGGTTGGGAATTTGCATTCCCATTTGGGCAAATCCCGGGACGTTAAAGATCATGCGCGCCGCGCTGACAGCGCGACTGGCTGTCGGCTCGTTCAACTCATCCCCGACCACATCTGCAATGGATTTTCCTGTCATCAGGTGCCACGCCATCAGGCTATCCCCAACGGCCAGGATACGTGCAGGTTCTTGCGCGGCAGCGATGCCCGATGTCATCCCCACCCAAAAAGCCAAAAACAACGAACGCAAAAAAGAGGTCATAAATCAATCCGGTCAGCCACGCCACAAGAGCCCTATCTTCCCGAAGCGTCGGGGAAAACTCAAGCCTTACAACTGTTTCGTCGACGTTTCCGTGAAATTTGTTACCCCAGAGGAGCGATTTTTTAGAATTGCGCGCATTTTCCCGACAGTCTTTAGGGGAAAGGCGGGGGGACCATTAAGATCATCGTCGTTCAAATTGCGCGGAAACATCGTGCTCAGGTGACGCTGCTCCGCCTTTGAAAGACCGCCCACAACTTGAGGCCCCAACAACAGGCTTTCAGTCAGGCAGCCGTTGGCCCAAACCGCCTGATGGCTACCCAACGCAAAATGAACCCATGTCTGGCTGTGCCGCCCCCGCATCCAGCGTATTCCTTTGTAACCCACCAGTGATTTTGCCGGAACCAGACAGGGCGTGTCAGACAGCCCCACAGCTTGGCGGAAGGCCCCGATGACGACCCGATGTTGCGGCGACAAAACTAGATCGGCATGCGGACGCCCCCAACCGAATGCGTGTGCTGGGATGCAAACCGGCCATTTTTCCGGTTGGGTCCGCCTTTGGTGAAACACACGTACCCATTTGATCCGCTCGGCCAGAAGTGAGTGCGTCAATACGCAATCACCGACGCATAACTCGGACACTTCGACCAACCCATTTGGTGTTGAAATGCGCGTGCCCAGGGCGAAACAGGGGACAGAACCGCCCCCCCAAACTACACTTTGGCACCCTTCAGCAGGTCCGTTATTAGCTAGGATGGGGTCTTTGAGAGAAACAAATTGCGCAACTTCGCCGTCATTTTCGATCACGGCAAATGCCTGAACCCCGGATATTTGACCGAATTTAAGGTCACTCAAATCAATGCGGCAAACAATCTGCTCACCGTCAAAGATCCCCTCGCCCTCAAGCACAATCTCGCGCATGAAATTGCCTGTCGAATTGTACATGGCCAGGGTGTAATCTGCGGGGTTTTCGTCGGCAGGCAGCGTGAGTTCAACATAATCCTGCGCCCCCGTTGTGGAGAACTCGACTCCAGAAATATACGCCGACATGCCTTTCCCCCTCTCAAACAAGGGCTTTGTCGCTGATTTCCCCTAACATCCGGTTTCCGAAACCCTTTCCAAACATGACAAACTGATGTAAGGCGCACGCATCTGAGACGTGATGCCTTTGATCCCGGGCGCATGAAAAGGATTGGGATCGGTGGCAATGGGGCCACCACGATAACGGAAGACCCGGAGGGCCGGGAGCGCTTCCAACAAGGATACGATATATGTTCAACGTAACAACGAAATCGATTCAGTGGGGTGAGGAAACACTTACACTGGAAACGGGCAAGGTTGCCCGTCAGGCTGATGGTACAGTGATCGCCACTCTGGGCGAGACCTCTGTCATGGCCAACGTCACTTTTGCAAAAAAGCAAAAGCCGGGTCAGGACTTTTTCCCACTGACCGTTCACTACCAAGAAAAATACTATGCTGCGGGTAAAATCCCCGGTGGTTTCTTCAAGCGCGAAGCGCGCCCAACCGAAAAAGAAACCCTGACAGCACGTTTGATCGACCGTCCGATCCGTCCGCTGTTTGTCCCTGGCTTCAAAAACGAAGTTCTGGTGATGTGTACTGTTCTGTCGCACGATCTGGTTAACGACCCTGACATCGTAGCGATGATCGCGGCATCTGCTGCCTTGACCATTTCAGGCGCGCCGTTCATGGGCCCGATCGCTGGCGCACGTGTTGGCTATGAAGGTGGCGAATACGTTCTGAACCCGACTGTCGACGATATGGACCAGCTGCGCAACAATCCGGACCAGCGTCTGGACCTTGTGGTTGCCGGCACCAAAGACGCCGTGATGATGGTGGAATCGGAAGCCTACGAACTGACCGAAGCCGAAATGCTGGGTGCTGTGAACTTCGCGCACGAAAGCATTCAGCCTGTCATCGACCTTATTATTGATCTGGCCGAAGACTGCGCGAAAGAGCCGTTCGAATTCGAAGCACCTGATTACAGCGAGCTTTACGAAACCGTCAAAGCGGCAGGTGAAGAGCAGATGCGCGCAGCATATGCCATCACCGACAAGCAAGAGCGTACATCTGCAGTTGCTGCTGCCAAAGACGCAATCATCGAAGGTCTGAGCGAAGAACAGCAAGAGGACGAGAACCTTGGGTCTGCTCTGAAGAAGCTGGAAAGCTCGGTTCTGCGCGGTTCGGTTGTTAAAGAAGGCAAGCGCATCGACGGTCGTGCGCTGGACGAAGTTCGTGACATCGTTGCTGAAACTCACGTTCTGCCGCGTACACACGGTTCAGCATTGTTCACCCGTGGTGAAACCCAAGGTCTGGTTGTGACCACTCTGGGCACCGGCGATGACGAACAGATCATCGACGCACTGCATGGAAACTACCGCTCGAACTTCCTGCTGCACTATAACTTCCCTCCGTATTCGGTTGGTGAAGTTGGCCGCGTAGGATCGCCTGGTCGTCGTGAAATCGGTCACGGTAAACTGGCATGGCGTGCGCTTCAGGCGGTTCTGCCTGCGGCAACCGACTTCCCCTACACCATCCGTGTTGTATCCGAGATCACTGAATCAAACGGTTCGTCTTCGATGGCTTCCGTCTGTGGCGGCTCGCTGTCCATGATGGACGCAGGTGTGCCTTTGAAAGCGCCGGTTGCCGGTGTTGCGATGGGTCTGATCCTAGAAGACGACGGAAGCTACGGCATCCTGACCGATATTCTGGGCGACGAAGATCACCTTGGCGATATGGACTTCAAAGTGGCGGGTACCGAGAACGGCATCACCTCGTTGCAGATGGACATCAAGGTTGCGGGCATCACGCCTGAGATCATGGAAAAGGCACTGGCACAGGCAAAAGCTGGCCGGATGCATATCCTTGGCGAAATGGCGAAAGCGATCACCTCGGCTGGTGAATTCAGCGTTCACGCGCCTCGCATCGAAACCATGCAGATCCCGACCGACAAGATCCGTGAAGTGATCGGCTCGGGTGGTAAAGTGATCC
>CAYVRN010000135.1:0-1999 GCA_964453855.1 uncultured Rhodobacterales bacterium
ATGAACCAGTGGAAATCGGCCCACGCCGTAAACACCGATCTTCGGACTCTGGAAGAAGCCATGAATGGTGCGGATGTGTTCCTTGGCGTATCGGCAAAGGGCGCTGTGACGCAAGAGATGGTTCAGAACATGGGTGACAACCCCGTGATTTTCGCCATGGCAAACCCCGATCCGGAAATTACCCCCGAAGAGGCCCACGAAGTGCGGCCCGACGCAATCGTTGCGACGGGTCGCAGCGACTATCCCAATCAGGTGAACAACGTGTTGGGGTTCCCTTATCTGTTCCGCGGTGCGCTGGACATTCACGCCCGAGCCATCAACGACGAGATGAAGATTGCGTGTGCAGAAGCGTTGGCCGAATTGGCACGCGAAGATGTGCCCGATGAAGTGGCGATGGCCTATGGTAAAAAGCTTACCTTTGGCCGCGACTATATCATCCCAACACCGTTTGATCCCCGCCTGATCCACCGTATTCCGCCAGCCGTTGCGCGGGCAGGTATGGACACCGGCGCGGCCCGTCGCCCGATTATCGATATGGAGGCCTATACGCTTAGCCTCAAGTCGCGGATGGATCCGACAGCGAACATTCTACGCAGCCTGAATGCGCGGGCCCGTGCGGCGCAGGCCACAATGATTTTTGCCGAAGGCGACGATCCCCGCGTGTTGCGAGCGGCGGTGATGTATCAGCGCTCGGGTATGGGCAAGGCGCTGGTGGTTGGTCGTCAGGAAGACGTGAAGGCCAAGCTGGAAGCAACCGGTCTGGCCGATGCGGTGCGTGAGCTGGACGTGGTGAACGCAGGCAACACCCGTTACCTCGATCAGTACAAAGAGTTCCTTTACAACCGCCTGCAGCGCAAAGGCTTTGACCGTCAGGATGTGCACCGCATGGCCGCGCGCGACCGTCACGTTTTCTCGGCTTTGATGTTGGCGCACGGGCATGGTGACGCGCTGGTCACAGGCGCGACACGGAAATCGGCGCACGTCCTGGGTCTGATAAACAACGTGTTTGACGCCGATGCCAATGCAGGCGCAGTGGGCATCACAGCGTTGTTGCACAAAGGCAAGGTTGTTCTGATTGGTGATACGCTGGTCCACGAATGGCCCGACGAAGAAGATTTGGCCAACATCGCAGAACGAGGCGCCGAAGTGGCCCGCGATCTGGGTCTTGACCCGCGCGTGGCCTTTGTTTCGTTCTCGACCTTTGGCTACCCAGTTTCTGAACGGGCAGAAAAAATGCATCTTGCGCCAAGTGTTCTGGATCGCCGTGGGGTTGATTTCGAATACGAAGGCGAAATGGCCGTGGACGTTGCCCTGAACGCAAAGGCGATGGCCTCGTACCCCTTCTCGCGCTTAAGCGGTCCGGCGAACGTTCTGGTCGTTCCGGCGCGCCACTCGGCCAGCATTTCGACCAAGCTGATGCAGGAAATGGCGGGCGCTACCGTAATCGGTCCGATCCTGACAGGTGTGGACAAGCCGATCCAGATTTGTTCGACAGTTTCGACAGCCAATGACATCCTGAACATGGCGATCCTAGCGGCGCATAAGGTGCGGTAATGACAATCTTCAACCTCGGCTCGGTCAATGCGGACAGGTTTTATCGTCTGCCACATCTGGTGCAGCCGGGGGAAACGATTGCAGCGACCAGCACTTACGAAGGGCTGGGTGGAAAAGGGACCAACATGTCTGTGGCCGCGTCCCGCGCTGGGTCTGATGTGTGCCACGTAGGAGCGGTTGGTGCTGATGGCGTTTGGGCCGTCGACAGGATCAAGGGATACGGAGTAGATACGCATTACTTGATCGAAGTGAATGCGCCCACCGGCCACGCGATTATCATGGTTGATGACGGGGGTGAAAATGCCATTGTCATTTATCCGGGCGCAAACCGAGCTATCCCCGAAAGACTAGTGAAAGACGCTTTGGGCGCAGCCAATCATGGCGATCTGGTGTTGATCCAGAACGAAACCTGTCATCAGGTTCTCATGGCGCAATCCGCTTGGGA
>CAYVRN010000135.1:2099-3881 GCA_964453855.1 uncultured Rhodobacterales bacterium
GCGATTAAACGCGCCCAAATTGCCAGCGCGATTATGGTCACGCGAAAAGGTACCGCCGATGTGATCCCGACACTTGAGGAAGTGACCGCTTTCTGATCTTTGTATCGCGTTTAGTTTGAAAGCGTGATGCCCATGATCGACCATGTTTCCACCCACCAATCCGAAGAGGATGCCCGCAATGAGGACATCCTGATTTACGTCAACGGTGAACTGAAGCCTCGTGCCCAAGCGACGGTTTCGGTTTATGACAGCGGCTTCATGCTGGGCGATGGCGTGTGGGAAGGGCTGCGGCTTTATGATGGCTGCTGGGCGTTTCTGGATGAACATCTGGACCGTCTGTTCGGCGCGGCCAAGGCGATTGATCTGGATATCGGAATGGACCGCGACGGGGTGCGTGCCGCTTTGCTGGAAACGCAGGCGGCCAACGGGATGACCACCGATGCGCACGCCCGCCTGATGGTAACGCGCGGCCCGAAAACGCGGCCGTTCCAGCATCCGTCCTTGTCGCAACAGGGGCCGACCTTTGTGATCATCATGGAGCACTCCAAGCCCAAGATCCCGCGCCCGATCAATCTGGCGACGGTGCCGCATCTGCGCGGGTTGCCGATGACACAAGACCCGAAGCTGAACTCTCATTCCAAGCTGAACTGCATTCTGGCCTGCATCGCGGCGGAAAAGGCGGGGGCTGACGAAGGCTTGATGCTGGACATCAACGGCTTCGTGAACACCACCAACGCCTGCAACTTTTTCATCGTGAAAAAGGGTGAGGTTTGGACCAGCACTGGCGATTATTGCATGAACGGGATCACCCGCCAAAAGGTGATCGACGTGTGCAAGGCCGAGGGTATTCCTGTGTTTGAGCGGAATTATTCTCTGGTTGATACCTATGACGCGGATGAGGCGTTCTTGACCGGTACTTTCGGGGCGCAAACCCCTGTCGGTATGATCGACGGCCGCGTGATAGGCAGCGGAGAGATGGGCCCAATGACCCTGCGTATCCGCGATCTGTACAAAGCGCTGGTCAAACAAGAGTGCGGCCAATGAGGATCGCGATGTGGAGCGGTCCGCGCAATCTGTCGACCGCGATGATGTATGCCTTCGGTAACCGTGCCGATTGCGCAGTGGTCGATGAGCCGTTCTATGCCGCCTATCTTGCTGATACCGGCTTGAAGCACCCGATGCGCGATGAGATTCTTAGGTCTCAGCCGCAAGACCCGACCGTTGTGGCCGACTGGCTGGTGACGGATATGCCCGAAGGCAAGCCGGTTTTTTACCAAAAACATATGACCCAGCACATGCGCACCGTCATGCCGCGCCGCTGGATGGCGGATGTGACCAACGTGTTTTTGTTAAGGCACCCCGCGCGGGTGGTTGCCAGTTTCGCGGCGAAATATGACGCGATCACAGAAACCGATATCGGCTTTCTGCAACAGGCCGAACTTTATGATCACATTTGCCAGATGGGACAGAAGCCGGTTGTGATTGACAGCTACGACATTCGCCAAGACCCCGAAGGGATGTTGCGCAAGCTGTGTGATGCGCTGGGTCTGGCGTGGGATCCGGCTATGCTGCATTGGCCCAGCGGGGGCCACCGTTCTGATGGCGTTTGGGCGCCGCATTGGTATGGGGCTGTGCACAACTCAACCGGATTTGCCGGACCCGAAGGGGGCTTGCCGCAACTAGAGGGTCGTCTGGCCGAGCTGGTAGAGCTGGTTTTGCCCAGCTATGAGGCCATGGCCGAACGAAAGATCTGATGGCACAGCCGCGCTTCGCGGCGATTTC
>CAYVRN010000136.1:0-3747 GCA_964453855.1 uncultured Rhodobacterales bacterium
ACCCTTGCGGGTTTTCACGATAAACGGGGTGATTTCGTCGGCGAACTTCCCAGCCTTCTGAGCTGCTTCAGCCTTGTTTTGCGAGGCAACAGCGAATTCATCCTGCATGTCGCGGCTGATCTGCCACTGGTTGGCCACATTTTCGGCGGTTTGGCCCATGTGGTAGCCGTTGAACGCATCCCACAGACCATCGCGGATCATCGAGTCGATGTATTTCACGTCGCCCATTTTGTGACCGGCCCGTAGGTGTGCCACATGGGGGCTAAGAGTCATGTTTTCCTGACCACCGGCTGCAACAACCGCTGCGTCACCCAGTTGGATGTGCTGTGCACCCAGTGCGACAGCGCGCAGACCCGAGCCACAAACCTGATTGATACCCCAAGCGGCGCTTTCGATTGGCAAACCTGCGTTGATGTGTGCCTGTCGAGCTGGGTTCTGGCCTTGACCGCCGGTCAGAACCTGACCAAGGATCGTTTCCGAAACGTCCGATTTCTCGATGCCTGCACGCTCAACCAGAGCCTCCAGAACGGTCGCGCCAAGATCGTGGGCTGGGGTGTTTGCGAAAGAGCCACCAAAGCTGCCAACAGCAGTACGGGCGGCGGATACGATTACGACGTTGGTCATTTAGCAGTCCTCTACCAATTCAATTGGCGAGAGCCCGCAGAGTCAATGCGAACAGTGCCTGCGGCCTCTCGCTGGTTCGGTGTACTACGGTATTTTCTGCGTTGCGGCAACAATTTTGCTGCATAGCCGCTATGCATCTACCCGTGTGCCTGTCGCCAAGCGGGCTTCAATGTAGGGATTCCAAAAAGATACCCCTGAACGGCAACGATCCCCGACTGCTGCAACCATTGCAGGTCTTCATTGGTTTCGACATGTTCGGCGATCACATTCATTCCAAAATGCAGTGCCATTGCGGACACCCCAAGCACGACCGACTGATTCTTCTGGTTTTGCGCAACGCCACGTACGAATCCCCCGTCGAGTTTAACAGAGTCAAATGCGATATCCCGTAACATCGCCAACGATGATGTGTCCGAGCCGAAGTCATCTAGAGAAAACCGTACCCCGCGCTGCGACACATCATTAATAAACCGGCTGGCGATTTCCGGCAGTTGCATCACAGAAGGCTCTGAAATTTCGATCGTCATCCTTTTCGCCAAATCTGGCCATTTACGTAGTGCGGAATGCAGCTGGTTGGTCCACGGCGCGTAGCCGATGGAGCGTGCCGATGTATTCACAGACAAGTGCAACCCCGGAACGCGGCGCAATTCGGCGATGGTCTTGGTCAGAGATTGAAGGTCGATCAGCCGCCCCGTTTCACGGTTGGTTGCCCAATGAATAAAGTCATGGGCGGGAATAACCCGTTCCCGTCGGTCGAAAACGCGGATCAAACCTTCGTAGTAGAGCACTTTATTGCGGTCTTTCGCGCAAAGCACCGGCTGGAAGGCCAGAGCTGTATTGCCCGCTCGCACCTGATGCTCAACCTCATCAGGGGTGGCGCGGCGCCGACTTTCTTCGACATATCCAAGGGGGCTGGTATCCCCCTGACTGAGTACCAATCTGGGTTTGCGTGCCATCATTCACCCTTCCATCCGCTGATAGATGATTCATATGGCCGAACACCCTAAGGACCGGTAAACTCGGCCCACAAAAAAAGGGGAATGAAATGGGTGAACGATGCGGCTGGCATGGGACGGATGAGCTTTACATTGCCTATCACGACACCGAATGGGGGATGCCAGAATACGATAGCCGTGCGCTTTTCGAAAAGCTGATCCTAGACGGATTTCAGGCGGGGTTGTCTTGGATCACAATCCTGCGCAAGCGCGATAACTTCCGCGAAGCTTTCTCGGGTTTTGACCCTCATGTCATCGCCACTTGGGGCGAGCCCGAGATAGAGCGCCTGCTGCAAAACTCAGGCATCATCCGTCACCGCGGTAAAATCGCAGCCACGATTACCAACGCCCAAGCATGGCAGAGAATCGAAGATCGTGAAGGGTTCGACAATTTCCTGTGGGGATTCATTGACGGACAGCCTGTGGTCAATCACTGGCAAAGTCTGGATCAGGTCCCAGCGGAAACCGATCTGAGCAAGCGGGTTTCAAAAGCGTTGAAGAATGAGGGTTTCAAGTTCTGTGGTCCCACCATTGTGTATGCCTTTATGCAGGCGGTGGGCATGATCAACGACCATTTGATCGGTTGTCCGTCGCGTGAAACCTGTTTGAACGCAGTTAAAGACTAGCTTTTTCCCTGTGATTTGCGCTATGCCCCGCGCACATCTAAGGACAGGAACAATGACAGCTAAGGTTTTCATCGACGGAGAGGCCGGAACCACCGGCCTGCAAATTGCTCAGCGACTGGATCAGCGGACTGATATCGCATTGATCCGTTTGGGCGATGCCGAACGAAAAGACCCAGCTGCACGAAAAGCGGCGTTGCTTGAGGCAGACATCGCGATTCTTTGTCTACCCGATGCAGCCTCGATCGAAGCGTATGAAATGGCGCGTGGCACTTCGACCCGCCTGCTGGACGCCTCGACTGCGTTTCGGGTGAATGACGACTGGGTCTACGGTTTTGCCGAGATGACTGCTGGTCAGGGCGACAAGATCGCCAATGCCCAATTTGTGTCGAACCCCGGTTGCTATCCGACTGGAGCCATCAGCCTACTGCGCCCTTTGCGCGAAGCTGGCGTTCTAGCGCCGAGCGCCCAGATTAGCATCAACGCGGTAAGTGGCTATACCGGTGGCGGCAAGGCTCTGATCGCGGAATATGAAGGCGGAGAGGCTCCGGGCACCTTCGTTTACGGCACAGGCCAAGCCCACAAGCACCTGCCCGAGATCACAAAATACGGCATGTTTGACGCATCGCCGATCTTTGTGCCCTCGGTCGGCAACTATGCCCAAGGCATGGTGGTGCAGGTGCCGATACATCTGGATGGTATGTCTCTGGCTGATCTGCATGTCGCGCTTGAACAGCATTACGTTGGAAGTGATTTCGTTAAGGTACTGCCGCTTGACGCAGAGCAGGGTCGCATCAACGCCGAGGCAATGAACGGTTCGAATAACCTGCAACTTCAGGTCTGCGGTAACGCAGACAAGGGACAGGCCGTTCTAGTTGCGGTTTTGGATAACCTTGGCAAAGGCGCATCGGGCGCTGCGGTTCAGAACCTGAACTTGATGATGGGTGTCGATCCGACAACCGGCTTGGTCTAATGAGGGGCGGGCTGAAGCCCGCCTTACGTCTTCTTATTGCAAGCTATGTCTCGGGCGCCTTGCTTCGGCAGCGCTGCCGCAGTTTTTCCGAAAATATCGTGAGGCTAGGTGGTTAAAGGTCTTTCGCCGCCTGAAGGAAGAAGATTTTCAGTCATTTGGCTGATTTGATGGTGCCCCCATAGATCTATCTAGCCTGCACAATTTTTGACTAATAAGAGATCATTAGACTTAGCCAATTCAGCTTTACTTCGCTTGGAAGCGATTACCCGATGCCCACAGTCTTCAGGTGCGCCTGAAACAGTCGGCGGTTCACGCAGGACGAAACTTTGTGGGGAAGAAAGACACAACGCCGCGAGGCTCGTGTGTTTCGAGTTGTTCGGCCTTCAAAAATTAGTGCTGAAAACTGCAGGAGCAAATGCCGAACGGGTTGAACAAAACTTTCGTGAAAGTGTGCATTTGCGGGAATATCTCAATGGTATGGGGCGGATATATCTTTGGGAGTATCGGCGTAGATTTTCATATTTGAAACGCT
>CAYVRN010000137.1:0-3713 GCA_964453855.1 uncultured Rhodobacterales bacterium
TCAGGGCCGTCCCTGAAGACGGCCCAAGTTCTTAGATTTCAATGGCCTCTGCAATCGTAAGAGCATCCTCAAGCTCGACGCCGAGGTATCTGACCGTGCTGTCCATCTTCGTGTGCCCCAACAGCAGTTGGACTGCACGAAGGTTGCCCGTCTTTTTGTAGATCTGCGTCACCTTCGTGCGCCGCATTGAGTGTGTGCCGTATGCGCTCGCTTCCAGGCCGATCGAAGTCACCCAATCACGGACAATCCGAGCATATTGGCGGGTTGAAATATGAAGCCGCTCGTGAAAACGCCCGGGCCAGAGGTATTCAGATCTGACCATGAGCGGCTCCCGCATCCATCTTGCGAGCGAGGCTCGGGTGCCTTCGGAGATTTCGAAGCGGACAGGTTTCTGCGTCTTGCTTTGCAGAACCGACGCGCGTTCCTTGATTTGGCCGGATGCCATGACATCGACGACCTTCATTTTGACCAGGTCGCAGCCGCGCAGTTTGCTGTCGATGGCCAAGTTGAAGAGCGCCAAGTCACGATGGTTCTCGGCCAGTTCAAGTCGAACCCTGATCGCCCAGACGTGTTTCGGTTTGAGAGGTCGCTTCTGACCGACGATGCGCCCTTTGTTCCAGGCGGGGCGAAGTGCGCGGATGGCTGGTAAGTTTGGTGTTTGCATGACTGGTCCTCCGATCCGCCACGCCCTCCCACAACGACAACCCGACGTTGACGACATATCATATCATAGGATTGCTGCGATGCATCCGAGGTCAGCAAGGAGCCCATACTGACCACGCGAGCCGGTTGCGCAGAAGGTCCGTTTTCGCTTCTTTTCAATTGCGCTACTATGCATAGTCACGCGAGTGCACTACGATTCATAGTCCCGCGAGAAGGCTGCCAAATACGATGCAAAGCGAACCATCAAATCTACTGATCATTATCTCAGACGAGCATCGGAAAGACGCGATGGGATGCGCGGGACATTCTATCGTCACAACCCCAAACCTGGATGCTCTCGCCGCGCGCGGAGCCTATTTCACCAACGCCTACACTCCGTCGCCAATGTGCGTGCCCACGCGCGCTGCGATTGCGACGGGTGATCATGTTCACAAAATCCGCCATTGGGACAGTGCCTCGCCGTATGACGGCAAGATTCGCAGTTGGATGCGCCAGTTGCGTGATGCGGGCGTGGAAGTAGTGTCAATCGGCAAGTTGCATTTCCGCTCAAGCGACGATGACAACGGGTTCTCCGAGGAGATCCTTCCAATGCATGTGGTTGGAGGGATCGGCTGGCCGGTGGGGCTGTTGCGCGAAACCTTACCCGCCTATGACGCGGCGGCGGAACTGGTAGCGGATGTGGGTCCCGGCACCAGTACCTACACTGAATATGATCGCGAGATCACCCGGGCGACAGAGGACTGGCTGCGCGGAAAGGCCGGTTCGGAGGACAGATGGGCTGCATTCGTTTCGCTTGTAAGCCCGCACTATCCACTGACCTGCCCCGATGATTTTTTTGCGATGTACGACCCCGCTCAGATGGACCTGCCGGTGGGCTACGCAGAACGGTTCCGTCCCGAGCATAGCGAGTTGAAGAACTTGGCAGGTTTTTTCGACTATGACCGCTATTTTGACGAGCAAAAAATGCGCGAAGCCAAAGCGGCTTATTACGGGTTGACCAGTTTCATGGATGCTTGCGTGGGGCGCATCCTGAAGGCGCTGGTGGTGAATGGTCAGGCTGAAAACACCGTTGTTGTCTATGTGTCGGACCACGGCGACATGATGGGCGATCAAGGGTTCTGGACCAAGCAGGTCATGTACGAACAATCCGCCGGTGTTCCGATGATTTTGGCTGGGCCGGGCGTACCACAGGGGCGGCAGGTCAAAACGGGCGCGTCGCTGCTGGATATGGCCGCTACGGCGCTGGAAGTGACCGGAGTTGAACATGACGACCAAAGCCGTGCGTTGCCGGGGATGTCCCTGCGCGGGCTGGCCAATGCGGAAGATGACCCCGACAGAACAATCCTGAGCGAATACCATGACGGCGGCTCGACCACGGCCACCTTCATGCTGCGCTGGCAGAACTGGAAATACGTGCATTATGTCGGTCACGCACCACAGCTTTTCGATCTGGAAACCGACCCCGACGAGGTGCGTAATCTCGCGACCTTGCGGCCGAACCACCCCGAAACAATCGCCGCATTGGCCGAGGGCGAAGACCGTTTGCGCGAAATCTGCGACCCAAATGCGGTGAATGCGCTGTGCTTCGCCGATCAGAAAGCAAGAATTGCAGAGCTGGGCGGAGAAGAAGCCTGCCTGAACAGCTATGTCTTCAACCATACACCTACGCCAACCGAACAGGCAAAAATAAGCGAAGACAAAAACCTGTAACCTTCAGCTGTTGTCGCGTTCATAATGCTACGCGATGCACGAATGGCGGCATTGCGAAAGCTGCGACGCGGCGTTGACCGATGGACTGAAAGGCAGGATTGGGCCGTCTTTATCTATCCTTGTGACCCCCAATAGGGTCCCTGCGCTGCAGCGCTTCGGACCCAAAATGATTGATTTTGCCTTGTCTTCAAACGGCCGCTTAGCGATTTTAGCTTTCAACAGCTCGCTCAATAAACGCGCCCGGAACAGCTATTTCCGAACGTATTGAGCGGCGGTGCCTTGGTCTACGGAATAGTCCCATGCAGTTCCATTGGCTTTCATTGCTTCATTGACCACTTGCTTTAAAGGAAGCCGTCCCCACACTTCGGACTTGATTTTCTCCAGATCAAATTCTCCGCCGGTGATTACATGGTTGAGCACCGCCTCGGTTTCATGCAGCTCGGGGTCCCCGGCGCGGTTATCCCATTCGTTCGGATCCTGGGCGAGATTGAAAAGCTGAGGCGCTGAGCCATGACAGAAATGGTATTTCCAATCGCCTAGCCGCACCATGAAGGAAGGGCGCATGATGCCTTCACCGTGGTATTCAGAGATCACCGGAATGACCTCCAGTTCTGCGCCGTTGACCGCCGGTAGCAGAGATCGCCCTTCCAGCGGCTGAACTGGGGATTGTCCCGCGATGTCTATCATCGTCACAGGTAGATCCAACAGGGACACCGGCGTATCGATCTGACGGGGCTCCGAACCGGGTATGTCGATGAAAAGCGGGATACGGGCGGACCATTCGTAAAGGCTGCGTTTCTGGATCAATCCCTTTTCACCCAGCATTTCGCCGTGGTCGGATGTTACGATGACAATAGTGTCGTCGCGCAATCCGTTCTCTTCCAGCACTTCCAGCAACTCGCCGATCTTGTCATCGACATAGTGCGCCAGAGCCGCAAAGCCGCGCCGCATTGCGATCAGGTTTTCGGGTTTCCGGATCTCATCGCCCTTCTTGTGCAGCCCGTGCCAACGCCTTAGGGCATGGTCGAAATCCGAATAGCGCTCATCCATGTCCCCGGGATATTCCGGCAAAGGAATATCTGCGTCCTTGTACATCTCCCAATACTTGCGCGGCACCGTGTAGGGGGGATGTGGGTTCGTGAAGGATACCGTCATCATCCACGGCTTGTCCGGCGCGTGACGCAGGAATTCCAGGGCCTTGAACTGAGATTCCTCGTCATATTGCAGCTCTTTCGACCAGCCGGGCCCAATGTTTTCGGCCATGTATTGCGGCGGGAAATCGAACGCTTGGAAACTCGGATCGTCTTCCGGGGGCAGTGGATAGGACCAGATAAAGCCCG
>CAYVRN010000138.1:0-3637 GCA_964453855.1 uncultured Rhodobacterales bacterium
TGCTGATCGTCGTTCTGGCGGTGATTACGTTCAACTAGGTTTAAACGAACTGCTCGCGGATCAGCCGCTCTTCCAGCCCGTGGCCCGGGTCAAACAGGATGCGGTGGCTGATCTTCGGCTCGGACCGGATAACGACCGACACCACATTTTCAACCGAGCGGCTGTCAGCATCCGCCATGACTGGGCGTTTTACCGGATCAAGAACGTTGAATTGCACGGTGGCTGAACTGGGCAAAAGCGCACCCCGCCAGCGACGCGGACGGAAGGCGGCCATAGCTGTCAACGCCAGAACATCAGCGCCGATCGGCAAAATCGGACCGTGGGCCGAATAGTTATAAGCCGTTGATCCCGCAGGTGTCGCAAGTAAAGCCCCATCGCAGACAAGCTCTTTCATGCGTTGCTTTCCGTCCACGAAGATTTCAAGCTTTGCCGCCTGCGGACCCGCACGCAGCAACGAGACCTCGTTGATTGCCAACGCTTCGTGCGTGCAACCGTCAACGCAAGTGGCCTTCATCGCCAATGGATGGATCACTGCCTCTTCTGCTTCTGACAGGCGCTTTTTCAGTCCGTCATCCGAATAGGCGTTCATCAAAAACCCGACCGTGCCGCGGTTCATCCCGTAAACCGGCAAACTCAGGCTTTGGGTCGCATGCAGGGTTTGCAGCATGAAACCGTCTCCACCCAACGCGACAATCACATGAGCTTCGGCCAATTCAGTTTGCCCATACCGTTCGACCAGCGCCGTAAACGCCGCGCTAGCCGTGTCCGCATCGCTGGCGGTGAAATGAATTTTCAATGTTTCGGGCGACATCGCGGCCTCGTTCTAGGGTTATCCCCATCATGCGGTTCAATTAAGCGTGTGCAAGCGTAATTGAAACTGTCATTCACATTCCAAACATGCAATTTATCAAGAAAGCCCATTTGGAGTGTTTTGATGATCCCTGAGTTTTCCCGCCGCAGCTTTCTTCTTGGTACAACATCGCTGGGTCTGGGGTTGGTCCTACCGTCGATTTCACACGCACAAAACGAGCTGCGCTTTGAAACACCGCTGGCGATACCGCCAATGCTGGAAGGCACATTCAACGACGGCGTTCGGGAATACGACCTGACCCTACAATCCGGCATTTCCGAGTTCTTCAAAGGGTACGACACCCCAACTTGGGGTATCAACGGCACCTACCTTGGACCGCTTCTGAAAATGCGCAAAGGTGAAACTGTGCGCGTGAATGTCACAAATACTTTAGATGAAACAACCACGCTGCACTGGCACGGCTTTAACCTTCCGGCCGAGGCAGACGGCGGACCGCACCAACCAATCAAACCAGGAAAAACCTGGTCGCCTGAATTCAAAGTTCTGGAAAGCGCCGGACTGATGTGGGCACATGCGCATCAGATGGGTAAAACGGCGGAACACGTTTGGAATGGTCTGGCCACAATGGTGATGATCGACGATGACGAAGCCGACGCCTTAGACCTACCGAACACTTATGGCGTGGATGACATCCCTGTGGTCTTGCAAGACCGCCGCTTCAAGCGTGACGGCAGCATTCCCTATTCGCTATCCATGCACGACCGAATGGCTGGAATGATGGGCAATGTCCCGCTGCTGAACGGCACGGTGCTGCCCTACGTTGACGTCAAGCACGATCGCATTCGCCTGCGCCTGCTGAACGGTGCGAACGCAAGCATCTACAATCTGTCGTTTGATGACGGGCGAAGCTTCCATCAGATCGGCTCGGACGGTGGGCTGCTGCAAGCGCCCGTCGAAATCAGCGAGCTGCGCCTTGCCCCGGGCGAGCGGGCGGACATCGTTGTGGATTTCTCGGATGGGAAACCCTGCAAGATGATCTCGCGCTCACGCGGCAATGGCATGGAGATGATGGAACAATCACCCAACTTCCAGCTGTTGGATTTCCGCGTCGCTGAAAACCGCACGTCGTCGCCTGACCTTCCGTCAAAGCTGACCGATCTTGCGCCCGCATCCACCGACAGCGTCACAAACACCCGTACCTTCCTGCTGGAAATGCCATCGATGGGGCCGCAAATGATGATGGGCTTCCCGTTCACCATCAACGGTCAGGAAATGGATATGGCGCGGATCGACGAAACCGTGCCCGTGGGTCAGGACGAGATCTGGGTGATCCAGAACGCCGGTCCGATGGCGCATCCGTTTCACGTACACAACACCCAGTTCCGCATCGTGTCGCGTAATGGCAAAGCCCCTGCCTCGAATGAACAAGGCCGCAAAGACACGGTGCTGGTGGAACCCGGAGAAGAGGTGCGCATCCTGATCCGCTTTGATCACTACACCGACCCCAAGCGCCCCTACATGTATCACTGCCACATTCTTGAACACGAAGACGCAGGTATGATGGGGCAGTTTGTGGTCGTCTAACCCGCCCTGCCAAAGTTTCCCTTTGGCCCGAGAGTTTCCGAAAGCGTCATTGCGTTCCATGCGGCTACGCAATTGACGCGTCAAATTGTCGGAATGCCGTTTTCAACGCTTGCAGCGCGCTATGTTTCCTATAGGAAATCCGCCAAACACATCCAACTGGAGCCCCGAAATGTCGAATCCCGGTTTCTTCACCGAATCTCTTTCATCCCGCGACCCCGAACTGTTTGCCTCGATCACCGGCGAGCTTGGCCGCCAGCGCGACGAGATCGAGCTGATTGCCTCGGAAAACATCGTCTCCGCCGCCGTCATGGAAGCACAGGGCAGCGTGATGACCAACAAATACGCCGAAGGCTATCCGGGACGCCGCTACTATGGCGGCTGCCAGTATGTCGACGTTGCTGAAAACCTGGCCATCGAACGCGCGAAACAGCTGTTCGGCGTCGAGTTCGCCAACGTCCAGCCCAACTCGGGCTCACAGGCAAACCAAGGCGTGTTTCAGGCGCTGATCAAACCGGGCGACACCATCCTGGGCATGTCTCTGGACGCAGGCGGCCACCTGACCCACGGTGCCAAGCCGAACCAGTCGGGCAAGTGGTTCAACCCGATTCAGTATGGCGTGCGCCAGCAGGACATGCGCATCGACTATGATCAGGTTCAGGCCCTCGCGACCGAGCACCTGCCCAAGCTGATCATCGCCGGTGGTTCGGCCATCCCGCGTCAGATCGACTTTGCCAAGTTCCGCGAGATCGCAGACAGCGTCGGCGCCTACCTGATGGTGGACATGGCCCACTTTGCCGGTCTGGTTGCCGCGGGCGAGCACCCCTCGCCGTTCCCTTATGCGGACGTCGCCACCACCACCACGCACAAAACCCTGCGCGGTCCGCGCGGCGGCATGATCGTGACCAACAACGAAGAGATCGCCAAAAAGGTCAACTCGGCCATCTTCCCTGGCATTCAGGGCGGCCCGTTGATGCACGTGATCGCCGGTAAAGCCGTGGCCTTTGGCGAAGCGCTGCGCCCCGAGTTCAAAGTGTACCAACAGCAGGTCCGTGCAAACGCGGTTGCGCTGGCTGATCAGCTGATGAAGGGCGGTCTGGACATCGTCACCGGCGGCACCGACACCCACCTGATGCTGGTCGACCTGCGCCCCAAAGCCGTCAAAGGCAACGCGACCGAGAAAGCATTGGGCCGCGCCCATATCACCTGCAACAAAAACGGCATCCCGTTCGACACCGAAAAGCC
>CAYVRN010000139.1:0-3628 GCA_964453855.1 uncultured Rhodobacterales bacterium
TCAAAGTTGGCGCAGACTCTAAATTACAGTGAGGGATTGCGAACGGGGCAGGTCATCCCCACAGAGTACCTCTATAGACTTCTTGATTTCCGTTACTATATTCTAGGGGGGATTTTAGAAAGCGTTGGACATATGGGCGATCTGAAAAGTGTACTCTACAGCAGTGTACCCTTAGTGGAGGCTTCCTCAGGGGCTGAAAATCGCCTTATAGAGAGCATCGTTAAGAAAAATTACGAACAAGATGTGACCGGCTTTTTGGTGCGTACGGAGACCCATTATTTCCAATACTTTGAAGGTATGGCTAACACCGTCGACCGTTTACTACCAAAAATCGAGCGCCACCCCTATCATGAAAATATGACCGTTTTGAGAGTGGATCTGCTGGAGCAACGTCGGTTCCCCCGATGGCGGATGAAGTACTATCCTCTTAACGATGACATCCGGACTTATTTATCAAAACAGAGCGTTATAAATGCGAAGGTTGGGCAGTATCTGCTCGACAGAATGTGTGCAGAAGTTAACCAACAAGGTTCAATCGATTTTTACCTAGAAAAGTAGGTGGATTTAACCTGACCTCTTTTGGTCACTCATTCATAAATGGAGTCTGCGGAGTTAATTTCGGTGTTCTGGCCCTACATCGGGTGTGATCAGCTTCATTCGAAATCTCTTGCTGGAACGTCCAGACAACTTCCTTTTTGACGGAGTAGATTTGCGCAAATGCGATGCTTCACGGAAATGTCAAGAATCGTGTGATAAAGGAGCTGAAGCTTGGATCGCCCGCCCCTGAAGTGGGCAGCTTTGACCCACCTATTTAAAGGCGAAATGTCTTGGCACAGTAGCCTTCCGTAGTCACACAGTTTTGCTAAATTTTGTTTACCAACCGATCTCCTCCGCCATCTAAACTAAGCGTTGGGCCAGTTCAAAAGGAGAGATGCCTGACCAGCAAAATTTAGAACTGTATTCGATTCTCAGTGTGACATGTTAAGTTCGCCATAAAGATAACCTTGTAAATTGGTTACGCCGATTTCTGCCAATACCTCTCGATCCTCCTCAGTTTCCACCCCTTCGGCGATCAAAGTAATATTAAATTTTGCACAGAGGCCAACCAAAGATTGGATGACAGTTTTACGCTTATTATCTAAATGAATGTTTCTGGTAAGCCCCATATCAATTTTAAGAATGTCAATGGGCATCTCAACGAATCTATTCAGATTGCTACTCTCCTTACCAAAGTCATCCAACGCAATTAAATACCCCGAACCACGCAATGTATGGAAAATATTTTTCACATCTTTGATCGACATGCGCCTTTCGAATTGCTGCTCTGAAAGCTCAAGTATTATTCGATGACTTTTAAGCAGCGGCTCTAAAGTGTTGATTAAGACTTGATGTCGGCCTGCAATAAGATCCTCGATGGCTATATTATAAGTTATATACCCTCTAAATTCGGGCAACTTTAAAAGAACGTTGTTAATGAAGTTTTTGTGTCGTAATGCGCCAAGGTCTAAATTGCGCGTGGCTCGATAATAACTTTTTATGAAACTTGCGGGTTTTAGTAATGCTCCATTGGTGTTCCAGCGAATGAGCGCCTCCACCCCAAAGGGCTCATCTTTTTGTATATCCTTTATTATTTCAAAAGCGAAAACGAACTCGCCATTTTCTAGAGCTGATAAAACTATTGACGGTTCGTGTACATCATGAACAATAGCCGTGCTCGTATTCAAGCTATATATGCAGTTGCCACCTGCCGACTTTGCGAGTGCCACAAGATTATCCAGCTTTTTTAAAATAGCTGAAAATGCTGTCTGATCATTTTGATCAAATAAACCAACACTCACGGTACAGAAAAAATTCTCGAGTTCATTGGAGAACTCAATCATCGCAAATTTTTGCTGAATCATTTCCCAATCAGTTTTATTTGTAGCGGGTGTACATACCAGAAACTCTTCGCCGCCTAGTCTATAAACATAACTATCTGGCCCTACGAAATGCATTAAATGGTTTGCCATTTTTTGTATAACTTCATCTCCTTTGGAGTAGCCATACAAGTCATTAACCGATTTGAAATTATCTATATCAAAAAGCGCAAAGTGATAAATTATATTTGAGAATAGATCCTTATGTGTATCCTCATTGAGAGCTCTTCGTGTGAGTGCGCCAGTTAACATATCTGTTCTGGCCTCGTAAGTCTTATCTGCAACCAGTTGATAAGTTGCATTCAAATTATAAGCCGATACTAGCAAATAGTCCCCACGTGAATGTGACGAGTGGCTATATTTCAGCGAGCTGTGTATCTGCTCCCCTTGGTTTGTATAAATTCGGACATGGTCCAATGTCCCGCCCTCGGATTTGTGAAAGGCTTGCTGAAAAGTTTTCTTTACTTCGGTTCGATCCGCGTCTGATACGTAGTCATAGAAATTAGTATTTTGGTTCGTCCACTGAACTTGTTCAATCCAACTGTTGGATGTTTCATCAATGACTCCGTTTCGATCAATAGTTACAGTAGGAACCGGATAATCATCTAACAGTCTTTGCCTTTGTGCGGTCAGACGATCAATCTGATATCGAAAAACAAAAATATAGCCAAAATAGTTCAAAACGATGAAGGTAAATGCAATTATGAGAGTGAATAAAATTGCTCTATTTCGCTCTTCATTTTCCCGCTCAGTGGTGTATCTGTCGTCAAGGTGAAATATGAGTTCATTGGCGCGGTCGACCTTGACAGATTCAAGTGCACTTTTAGGTATGACATCACAAAAATCCTGAGGAGGATGGATGATTTGGAGTTCGGGGCCTTTTAACTCAACACATCCTACGCCAGGTACCCGTGAAAAATTTACTAAAATGCTACTTATTTCATTTAATAAGGTGTCGGATGAAGAGTTATCTTCTATTAAAGGTGCAATAATACGCCGAGCGAGCTGCATGTTATTTGCAATGTCTCGGTTATGTTGACTCTTGATTTGATCGAGCGAACGAGAGGCCCATCCAATATCCACTAATAATAGTACAACCGCAAACAATGGGGCTGTAATCAATACGAACTTGAAGTATTCTTTGGAGGCGCTGTTAGTAGATTTCATAACATCTGAATTCTGCGCGCATCGCCAGTCCTACATGCGCTCAACAGCGCCACTTTTCGCAAGCCTTCGAAATGCCTCTCGACCTTCAATGCCAAAAGTTACATGTCCGACCACTAATTCGCCTTCGTTTTCAAATAAATATAGATCCACAGGGTATTCTGAGCCTGCGCTGTCTATAACAGTCACACAGGCAACATAATAGCCGTCTCCTCTAAAAACGAGCGGATGGGCCTCAACGGGTACGGACTGGACGGGCGAAAGCTTCTCGAAGTCTAAAAAATTAATTTTATTGTCAATCATGATCTCCGAGAGATAGTCGTCAACGGCTACCTGTACTTCGATGTCCGTGTAATCAGCTGCCGCGCAGGTCGTGGCCATGAAAATTGCAACACCGCTTGCCATGCCTGTCAAAATTTTTGATGCCATACCCTTCTCCTCCCTTGTTCTGGGCAAGGATACTTTATTGCTAACTTTGATACAACTGCTCATTACAAGCGCATGCATTGCCTCGCCTTGTAATTCCTGGCGAACTTTCTTCTTTTAGT
>CAYVRN010000140.1:0-3561 GCA_964453855.1 uncultured Rhodobacterales bacterium
TTCAGCACGTACAAGCGCGGTGACGTCGTTAGCATAATAGGTTTTATAGCCGTCTGTGCGACTCATGGTGATGTCGTACCAGATTTCTCCGAATTCGGAATCATCGGGGTGCATGACCCGTTGGATCCCGTGTTGGTCCAGTGTGGGCTGGTGGATGTCAAAAAGCGGTTTTTCCGGATCGGGCTGGTTCGTGCCATGAACCTTTTTAAGCAGCCTTTCATATTCCGGATTATGCCAGGCGTGTTCGTTCGATGAATCGACCATCCACACAGCAAACGGGGCCATTGCGATAGCGCGGGTCAGAGTGTTCAGGGATATTTGATCCTGAATGGCTTCGTGGTGCAGGACCACGCAATTGTCATCACTTTCCTGAATAAGTGACAGCCGAAGCCCCGCACCGGCAGCTTCAAGCATAAGGCAGGCGCTGTCATGGGGCAGTCGAGAGGGTATCTGGGTGGGCGCTTGAGACATGGCGATTTGAAATTCATCTGGAAGGCTAGGAAAGCGTACGGTGAACGCAGAATGTACTTCGGCCCAAGCCACGCTTTGACCAGACTGGATTTGTAAAAGCTGTCTCGCGCCAGGGGTTTCGTCGATCAACCTATCATCGTGCATCAGTAATGCGACAGAGGCCTCAGTATCGAGCTTTGTTGCATTTTTAAGCCGAGATGGAAAAACCACGAGATAAATCAGCAGGAGAGCGGAAAAAACGCCCAATCCTGACGCAACTAAAAAGAGTGCGTTTCCGCTGAAAAAGCTCATCTCAGATCCCAAAACCTCTAACCAATTGAGATGGGGTCAGATGGTTAATAAATACTTAAATCTGGACCTTTATAACCTGTTTTTTATCAAATTTCAATCGGTTGATTCAAGCCGACCCCCAAAGCATTCGACCCGGTCTGCGCGTCGATTTCAGATCGGTTCCACACAACCTGAACTATTGCACCCGCTTTTTCAGCGTGCTTTTTCGACTGGGTTTCATCCGAGCCGTTCACAAAGACAAGCTCGGCGCCCGAACGCTCAAGAAGGGTTTTGGCGATGAACAACCCTAAACCCATCCCCTCGTATCCCGGGCGTACCGTCCGGTCGTTGCCGGGAGCGCGACGGCGAACAAACGGATCGCCAATGCGCCCCATGATGTCCGGCGGAAAGCCTTTGCCGTCGTCGATGATGCGAAGCGTGATGTGGGTGTCAGTCCAGCCGATCTCGACCCATATTTTATGTGTGGCAAAATCCACGGCATTCTGAACCAGGTTGCGTACCCCGTGAATAATCTCGGGTCGGCGCAGGATGTTCGGCTGGCGTGGATCGTCGGTTTCGGGGGGGAGTTCTTCGAACACAATATCAATACCGCGTCCCTCATGTGGCTCGGCGGCTTCGCGAACGACAGTGATCAAGGGGGCCTGACGCAAATGCAGATCGTCTTTTCCGGCCCGCCCCATCGAGCGCAGGATATCGCGGCACCGGTCCGCCTGATCGCGGATCAGCACGGCGTCTTCTTTAAGGTCCGGAAATGCGTCCAGCTCTTCGATTAGTTCGGCGCTGGCCAGTTTGATTGTTGCCAAAGGTGTTCCAAGCTCGTGCGCGGCAGCGGCGACGACGCCCCCAAGATCGGTCAGCTTTTGCTCGCGCGCCAAAGCCATTTGTGTGGCTTGCAGCGCATCCGCCATCGAGCTCATCTCGACCGTGACACGGCGAGTATAGACGGAAATAAAGGCCACCCCGATCACGATCGCCACCCAAGTTCCAAACATGAACACATCCGGAGAGCGCAATACCAGTCCTGAGGTTGTTTTCAAAAGCAGGTGGCTTTCCATCAGCACCGAGGCGGACAGGATCGCTGTGCCTCCGATGATCACGGTGGATCGCAACGACAGAACGGCGGCTGATACAGTGACCGGTCCCAGCAAAAGCATGGCAAAAGGATTATGCAGGCCTCCTGTCAGATACAGAAGCGCGGAAAGCTGCAAGAGATCGAACATGATCGTCCACAGGTTTTCCTGTTCGGTCAGGCGCTTGTTCTGAGGCAACACAAAAACCGCAATCAAGTTGCCGACAACGGACAAACCGACGGTCAGATAACAAAGCCCGATTTCCAAATCGAGATTGTACAGGCGCTGGGCGACAGTGATCGCGGTCAGCTGTCCAACAATGGCGATCCACCTGACGGCGGTCACAGTTCTAAGCCGAACCCAGTTGCTGCGGGACCCGCTGCGGAACGGTAAAAGCGAACTATCGGCCATGACGTCTCCTGCAAAACCTTGCGACAAGCTGAACCATTGTTAAATGCGAGGGCAGGGGCGATCAACTCGTCCAAAGGCGAAAGGAGCCGAATATGACGAGAAACGGGATAATTGCCATCGCCGCAGCGGCGGCCGCAGTTGTGGTTGTCGGCGGAACCTGGGTATATACGTCTGTTCTTTCAAAAGACGACGACGATCGCTTTGCCCAATGCCGTGCCAGCGCCGTGGCGGGCGGGGCCGGACAAATAGGTGGACCGTTCACATTGGTCGATGAAAACGGCGTGACCGTGACGGATCAGGATGTTTTGGGCGAAAAGCCTAGCCTGATTTATTTCGGCTATACCTACTGTCCCGACGTGTGCCCATTGGACAACGTCCGAAACGCCGAAGCCATCGCCATATTGGACGAACGCGGGTACGACTTGCAGCCGGTTTTCATCTCAATTGACCCCGAGCGGGATACGCCCGAGCTTCTGAAAGAGTTCACCGATTATCTGCATCCCCGCATGTTGGGCCTGACCGGTACGACCGAACAGGTCGCCGCCGCATCCAAGGCGTATCGCACCTATTTTCGTAAACAAGAAGGTGATCCGGAATATTATCTCATGGATCACTCGACGTTTTCTTACCTGACATTGCCTGGCGAAGGTTTTGTCGAGTTTTTCCGCAGGGATACATCGGCAGAGGATCTGGCGGACAAGATGGCGTGTTTTGTCGATGCGATGTGATGTCTCATTTGTTTGACGATCCCCCCCGTGCGGGCTAAGACCTTTACGTAAAGAAACGCTCTGGAGGAACGGGCATGACGGACACATCGCTGGAGATCGGAGAAGACAAGTCCCTTTTGCTGGTAGATGATGACGAACCGTTTCTGAAGCGACTTGCAAAGGCGATGGAAAAGCGCGGGTTCGAAATCGAAACCGCTGGATCGGTCGCAGCAGGCAAAGCCATCGCAACAGCCCGCCCGCCCGCTTTCGCAGTTGTCGATCTAAGACTTGAAGATGGCAACGGTTTGGATGTGGTCGAAGTGCTGCGCGAAAAACGCCCCGATGCGCGGATCGTTGTGCTGACTGGTTACGGTGCAATTGCCACTGCTGTTGCCGCCGTGAAAATCGGGGCGACCGATTACCTGTCAAAGCCAGCGGATGCCTCGGACATCACCAAGGCGCTATTGGCGGGTGATGACGAACTGCCCCCGCCGCCGGAAAATCCGATGAGCGCTGACCGCGTACGTTGGGAGCATATCCAGCGGGTCTATGAGCTTTGCGATCGCAACGTCTCGGAAACCGCGCGGCGATTGAACATGCACCGCCGGACC
>CAYVRN010000141.1:0-3541 GCA_964453855.1 uncultured Rhodobacterales bacterium
TGCCGATCAACCTGTCGAACCTTGCTCTTCTTGACGCAAACGGCAAAGCAACCCGCGTTGGCTTCAAAGTTGAAGACGGCAAAAAGGTTCGCGTTGCGAAAACTACAGGGGACGTAATCGATGCTTGATGCTGCAAACTACACCCCGCGTCTGAAAGCTTCCTTCAAAGAGACCATTCGTGGCGCGTTGAAAGAAGAGTTCGGATACTCGAACGACATGATGATCCCGCGTCTGGACAAAATCGTCCTGAACATCGGTTGCGGTCGCGAAGCTGTAAAAGACAGCAAAAAAGCGAAAGCAGCTGTCGAGGATCTGTCGACCATCGCTGGCCAGCAGGCACAGATGACCATCGCAAAGAACTCGATCGCGGGCTTCCGTGTTCGTGAAGGCATGCCGATGGGTGCAAAAGTAACCCTGCGCGGTGACCGTATGTATGAATTCCTCGATCGTCTGATCACCATTGCGATGCCGCGTATCCGCGACTTCCGTGGCGTGAAACCTTCGTTCGACGGCCGTGGCAACTTTGCCATGGGCCTTAAGGAACACATCGTTTTCCCGGAAATCAACTTCGATAAAGTAGATGAAGTCTGGGGTATGGACATCGTGATCACAACCACCGCGAAATCTGACGCGGAAGCAAAGAGCCTGTTGAAGCACTTCAACATGCCTTTCAGCGCGTGATCAGCGGAGAGGAATGAGACATGGCTAAAAAAGCAATGATCGAACGCGAAAAGAAGCGGGCAGCATTGGTGGAAAAATACGCCGCCAAGCGCGCCGAGCTTAAAGAAATCGCAAACGACGAGAGCCGCCCGATGGAAGAACGCTTCAAAGCGCGTCTGAAACTGGCGAAACTGCCGCGCAACAGCTCGGCAACACGTATTCACAACCGTTGCCAGCTGACCGGCCGCCCGCACGCTTACTACCGTAAGCTCAAGGTAAGCCGTATCGCGCTGCGCGAATTGGGCTCGACCGGCATGGCGCCTGGTCTGGTCAAATCTAGCTGGTAAGGGAGAGACGATATGAACGATCCTATCGGCGATATGCTCACCCGTATCCGCAACAGCCAAATGCGCGGAAAATCCGTCGTATCAACCCCGGCTTCCAAACTACGTGCTTGGGTTCTGGACGTGCTGGCTGACGAAGGTTACATCCGTGGCTACGAAAAAGGCACCGATGCAGCGGGTCATCCGACCCTCGAAATCAGCCTGAAATACTTCGATGGCACTCCTGTTATTCGTGAACTGAAGCGGGTTTCGAAACCCGGTCGTCGCGTATACATGAGCGTTAATGACATCCCGCAGGTCCGTCAGGGTCTGGGTGTGTCGATTGTCTCCACCTCGAAAGGTGTGATGTCGGACGCGAACGCTCGCAGCCAGAATGTTGGCGGCGAAGTGCTTTGCACCGTCTTCTAAGGAGGTCTGAATGTCTCGTATTGGTAAAAAACCGGTCGAGCTTCCCTCGGGTGTAACAGCATCCGTTTCGGGGCAGACCGTTGAAGTTAAAGGTCCGAAAGGCACCCGTAGCTTCACCGCAACTGACGATGTAACGATCGCAGTCGAAGAAAACGCAGTATCGATCACGCCACGTGGTTTGTCGAAGCGTGCACGCCAGCAGTGGGGCATGAGCCGCACTCAGGTTGCCAATCTGGTGACTGGTGTCACCACTGGTTTCAAAAAAGAACTTGAAATCCAGGGTGTTGGTTACCGTGCTCAGATGCAGGGCAACACCCTGAAGCTGAACCTCGGCCTGTCGCATGACGTTGAGTATGTTGCACCAGAAGGTGTGACCATCACTTCGACCAAACCGACGGAAATCATCGTGGAAGGTATCGACCAGCAGGCCGTTGGCCAGGTTGCTGCCGAAATCCGCGAATGGCGTAAACCCGAGCCTTACAAGGGCAAAGGTATCCGTTACAAAGGCGAATTCATCTTCCGTAAGGAAGGCAAGAAGAAGTAAGGACCAGACAGATGGCAAACAGCAAACGGACACTGTTCCTCAAGCGCCGCCTGCGCGTCCGGAACAAACTTCGCAAAGTCAACGCGGGCAAAATGCGTCTTTCGGTACACCGTTCGAACAAGAACATCAGCGCTCAGCTGATCGACGACGTCAACGGAGTAACTTTGGCAGCGGCATCCACCTTGGAAAAGGATCTGGGTGTAGTTGGCAAAAACAACGTCGAAGCGGCTGCAAAAGTCGGTGCGGCGATTGCCGAGCGCGCAAAGAAAGCCGGTGTCGAAGAAGCATATTTCGACCGCGGTGGTTTCCTCTTCCATGGCAAAGTCAAGGCTCTGGCCGACGCTGCGCGTGAAGGTGGACTGAAGATCTAAATCAGTGCGGGGGACGTTCGCGTCCCCCCGATGATCCGGGAGCGCGCCAACTTGGTGTCTCACTTGGATTGGATCAAACGGCGTTTTGGCGCCAGAATATAAAGGAAGCCTTAATGGCAAGAGAAGATAACCGTCGGGACCGTCGCGAACGCGAAGAGGCACCGGAATTTGCAGATCGTTTGGTTGCGATCAACCGCGTTTCGAAAACCACCAAAGGTGGTAAGAACTTTGGTTTTGCAGCGCTTGTCGTTGTTGGCGACCAAAAAGGCCGTGTAGGGTTTGGCAAAGGTAAAGCAAAAGAAGTACCTGAGGCGATCCGTAAAGCGACTGAGCAAGCAAAGCGTCAGATGATCCGCGTACCTCTGAAAGAGGGCCGCACCCTTCACCACGACATGGAAGGCCGTCATGGCGCCGGTAAAGTGGTAATGCGCACAGCGCCGACTGGTACTGGTATCATCGCCGGTGGTCCGATGCGTGCCGTATTCGAAATGTTGGGTATTCAGGACGTTGTCGCCAAGTCGACTGGTTCGCAGAACCCCTACAACATGATACGCGCAACCATTGACGGTCTGAAGAAAGAAAACAGCCCGCGTCAGGTTGCTCAGCGTCGTGGCAAAAAGGTTGCTGAAATCCTGAAAAAGGATGATGCGCCGGTTGCCGAAGCAGCTGAAGCGTAAGGAGACGGATAAATGGCTAAAACCATCGTTGTAAAACAGATCGGTTCTCCGATCCGCCGCCCTCAAGAACAGCGTGCTACGCTGATTGGTCTGGGCCTGAACAAGATGCACAAAACCCGTGAGCTGGAAGATACCCCTTCGGTTCGTGGCATGATCCGCAAGATCCCGCATCTGGTCGAGATCATCGAAGAGCGCGGCTAAGGTCGCCGGGGACATTCCTCGTTTGATGTTAAGAAAAACGAACGCCCTGACTTTTTGTCGGGGCGTTTTTTTGTCTGTGTCATAAATCGCTACCTTTGAAAGATGTATTTGATTTGCAAACGGCTGATGGCTATCCGCGACGAACCAGTTGTTTGAATTGTTCACTTGTGTATCGTTCTATCACCAAAACGGAGCGTTCCCATGACCAAACGGTTTTTCTCGAGCAATGATAGACCCATCCATATGGGCCCTTATCCTGTCGAGAAATTGCGTCGGGTCAACTCGGGTGTCCGAGGGAAGACGCCAAAAATGCAGGCGGTATCGTTTCATCATCCC
>CAYVRN010000142.1:0-3409 GCA_964453855.1 uncultured Rhodobacterales bacterium
TCTGATAATCACATGGCGATGGTCGTACGCGAGCCTGTCGGGGTTGTTGGTCTGGTGCTGCCGTGGAACTTCCCGCAGCTGATGCTGGCTTGGAAGATTGCCCCTGCTCTGGCGGCGGGGTGTTCGGTGATCGTGAAACCGGCCGAGGAAACCAGCCTGACTGCCCTGCGTGTCGCCGAATTGGCGATGGAGGCCGGCGTGCCTGCGGGCGTGCTGAATATCCTGCCGGGTAGTGGTGCAGAGGTGGGCGAACCGATCGGCACACATATGGACATCGACATGGTCAGCTTCACCGGCTCGACTGAAACAGGTCGCAGGTTTTTGCGTTATTCTGCGGACAGCAACCTAAAGGAAATCACGCTTGAGATGGGCGGCAAGAACCCGTGTGTGGTGATGGACGACGCAGAGAACCTAGACAACGTGGCGGCGCATGTGGTGAACGGGGCCTTCTGGAACATGGGCGAGAATTGTTCAGCCACGTCGCGGTTGATTGTGCATGAGGATGTGAAAGACGCTTTGCTGGGTCGTATTCTGGCACATGCCCGTGAATGGCCGTTGGGCGATCCATTGGACCCTGCAAACCGCGTAGGCGCGCTGGTCAGCAAGGCGCATTTCGACAAGGTTTGCACCTATTTGAACGCAAGCGAGAAAGTGCATATTGGCGGGGAAGCCGTGGATGGTGCTTATGTACAGCCGACGGTGATGGATGTGGCCGAAGATAGCAAAGCCGCGCGCGAGGAAATCTTTGGTCCGGTTCTATCGGTGATGACCGTAAAGACGTGGGATGAAGCCATCGCCTTGGCCAATGACACAGACTACGGGCTGGCGGCTTCGGTTTTTTCGGCCAACGGCAAGAAAGCTCTGCGCGCGGCGCGCCGGATCAAGGCTGGAACCGTGACGGTGAACTGCTTTGGCGAAGGCGATATCTCGACCCCGTTTGGCGGGTATAAACAGTCGGGCTTTGGCGGACGCGATAATTCAGTTCACGCTCATGACCAGTACACCCAGCTAAAAACCATTTGGCTGGACCTTTCCGACGACGAAGAAGACGCGGTCGATTGATGCCACACGCCAATCGCTTGCCGGTTCATCGTGGGTCTGCGGCATGGAATGCGATTCTGGAGCCGCAATCCGATCCGGAGCCTTTGGAGGCTGACCGGACGGCGGATGTTGTGATCGTTGGTGCCGGTTTTGCTGGGTTGTCGGCGGCACGTCGACTGATGCAGGTTGATCCGTCGTTGAACGTGGTTGTGCTAGAGGCCGGCCGGCTGGCGAAAAGCTCTTGCGGACGGAACTCGGGCTTTATGATCGATTTGCCGCATGAGTTGACATCCGAGGACTATGCGGGTGCCGGTGATGACCGAGTGATGATCGCGCTGAACCGTCAGGCGATTGATTTCGGGCGTCAGGCTGTTGCGGAATATGGCATCAAAGCGGATTATTTTGATGAATGCGGCAAGGTGAACGGTGCTGCAACGGCTGGTGGTGATCACCACAACGAAAGTTACGCAAAACACTTGGCGGGCTTGGGTGAGCCGAGCGAGTTGCTGGATGCTCAGGCGATGCAGGAGTTGACCGGATCGCGGCATTACACCAGCGGGCTTTACACCCCCGGAACGGTGATGCTGCAGCCCGCGGGGTATATCCGTGGGTTCGCTGAGGGATTGAAAGCATCGGTTGCGGTGTATGAAAACTCGCCTGTTTTGGGCTTTGATCGGATCGGGCGGGATTGGGTTGTTAGAACCCCCAAAGCGCAGGTCACTACTGGTCGGATTATCCTTGCCAATAACGGTCATCTGGAAAGCTTTGGTTTCCAGCGCGGGCGGTTGATGCATGTGATGCTCTACGCCTCGATGTCGCCGGAACTGGACGCCGATCAGCTGCGAGCGCTGGGAGGAGCGTCGCGTTGGGGCGTCACCCCGTCTGATCCGATGGGCACCACGATGCGCCGGATTGATACGGGGCAGGGCGGGAACCGGATTGTCACGCGTACCTGCAGTCATTTTCGCCCGAATATGGAAGTGTCCGAGCGGGGAATTCGTTGGGCGACCTCGGTTCAGCAACATAAGTTTGACCAGCGTTTCCCGCAATTGGCGGGGTTGAAACCGGAGTACAGTTGGGCTGGGCATTTATGCCTGTCGCAAAACGGGGTGTCGGTGATGGGGGAATTGGATGATGGGATCTATTCAGCCTGCGTTCAAAACGGTCTTGGGACCGCCCGCGGGACAATGACAGGGATCGGGGCTGCGGAACTGGCAATCGGGGTGGAAAGTGACATTACCCGTCACTTCACCGCAGAATCCCAACCAAGCAAACTGCCCCCTGAACCTTTTTCCACCATCGGGGCAAATGCCTATTTGCGCTGGAAAGAATGGCGCGCAGGGGCCGAGTAACAAGGAGGCATGGAATGCGCTTTGAAGGCAAAAAGGCTTTGGTCACCGGCGCGTCCGGTGGCATTGGCAAGGCGATTGTTGCGCGCTTGAAGCGCGAAGGCGCAACGGTGTTGACGACAGATCGTACAGGGGCAGAAATCAATGGTGATCTGACGGATGCCGAGTTTTGCGATGGGTTGCCTTCGCAAGCTGCCGAAAAAATGGGTGGCCTTGATATTCTGGTCAATAACGCAGGCATCATCACGCGCGGCAAGATTACCGAAGCCACCGATGATGATCTGCGCCTGACCATGGCTATCAATGTCGAAGCGCCCTTCCGCCTGTGTCGTGCGGCGATCCCGATCATGGCGGATGCAGGTGGTGGCGCCATTGTGAACACCTCGTCTTGCTGGGGCGTTCATCCCGGGCCTAATCATCCGGTTTACATTATGTCCAAGGCCGCGATTGCATCGCTGACGCAATGTCTGGGCCGCGATCATGCCCATCAGAACATCCGCGTGAATGCCGTTTGCCCGAACGAGGTCAATACACCGATGATCCGCACGGGTTTTGCCATTCGCGGGCTGGACCCCGACAAGGCGATCGACGAATTGAACGCCACGGTTCCCTTGGGTCGTATTGCCGAACCCGAGGATATTGCAGATGTGATCGCGTTTCTGGCCTCGGACGACGCCCGCTATATGTGTGGGGCGCTGCTTGAGGTTAACGGCGGGAAGCCCGTGGTATGAGCCGGTTTGCAGGAAAAGTCGCGCTGGTCACAGGAGCGTCGTCGGGCATGGGCAAGGCGGTGGCTTTGCGTTTGGCGGAAGAGGGCGCACAGGTATTCGCCGCGCAGCGCAGGCTGTTAGACGGGGTTTCGAATATCCCCGTTGATCTTATGGACGAAACTGCCTGTGCCAGGGTCGTTCCGCAGGTATTCGAACAGGCGGGGCGGTTGGATATCCTGATCAACAACGCCGGTCTGATGCGCGAAGGTACGGTTGAGGAAAGCAGCGTGGATGACTGGCATGCGTCGC
>CAYVRN010000143.1:0-3193 GCA_964453855.1 uncultured Rhodobacterales bacterium
CTAGGGACTCCTGCGGGAATAGGCTTCGGTTGACTAAACACAGCAGGTTTCGTGCCAATTGAGATGGAAATAGTCATCATGCCTAAAAACAACGAGCAAAATTTTTCGAACTCTGGCTAAACTAGTTGGCTCTCTCGTCGTTTGAAACCATGAGATTTTGCAGCGTAAGCTAACATTTGACACATAGGAGTTTTTATGGATCCTGTAGCGATTTTGACCCTAGCCGGAAAAAGATATCAAGTTGCGTCGGACCCGGTGGACGAACGCCTTTACTTTCGCCTTGAAGGCGCAAAGGCGTGGGAGGGTCTTGAGACAACTATTTCCGATGGATGGAGTAAAATCTCGTCTGAAATCGTTATGGTCACCAACGATGCGATGTTCGGTTACCTAAGAACCCACGCCATGCGCGTTGACGAAACCGGCGGGTCTGAAGCAGCCTCGGTTGAATATGAAATTGAAGGCCTTCGCTGGTGCGCATCGAAAACCGAGGATCCCGAGGCATTCCATATTCGCCTTCCCGGAGAGGAATATGGACAGAAGGTGCGCGTAGAAAGCCAGATGGCAAAAGATTGGAAATCAATTGCTGTGCACGGCCTAATTGCCCGTGATAAATCCCTTGAAAGTCGGTTTGGGTCAGAAGTTGAAGGTTGGGCCGCACGTATCGCCGCTGGATCGTCTATCTCGCCGTTTTTTATGTAAGCGTTCGACCTACGCTTTGCATACAACCTGTGTTGTATGTAAAAGTCCGCAATTTGCCGCTACGTGCAAACTGCGGACTTTTTGTTTTAAGTGCATTCACATCGGCACTGTCATAAAACCTTCAAAAAATATAGCTAATCGAAGCCTCAGGATTCGATCGAAAATGAAGCGGACTTAAGGCCAATTGGCCTAGACCGTTCGAAGGGGAAGACGATGACTGTCTATGCCGTAAATGGGCTTGGCCGAATTGGCAAACTTATGCTCAAGCCGTTGCTTGAAAGTGGCGCAAAGGTCGCCTTTTTGAACGATAAAACCGGTGATGCCTCAATGCACGCGCACTTGCTTGAGTTTGACACGGTTCACGGACGTTGGGATGCTAACATTGCCTCGGACGGTGGCGGCATAACGATCAATGGCACACGCTTGCCTGTTTATTCCGAGGCTGAAATTCAAATGCTGCCATTGGAAGGCGTAGACGTTGTCATCGATTGTACCGGTGTTTTCAAAACCCAAGAAAAACTGCAGCCGTACTTTGACAAAGGTGTTAAGAAAGTCGTTGTGTCCGCCCCCGTCAAAGACGGCAATGCAGCCAACATCGTCTATGGGGTCAATCATCAAACCTATGACCCCTTGCTGCATGATATTGTTACCGCGGCAAGCTGCACTACGAATTGTTTTGCACCTGTTGTGAAAGTCCTTCAGGAACACATAGGCATTAAGCATGGATCCATAACCACGATTCATGATGTCACAAATACGCAAACTATTGTTGATCGCCCCGCGAAAGATCTGCGTCGTGCGCGCTCTGCCTTGAATAGTCTGATCCCGACTACAACCGGTTCCGCAACGGCGATAACGTTGATTTACCCCGAGCTCAAAGGCAAGCTGAATGGCCACGCAGTACGAGTGCCGCTATTGAATGCTTCACTTACTGATTGCGTGTTTGAGTTGAAACGGGAAACGACTGCCGAGGAGTTGAACGGTTGGTTCCGCAAAGCAGCCGAGGGGGCGCTAAAAGGCATTCTGGGTTACGAAGAGCGCCCGCTTGTTTCGACCGATTATACCAATGACCCGCGCAGTGGCATAATTGATGCGCCATCGACCATGGTCATCAATGGTACCCAAGCGAAGATCTATGTCTGGTATGACAACGAGTGGGGTTACGCGCACCGTTTGGTTGATGTCGCGCTGATGGTTGGCAATAGTCTATGATCAAAATGCCCGCATATATCGCAGTGACCGCTGCTTATTGGGCATTCATGCTGACAGATGGCGCATTGCGTATGTTGGTGCTGTTGCACTTTCACACACTTGGTTTTTCGCCCGTCCAGTTGGCATATCTTTTCGTTTTCTACGAGATCGCTGGTATCGTGACCAACCTATGTGCTGGATGGATTGCTTCTCGATTTGGGCTGGCATCGACGCTCTATGGTGGTCTTGCTCTACAAATAGCGGCGCTTCTTGCCTTTACTCAGCTTGACCCCGATTGGGTCGTAGCCGCCTCGGTTTTCTTCGCGATGGGGGTGCAGGGCCTATCTGGGGTGGCAAAGGACTTGACCAAAATGAGCGCCAAAAGCGCCGTGAAACATTTGGCGCCAGAAAATGGCGATAGTCTGTTCAAATGGGTCGCGGTCCTGACCGGCTCAAAGAATGCCATCAAAGGGCTTGGCTTTCTATTGGGGGCAGCTTTGCTTGCGATTTGGGGTTTCTATGCTTCGGTTTTAGGAATGGCCGCGGTCTTGTTCGTTATTCTAGTTGCTGTACTACTTGGAATGCCGCCTGGACTTCCCGGTGGAATAAAGGGAACGAAATTCAACGAGGTGTTCTCGACCAGCCCGCAGGTCAACTGGCTGAGCTTTGCGCGCGTCTTTTTGTTTGGCGCGCGAGATGTTTGGTTTGTCGTTGGCATTCCGGTATATTTTTACGCCGTGCTGTCCGACGGAAGTGAAGTTGGTAATCGGACGGCTTTCTTTACCATCGGCAGCTTTATGGCTGCTTGGACTATCCTCTACGGGTTTGTGCAGGGGATCGCACCAAAGATATTAGGTGCTCAGGGAACGGAAACCTATACCCGACTTGCATCGCTTTGGGTCGCACTGCTAGTGGGCATTCCCGCCGTTTTGGCCGTGGCCACTTATGCTATGCCTAGTCCGACACCCGCATTAACGGTTGCTTTGATAGCAGGATTGCTACTCTTCGGTGGCGTTTTCGCAGTTAACTCGTCTTTGCATTCGTTTCTTATCCTCGCGTTCACAACTGGCCAAAGGGTCACGATGGACGTTGGGTTCTACTATATGGCTAATGCGTCCGGACGATTGCTTGGAACAGTCCTATCGGGGTTGGCCTACCAGTTAGGGGGTGTTGCCGGATGTTTGTTGGCAGCGTCACTATTGTTGGTGTTTAGTTGGCTGGGGACACTACGGTTAAATCGGTTTATCGACTAGGGTCAGGATGCATTGATTTCGGTTGCACTGCCTGATTCACGGTTCCGAAA
>CAYVRN010000144.1:0-3178 GCA_964453855.1 uncultured Rhodobacterales bacterium
ACGGTGCTGGAACCAGGCATGGTGGTTTCGATGGAGCCGATGTTGTGGGTGCCGGAGGGCACGGCTGGTGCCGGTGGATACCGTGAGCACGACATTCTGGTCATCAGCGAAGACGGTGTCGAGAACATCACCAAGTTTCCCTACGGACCCGGCCACAACGTCATTGGCGCGTAAGTCGAAGGGGGCCGCAAGGCCCCCTTTGTTTTCTCTGCGTATGCGTTTGGAAAGTGAGAGCTGTCGAAACCTTGAAAAGATTTCGATGCTCACTCTTTTCAAGTATGATCTTTTGCAGAACGCTCATGCATCACAAACCCGATGAAATTCAGCAGCAGCTGGGCCGCCAATATCTGGGTGCTTTCCGACGGATCATAGGCGGGGGCAACCTCGACCAGGTCGATGCCAACCACATCACCACGTTTTGCCAAACCCTGCAAAATCTCTAGCACGTCGTAGTACAGAAACCCGCCGTGGCTGGGCGTGCCGGTTCCGCTGGCGATCGAGGGGCAGAAGGCGTCGATGTCGATGGTGACGTAATAACGTGCCCCTTGGGGGATGCGCTCCAAGACACCCTCGGTGCCCAGTTTGCGCACTTGCCGGACCGACAGAATGTCAGAGCCGCGGTCGCGGGCGTCTTCGTAGCCTTCCTTGGCCGTCGAGGACACGTTACGTATACCCAGTTGGGTCATGCCCGAGACGTAGTCTTTTTCAATCGCGCGGCGCATCGGGTTGCCGTGGCCGTTGGTAACCCCGTGGCGTTCGTCAACGAAATCCAGATGGGCGTCGATTTGCACTATATGGATAGGGCCGTTTTCAGCGCAGTTCTGGTCAAAGGCGTTGATGCAAGGGATATTGATCGAGTGGTCACCGCCAATGGTGACGGGCAGGGCGCCTGCCAACAACATTTTGCGCACGCCAAATTCGATATTGGCGTGGCTTTCTTCGGTCTTGGTGTGGATTATGTCGGCATCGCCGATATCCACCATGCGGACGGACGAATCCAGATAGGTGACGTCATCTTCGTGATCATAAGCCCCGGCATGTCCGAAACTGAACAGGGTCGAGGCTTCGCGCACAGCACGAGGACCAAAGCGGGCGCCAGCGCGCCATTGGGTGCCAAAGTCAAATGGCGCTCCCATGATGGCGACATCGGCGTTGATCGCGTTCCAGTCGTGTTGATAAGGCGATTTGCCGAAGGTCGAGATTCCGACAAAAGGCAGATTCAGGCGGCCGCTATGATATCCGTGGTCTGACATTGGCAGCTCCTATGCTGCGACGATTTTCAACATGAGTTGTGTTGCTTGCGCCATGTCCTGCACAGAAATCCATTCTTGCGGTCCGTGGATGTTCTGCATGCCGGTAAATAGGTTCGGGGTGGGCACGCCGAGTTCGGTCAGGCGCGATCCGTCGGTACCTCCACGGATGGGCACAGAAACGGTTTCAATCCCAAGTGCCTTTGCAGCATCGCGGGCTTTCTCGACAGGTGTCATGTCCTCTTCCAGCCAGTAGCGCATGTTGCGATACTGAGGATAAATTTCACAGGTAATTTCAGCGCGGGGTTCACTGGCTTGCACGGCGTCGCAGACTTTACGCAGCAGTTCGCCTTTTTCCGCGAGTCCGTCGCGTTCAAAATCGCGCAGGATCAATTTCAACTCCATTTCGGACGAACCGCCATTCATGTCGGTGATGTGGATGAACCCCTGTTTGCCGTCGGTTGTCTCGGGCGTCATGGTGGCTTGCGGCAGGGTTTGCACGATCTTGGCCGCAAGATGGGCGGCGTTGACCATTTTGTGTTTGGCAAGTCCCGGATGGATTGAGACCCCTTTAATTTTGACAACACCCCTGTCGGCCGAGAATGTTTCGTATTCGATCTCGCCAACTGCGCCGCCGTCGAAGGTATAAGCGAAATCGGCGGCCAGATCCTTTGGCAAGTCCGAATGCACTCCGCGTCCGATTTCCTCGTCTGGGGTGAAAGCGATGCGGATGGGGCCGTGGGATCGGTCGAGATTGGATAGCAAAGCTTTGGCGGCCGTCATAATGATCGCAACGCCTGCCTTGTCGTCTGCGCCCAAAAGGGTGGTCCCAGATGCAGTGATGATATCGTGGCCTTGTTTAGTCGCCAAATAGGGATTGTCGGCGGGACTAAGGGTCAAATCTGGGTCATCAGGAAACGTGATTTCACCGCCGTTGTAGCCTTTGACCACACGGGGTTTTACGCCCGTTGCATTGAATTGCGGCGCGGTGTCGACATGGGCCAGAAAGCCAATGGTGGGGCTGTCAGTTGTACCGGGGATGGTGGCAAGCACGGTACCGTAGCTGGTCAGTTGCACGTCGCTGGCACCTATCTCTTCCAGTTCTTGCTTGAGCAGGTTTAGCAGGTCGAACTGTATTGACGTGCTTGGGGTTGAGGGCGAGGTTTCTTCGCTTTGCGTATCAATACTGGCGTAGCGCACCAGACGATCCTGTAATTCGGTGTCAAACTTTTCCACGGCGTTCCCCTGTTTGTTTTCCGAGATAGAAGTGGGGGCAATGGAATAAGTCAAGGGCGGCCCGTTGGACCGCCCCGATTGATTCTAGCCAAGCACTTCTTTGACTGATGCGGCTAACTTGTCTGCGATTTCGTCCGCCTCATCCCGGGTCAGGCAGAACGGAGGCGCGAAGCCCAGAATGTCGCCCTGTGGCATGGCGCGGCTGATGATGCCGCGATTGAACAGGGCGGCGTTCAGGGCGTAACTGACCTTTTTGTCTGCATCGAAATAGGTGCGGCTGGCGCGGTCTTCGACAAACTCGACGGCGCACAACAGGCCTTCGCCGCGCACTTCGCCAACATTGGCATGGCCCCCGACCGCGTCATTCAGGACTTGTTTGAAGTAGGCCCCGGTTTCACCGGCGTTTTGAACCAGGTTTAACTCGTCCAGAAGTTTGAGGTTGGCAACTCCTGCAGCGGCACCAATGGGGTGGGCCGAGTAGGTCCAGCCGTGGCCGATGGGGCCGTATTCGTCGGTGCCTTGCTCTAGCACTTTCCAGACTTTTTCGCTGATGATCGAACCGGACAGCGGCGCATATGCGGAGGTCAGACCCTTGGCGATGGTGATGATATCTGGTTTGATGCCGTAGTGTTCCGAGCCGAACATCGTGCCCAGACGTCCGAAGCCGGTGACAACCTCATCTGCGATCAGCA
>CAYVRN010000145.1:0-3020 GCA_964453855.1 uncultured Rhodobacterales bacterium
AATTGCGGATACTGCGATACGCTGAAGAGATAGGGCATGTTGCCAAAGCCTGTCGAATGACGAGGTCTATGCGATCGTCGCCTATATCCTGTATTCGAACTACCTGGTTGATGACGATTTCGTTCTGTCGAACGAGACCTTCCTGGACGTCGAAATGCCGAACGCTGAAGGCTTCATCGTTGATGACCGTCCGGCGACCGAATACAGCCAGTGGTCGGTTTACACCAACGAAGCTTGCATGACCAACTGCAAGGACAGCGTTGAAATCACCATGCGCGCGGCCGTTCTGGACGTGACCCCGGAAGAAACTCAGGCCCGTCGGATTCAGGAAATGGTCGAGCAGACCAACCCGAACGCACCGGCTGCCGCAGTGGAAACCCAGACTGCCGAAGCGGTCCCGGCTACCGAAGCTCTGGCCGCAGCTCCGGCTCCGGCTGCGGGTGGCATTGACGCCGATGTTGCCGCCGCTGGCGAGAAGGTCTTCAAGAAGTGTAAGGCTTGCCACCAGGTTGGTGACGGCGCTGTGAACCGCAGCGGTCCGCAGCTGAACCAGCTGGTTGGCCGGACGATCGGTAGCGTCGACGGGTTCAAGTACTCGGGCACGCTGACCGGTATGGGCGGCGAGGGTCAGGTCTGGACCGAAGAGGCGCTGGCCGGGTTCCTTGCTAACCCCAAGGGCTACGCACCGGGCACCAAGATGTCCTTCGCGGGCCTGAAAAAGGAAAGCGACGTGGCCGCGGTGATTGAGTACCTGAAGGCCGAAGGTCAGTAAGCAAAACGGGGCGGCCCAGTGGGCCGCCCTTTTTTTATTGATTTTTTAATGAGTTACCGTGATGCTTATCGCAGTGAGTTTGGTGGAGAGTGCGTGCGGTACTTGTGGCTTGGTATGGCGGCCTTGGGCGCGATGGTTTCAGCGTCTTGGGCAGAAGAGATTGGTGACGCGGAAAACGGGGCGCGGGTGTTTCGGCAATGTGTCGCCTGTCACCAGGTTGGTCCGGATGCAAAAAACCGCGTCGGTCCGCAACTCAATGAAATTTTCGGTCGTAGGGCAGGCTCCGTCGAAGGCGTCCGCTATTCCGATGACCTGAAGCGGCTGGGCGCGGATGGTTTGTTTTGGTCGCTGGATACGCTGGACCTTTACATCGAAAACCCCAAGATTTTTGCCAGCGGCACCCGGATGAATTTCGCGGGCATCAAAGACCCGCAGGAGCGGCACGACGTTCTGGCCTTCTTGCGGCAGTATTCCGACAACCCGGCCAACATCCCCGAAGCACTGCCCACTGCCATCCCGGCCGAAGTTGAGTTGAGTGCCGAGACGCTCGCCATCGTGGGGGACCCGGACTATGGCGAATATCTGGCCAGTGAATGCACCACCTGCCACCGTCAGGATGGCAGCGACGAAGGCATCCCCTCGATCACCCAATGGCCGGTCGAGGATTTCGTCATCGCGATGCACGCCTACAAGCGCAAGATCCGTCCGCATCCCGTGATGCAGATGATGGCGGGCCGCCTGTCAGACGAAGAGATCGCAGCCTTGGCAGCCTATTTTGCCGAGTTGGAATAATAACAACAAGTTAATCAGTGAAGGTCAAAGGGAGGACCCAATGAAACTTAACAGACGTAGCTTTATCGGGGCAACGGCGGCAGCTTCGGCCGTTCTGTCGGCGCCCATGGTGATGGCCAGCGGCCGTCCCCGTGTGGTGGTTGTCGGTGGTGGGGCCGGTGGGGCCACTGCCGCGCGCTATATCGCCAAGGACAGCAAGGGTGCGATTGATGTGACGCTGGTGGAACCCACTCGCACCTATTACACCTGCTTCTTCTCGAACCTCTACATCGGCGGGTTCCGCAGCTTGTCGAGCATCGGCCACAGCTATGGCACGCTGGCTTCGGAATACGGGATCAACGTGGTGCACGACTGGGCTGTAGGTATTGACCGCGACGCCCGCACTGTCTCGCTGGCCGGGGGTGGTTCGCTGCCCTATGACCGCTTGATCCTGTCGCCGGGGATCGACTTTGTCGACGGCTCGGTGCCGGGTTGGGACCTCAGCAGCCAAAACGCCATGCCGCATGCCTATAAGGCCGGCAGCCAGAGCGAGTTGCTAAAAGCACAGATCGAGTCGATGCCGCAGGGTGGGGTGTTTGCCATGGTGGCGCCGCCGAACCCGTACCGCTGCCCTCCGGGGCCGTATGAGCGGGTCAGCATGATTGCCCATGTGCTGAAGGAAAAGAACCCGACCGCGAAGATCCTAATCGTTGATCCGAAAGAGAAGTTCTCGAAACAGGCTCTGTTCGAAGAAGGCTGGCAGAACCACTATGCCGGTATGATCGACCGGATTGGCCCGGATTTCGGCGCCACCAACGTGTCGGTGAACGCGGACGAAATGACCGTGAATATCGATGGTGAGGTCACCAAGGTTGACGCCTGCAACGTCATCCCGGCGATGAAAGCGGGTCGCATTTGCGAACTGGCGGGCATTACCGAAGGTAACTGGGCCCCGGTGTCTGGCCACACGATGCAAAGCCGCATTGATGGCAATATCCATGTGCTGGGCGACGCAACCAATCAGGGCGACATGCCCAAGTCGGGTTTCTCGGCCAACAGCCAGGCCAAGGTCGCGGCGATGGCGGTGCGTGGAGCACTGACCGGGTCCAATGTCTTCCCGGCGCGGTTCTCGAACACCTGCTGGTCGCTGATCGACACTGACGATGGCATCAAGGTCGGCGCGTCCTATGAGGCGACCGATGAAAAGATCTCCAAGGTCGACGGTTTCGTCAGCCAAACCGGCGAAGACGCCGCGCTGCGCAAGGCCACCTACGAAGAATCCGTGGGTTGGTATGCAGGTATCACCGCCGACATGTTCGGCTGATATTGGCGGATTTATTGTGGCGGGCGTCCCATTGGGGCGCCCGTTTTCGTTTCCGGAAGTGATGAAAGTTAACAGAATCTTAACTGCGGGTCGTTTGGTTTGGTATGGGTGCGGGAAATTCGCCCGCCGCCCGCTCGGCCCCTTGCAGCCCCC
>CAYVRN010000146.1:0-3005 GCA_964453855.1 uncultured Rhodobacterales bacterium
CAAAAGAACACGGTTCTTCATGGTCTGGTGCCAGCGCTCAATCTTGCCTTGGGTCCGATCCATTTTGTGACGGAGGGACCAACAGGCACAGGTCAGACTGGCAGAGTTGAAATTCGGCAACACCCCTTGCGGCACGTCGCACACGCATGTAGACATCATGATTGTACAATATAAAGCGAGGAGTCGCGTGGATGGAGCGTATAAAACGTCGGCGTACCTTACCCATCATTATATTCACATCAGGTTTTTTCATTTCCCTTTGTATCTTGTATTTCAATACAAGCACCGCTCTTACAGAATTGTCGGAACGAACCTTGCGGCGCTCAACAGAGTCTTCTCATGGCGATATGGTCCTATTTGCCTCCAATGCATTGAAAAATGAATTAGAGGGGCTGTCGCGAAATTATGAAGCATTAAAACCAATAAGTAATTGGAAAACTTTTGCAGAGAACGACTTGTCGTCGGAGTTCAGGGGCAAAGTTGAGGATTTATTCCAACGCACTAGCGTTATTAAACTGAAGGTATATGCAAGAGACGGGCTGACTATTTTTTCAACTGACCCGTCTCAAATAGGTGAAGAAAAGAGCGAGGTTGAGGAAGTTACCCATGCACTACGTGGGCGGTCATCATCACAATTTTCATTTCGCGAAAATTTCATGACTATTTCAGGCAATAGAACCAACATAGAAGTGGTATCATCATATCATCCACTTAAGTCTCAAGGCGGTACCATTGTTGGCGTTGTCGAAATTTATTCGGACCGTTCATCTGACTTTCAATTGACAGAATCCTTGGTCAAAACAGAACTTGCTTCGATTATTATTTTGATCGCTCTTATAATTTCTATTTGGCTTGTTAATATGGTTTATTACTCGTTGCAGAAGCGCTCCGAGGATATGTGAACATGAAATTTTTGCGCTCTGGAAGCCAATCTCTTCTCATTATCCTTATCGGTTGCCTTGTCATGGGGTCTCTGATTTTTTCACTAGGTGGCTCTAACCAAAGGTTTGCAGAAAATGCAGCTTTGGAAACAGCTCGATCATACAGTAACACTTTCACTGGAATACGGGGATTCTATCAACAGAATGTAGTGGATCGTCTAGCGGGGACAAATGCCGAAATTGTTCACAATTTTCGGGAAATAGAGGGAGCCATTCCGATCCCGGCAACAATGATGATCGAACTGACTTCGTATCTCAATCAAACCACCTCGGATGTAACATTCGCATTAGTAAGTGATTACCCCTTCCCGTGGCGTGCCAACCGACCAATGGTGGATTTTGACATAAAGGCAATCGAGCAGTTAAGGGATACTGGCGCGAGCGAGTTTTATGAATTTCGGGAAGAAAACGAAACTGTCTTCCTTCATTACGCAAAACCAGTCCTCATGGAAGCCGGTTGTGTGGATTGCCATAACAGCCACCCATCTTCACCAAAGCGTGATTGGGAAGTTGGCGACGTGCGCGCTGTACAAATTTTTGAGCTTCCTTTTGACAAGGCAGCCAGTGACCTCACTTTTGATACAGCAATTTTTGTCGCGATTATCATTATCATATCGGTCACAACAATTTTCACACTCCTTGCAAGTAATTTAAAAACACAACGCACACAACGATTGCTGCGTAGTGAAGCGCACTACGATCGACTTACTGGCGCGATGCGCCGTCCCCGCTTTCAGGAATTATATGACACAAAAACAAGATCAGATGACTACTATCTGGCACTGATTGATATTGACGATTTTAAATCATATAACACTGATTTTGGCCATTCTACCGGCGACATAATTTTGAAAAAAATTGCATACAATATTGATAAATATGTGCCCCAAAAAGATGTGTTATGCCGCTACGGTGGCGAGGAGTTTGTAATTCTTGTCGAACAAAACTGCGTAGTCGGCTCGCCAAACGAGTTTTTTGAGACGTTGGTAAATAACATTAGGGAAGAGACAATTGATATCAGCGGTAGAAAATTGAACCCGACGATATCCGTGGGATATTTATTATTAGAGTCAAACGATGAGCTGAACACGATAGCAGGACGTGCCGACGCGGCGCTGCGGTTCGCAAAACGTAATGGTAAGAACCAGGCAGTGTTTGCTGACAATAAACTATTACGGTCCCTGGGCTATCTTGATCACAATTACAGAACTTCTGATGTAGACGCAGCCCTTAAATCCGGTGAAATGCACTACGCGTTCCAACCAATTATTGAGATGAATACCGAGGCGGTACTGTCGTATGAAGCACTGATAAGATGGAAACAACAGGACGGAACCGTTATCCAGCCATCAAGCTTCCTACCACAATTCATCTCGGCACTACGTGGGAATCATAATATTGTTCCGCTGCGAAAAACAATTAGACGCAGTATCGCCGAAAGTAAAACAGAGATAAAGACCCTGCGAAAAGTATCCTTTAATCTCGATCCGTATGATCTGGTTAATAACATAGAAGAAAACTGTTTAACAGCCGTCTTACTTGAACTAATCGAAGACGGTTTTGAAGTCGCGATTGAGATAACTGAGACACCCTACATTGAAAACATCCCTGAAAAACTATTCCAGCAGAAACTTGACCAATTATCGAAAATGGGATTCCGCATCTACATGGATGACTTTGGTAAAGAGGGTTCAAGTTTGCAGCGTTTTTCATCCTATTCATTCGATGCCGTGAAAATTGATAAATCTATTGTGGAGGACCTTGAAAGTTCTGAGAGGAAGCAAGGATTAGTTGCTGTTTTGGTGCAGCTGACGCAGGCAACCAACATTGATTTGATCGTTGAAGGAGTAGAGACCCGGGAGCAGCGGGATATTCTATCTCGGCTTGGTGTTAGGAAGGGGCAGGGATTCTATTTTTCACGACCTTTGTAATACTTTTCGTGTCGCGTCAGGGGCTACGATAATCTGTGATTAAAAGCCTACAGTGACTTTAGAATTATTCCAAATGCTTCTAGGGTCAGGATGCATTGAATTCGGTTGCACTGCCTGATTCACGGTTCCGAAA
>CAYVRN010000147.1:0-2879 GCA_964453855.1 uncultured Rhodobacterales bacterium
AGATGGAAGTATTCATCGATGACCGCGCGTAACCGTCGGTCATCGCAGCCAGACCACCACCACCGGCGAATAACTCTCCACGCGGGACAGCGTCCGCCAAGTCATCATCAATGACCATGGTCACCGCGTTGGCGTCGATGCTGCTGGCGAGCGCTAGCAAACAGTTAGAGCCCGCTGGCGTACTGTCGGCGCCCAACGAAGAGGCGCACGGTGTAAAAAAGCCACTGAGGACGCTATCCTCTCTGGGCACGCCATCCGCCATCGCTGCCAACCCACCACCGAAGGCAAAAAATCCAGCGGCGCCCGGGTTCGTCAAGTCTGAAAGAACAACGTCCACGCTCACGGTGTTACCGGTAATCTTGCTGGGGATCACCTCGACCGTGTCGGGCAGGCCCGCTAACGAGCCTGCCGCCTGCGCGAACTCAGGACTCACGTTGGTGAGCAACGCGCTATTTTCCGACAAACAGGTAGAACCCACTCCTGCAAGACCAATGCCTGAATCCTCAGGTAGGACAGGGGCCAAGGAGACGTTTCCGCGGACAGCGGCTCCACCGCCCACCGCAGTCACTACATCGCCGTCTACGCTTTCCTCAACGGACTGTGTGACCGTGTTGCCCGAGATTTCGGTACCCTCGAGACACAGATCGCCGCGAACCGCAATACCACCGCCGCTTCCAACCGCCGTGTTGTTGCTCACCACGCTTTTATCGAGGATGACCGCGTGATTACTGGCATAAATAGCCCCACCGGGACCGTTATTGCTTGCCCCAGTGAGCTCGAGCCCACTGAAGATGACAGGAATTCGTGCGTTGACCGAGGCGACGATGTCGCCGCCATGGTCTGTGGTGTCCTGAAGGTCGAATAACCCGAACGTGGTTCCACTCGAGGCCGTGATAGTGACGAGGGGTCTGCCGTCGGCCCCCACGGGAGCATATAAGATAAACGGCTGGTCCGGCACCACGATTGCCGAGGTCAACGTGATCTCAGGGCACGCGGAGGGATCAATAATGACCATGTCACCAGCCGACGAATCCACATCGGCGATGGCCTGACGCAGATCGGCCTCACAGCTTGCCGGGTTACTTACCGTAATATCAGCAGCGTGCCCCGATTGCATCGCAACCAAAGAGGCGCTTGCCACGGCTATCGCTAAAGGTGATTGACGCATGGCCAGCCTCTGCCTAATTCCCTGAAACCATCAATCTACCTCTAGACCCCAAGGAAAACAAGGCTGGAGCCACTATTTGTAGCGGGTTGTGGCGGGATTTAAATAAATTTAAACACTCTCGCTATCAGGCTGCCAGTCCTATTTTTTAATGCCGTGCTGGACCTTACGCTCCCCAAGGTAGCAAATCGCTGTTCAATTTGTGCTTTCGCTACCTGCGCCTCGTATCAAACCGCTTTTAGGCCTACACTTAGACAGAACCGGCGGTCAGAACTAGAAAGCGCATAAGAGGACATAGGCCCCATGCCGACCACCCAAAAGATCACCCTCAGTGCTGCAGCTTTTGTCATCGCGGTCGGTGCCGGGGCGGGTTATTTTTTTTCGGCCGGGCCCTTGCCCGAGAAACCCGGGACTAATATCGATGCCCCGCAACCTCATGGTCTGAAAAGCGCAACCGGCACAGCCGCTTCGGACGAGGCCACTGGCAATCGCCCTTCCCCAAGCGCCACCGACATTGCCGACGCCAAAAGTGCCGATCAGCAGCCCAAGGAAAGGCGATCCCTGCTTTTTACCAATCCCGGGGGAAAGATGGATGAAGCCGCGCGAGAAGCGCTAAAAGAAGAGCGTATGGCACGCTTTGCTGCGCAACGCGCTGAGCGACGAGAGCTGGCTAAAACCTCACCTGAGGTGGTCACGAAGCGACTGGCAGCACGGCTCCGACTCGATGAGGAAAAAACCGCGGAGCTTGGTGCCATTAACGAGCGGTATTCTGAGGACCTCAAAGCGCTGGATGCTTTTCAGGGGTCTGATGAAGCCCGGCAACAGCAGCTGCGCCAAATTGAGAGCGTGCGTTTTAGGGCGATGGTGCCCATCGTTCAGGAAAGCCCGGCGCTGGTAGAGCCAATGAACCGATTTACGGCTATTGCAGAAGCGGCTGGCGCACAAAGAGTGCAGCCGCCAATAGCTCCTGACCCCGGGCAATCTTCCGACTGAATGCCCTATCGGCGCACTGCATTCGCTAGTTAGTGCGAGAACGGTCTCTCTAACAAGCGCCGTCGACGCAAACCTACCCGCCCAAGCCCCAATAGCAGTAGCGACAATATCGCTAACAGCCATGTCATATCGACCGGAACCGGGACAACATCGACACCGACTGCCAACGTTGCTGAAGCCGCCTCAGCCGAGCGTTCTCGACTGGTTAAGGTGACGCGGTTAACCAGCTCCCCATTGGCGCCGGAACCTACCCGCGCAACCAAGGTCACCACCTTCTCGGCACCGGCGGGAAGATCAGGCAATGACCAGGTTACCGTGTCACCAGCAACAACACCTCCGTCGCTAGCAGAAACCGCAACCAGCCCGTCGGGCAAGACATCCGTTAAGGTGATTCCGGTTAACGGGGCGCCACCGACATTCTGAAAATCGATGCGAAAGGTCACCTGATCACCCACATTCGCCGTCGACACGTTAACCGTTTTCGCAAGAAAAATAATGGGATCATCAATCACGTCTACCGTTGCCGTGCTCGAGGCGGGCGCACCTGTATTTGCGGTAATCGACGCAACACTGACGACATGCGTACCCGTGGTTGCAGTCGAGCTGACCCGCGCGACAAAGGTTTTTTCACCCTGCTCGCCTGTTCCCAGATCGCCCACCAACCATTCAATCGCGCCATTCACAACAGTGCCGCCCCCTTCCGAGGTGAGGGTGGTAAATG
>CAYVRN010000148.1:0-2786 GCA_964453855.1 uncultured Rhodobacterales bacterium
TTAGCAACGCGCCCGGTTCTGGGGTGGGGAAAGATTGCGGAATACTAGAGAATTTGGATATTTAAGCTAATAATTTGCAACTTTAACCGTTAGTATAAGGGTACAATCCAGATATTATTTAGGTTCGCAGCATTGACGTCGAGCGAAGTCACAAAAACACGCCTACCGCGGAAAGCCTTGATAACAGCGATAGCTATTGGCGCGGTTGTTCTGTCCTTTTCATTCCTCGCACGCATCTACATCGTCGATCACGAAATCGAAGAAAACAGCGAGTTGATTGACGCCCAAATAGCAAATATTTCTCAGAATGTGAAATATCAATTCGACGTGATTGCGGCGAAAACCAAGGCTATGGAAGCTTTTATCAAAAGTGACGGCAGCACCGACACTGACAGGCTGCGCCGTTTCTCGGAGCCTCTACTGTCCACTTCGACGGCGCTAATCGACCTGCAGTTCGCCCCAGATGGAATTGTTCGATTTGTTACAAACCCCGAATTGAACAGGGTTATGGTCGGTTCAAAGCTGACGTCGCTAAAACAACTATCGATACCTGCAGAACAAAGCATTCTTCGGGAGAAACCAGCAATTACGACCTATCGCCTAAGTAATGGCCGACAAACACTAGCGTTAATTCATCCTGTCTTTGTTAAACAAGGCGATGATTTCTGGGGGTATGTGGTCGCCATCATTGATCCAGAGCAGCTATTAAGTAACGCTGGAATTGATCCCAGTGAAAGAGCCAAGGAGTTTGCGATTGGTCAGGTGACATCCGGCTATTCGGGTTATGTCTATTTGTATGGCGATGAAGACGTTATGCGTCGAGGCACCCATTTTGAAGACATCGACTTGGATGGAAGCGCTTGGAGAATTTGGTTCGAACCGAACAATGATATCCTACAAGCACAAAAACAGGCGTCTTGGTCTATCGTAGGGTTGGGCTTTTTGGCAAGTCTGCTTGCTGGCGTCGTTGTATATCATCTCATGCGATGGCCTCATCGGATGCAATTGAGCTTGGAAGATACAAATGCGAAGGCGCGCGTTAGCCAATCGCGCTTCGAAGACTTCACTCGTGCGTCCTCCGACTGGATTTGGGAAACGGATGCGGATGGTCGCTTCACCTATTTTTCTGAAAATATGGCTAATCTCATTGGGCGCAAAACATCTGACTTAGTCGGACTGACACGCGAAGATTTGTGCGGCGAAGATGTTCAATCCAGCAAGTGGTCTGCGCACCAAAAACGATTGGAAGAGCGCAGACCATTTCGAAATTTCGAGTACTCGCTTTTAGATTCAAGCGGCAAAAAGGTATATGTTTCAACATCTGGCGTTCCTGTATTTGACTCAGGGCATCATTTTTTAGGCTACCGAGGTATCGGGCAGGACATATAAAGTAAGCAGGCAATGCAGGTGCAGGTGCAGGACGCCTTATCGCTCATCCGATCGGTTGTAGAATCCAGCCCAAATGATGTTTATTGGAAAGACGCCAATCTCAAATTTATCAGCTCCAACATGCGATTTGCAAAATCGGTCGGTGCCGCAAATGTTTCATCGGTTATTGGGCTTTCCCCACGCAATCTTCCCTGGGATTCCGACATCACATCATTGATTTTAGAAGCGGAACAGAATTGTTTAACTACTGGTGAACTGAAAATTCTGCCTGGCCTCAAAATCACTAATTGGAACGGGGCCTCCTATTTGGCGGACGTTCGTATTTATCCGTTGTATGACAATCACTCCCAAGTCATTGGGATCGTCGGGCGCATTCAGGATGTGACCGATATATCAAATAGTATCGCCGAGAATGAGCGCAAAACCAGCCTAATGGAACTGATGGCAGGGATAGCAAGCTCAATCAACGATGCTAGTGATGCACATGTTGCCTTTCAGGACACTGTCACCAAATTATGCCAGTTCCTTGGCTGGCAAATCGGCAATGTGTTCCGCATTGACCCCGGCAAAGGTGCGTTGATCCCAACCCGAGCAGCGTTTCTTTCAGACCCAATGAAATTCGCCGATTTCAGACGGCGTACGAACGAGTCCAGTTTCCGCAAAGGTATCGGCTTACCCGGCTATGTATGGCACTTGGGCGAGCCACTGTGGATTGAAGAAATTGATGCTGACACACCTTTCGAAAAGCCCAAGGTCTCCGGTCGTGCCGATGTAATATCCGCCTTTGCCTTTCCTGTATTTATTCGCGACGAAGTTGTTGAGGTCATAGAAATGTACAGCGAGAAGCGGTCAGTCCCTTAGCACGATATCATCAGCGAGGCCAAGGCTATCGGTCGACAGTTGGGACGAATTGTTGAACGCGAGCGGATTGCGACAACCGAGAGTGCTCTTGAGAACGCCGAAATGGCCAATGAGGCTAAAACCGTATTCTTAGCCAATATGAGCCACGAAATACGCACCCCGATGAATGGTGTGCTGGGAATGACCGATGTTCTGGCACAGACAAATCTTTCGCAGAACCAGAGGGATATGGTGTCGACCATTCAACACTCGTCCCGCGCGCTCTTGAATATCATCGACGATATTCTGGACATCTCGAAAATTGAAGCAAACAAGCTAGAACTAGACTATCACGATGTCGATCTTCTCAATATCTTTGAAATGAGCCTGGAAACGGTTCGAAGCATTGCAAAAGAGAAGAAAGTCAAACTCGAATGTGACTATGATTTCACTCTGCCTCACACAATCTCAGCAGATGCGCCACGTCTTAGACAGGTTCTTCTTAATCTTCTCAGCAACGCGATTAAGTTTTCGGCCCCCACATCGTCGAACGAAAC
>CAYVRN010000149.1:0-2699 GCA_964453855.1 uncultured Rhodobacterales bacterium
TGCCGCCACCCTGCTGCATAGTCAGCGCAGCCTCTTTCAGCATATCGAAGATGCCACCCATGCTGTCGGGGATCGTTCCCATGACAAAACAGTTGAACAGGGTCACCCTACGTTCAGTTCCAGCACCTGCTGTGATGCGACCCGCGGGCAGGAATTTGAAATCTTCCAAAGCGTGATAGAATCGCTCTTCCCACTGATCGGCGTCTTTCTCAACCGACGCCAACGAGCGCGCAATGCGGCGCCAGCTGTCCTCAACCGATTGATCTAACGGGGTTCCGTCCGCTTTTTTGAAACGGTACTTCATATCCCAGATTTGTTCGGCAATCGGGGCAGCGAAACGGCTCATGTGGTGACTCCTCATACTCAGAGTGGACACAATACCTTGAAGCCCCATCATTCATCAATACAATCAGTGGAAAGAAACGGGGATTCTTGTGGCCACAATCAACCTGATCAAACTTAGCGTCGGAACCGAGTCTGTCGAGGACCTGCAAGCGTGGCACCGCAATGTTCGCGCACAGGGCGGCGACGGCTTGCCCCGCCACGTCACACGCATGTGGCCCAAACGCGAAAAGGAAATCCTGAACGGCGGCTCAATCTATTGGGTGATCAAAGGCGTTATCCAGTGCCGCCAACGCATCTTGCGGCTTGATGAAGTGATCGGACACGACGGCATCCGCCGTTGCGCGATTGTGCTGGAACCAGAACTGATCCGCACCGTCCAAGCTACCAAACGCCCGTTTCAAGGCTGGCGTTATCTGAAACCCGAAGACAGCCCCGCCGACCTGCCCGAGGGGCGCGAAAACGAAGAAGCGCTTCCGCCAGAGCTGGCGGGCGCACTGGCCGATATCGGTGTCCTATAGGAGACATAACGTGACCGAAGAAACCCCCAACGGTGAACTGACCCTGCGACTTCAGGCGCGTCCTGCGGACATGAATGTAAACGGCGATATTTTCGGCGGCTGGGTTCTGTCGCAGATGGACATCGCCGCAGGCATTCTGGCCCGCGAAACAGCCAAGGGGCGTGTCACCACAGTGGCCGTAGATGCAATGAAGTTTATCCGACCGGTTCAGATGGGGGATGTGTTGTGCGTATACACACGGGTCGAACGGATCGGCACTTCGTCCATGGCCATCGGGATCGAAGCATGGGTGTTACGGTCGGTGATCGGAGATCGGGAAAAGGTGACCGAGGGCACCTTTACCTTTGTGGCAATTGACGAAGACGGGCGGCCAAGGCCTGTAGACCCGAACTGAACCGTATTTTACGGAGCGCTTGAACTTCGACGGGCGACGCGCGAGAGTGTCACAGGTGACGGACCTTTTCGTCCGCCGATACTGCAGAGACACACAATGTTTCGCCCTCACATTTTATCAGACATCCCGTCCTATTCTTGGGCCACGTTTCGCGCTGACCTGTTCGCAGGCATCACTGTGGCCATGGTCGCCCTGCCGCTTTCACTGGCAATTGCCATCGCTTCAGGGGCCGATCCGGCGCAAGGGTTGGTGACAGCGATTGTCGCGGGGGGCATCATCTCGCTTTTGGGCGGGTCGGCGGTTCAGATTGGAGGACCGACCGGGGCTTTTATCGTTGTCGTAGCAGGCGTCATTCACGCTCACGGATATGACGGGCTGGTTCTGGCAACGCTGATGGCAGGGGTCATTCTTTGGATCGCCGGACTTTTGCGCGCCGGTCAGTTGATCGGCTACGTGCCGGAACCTGTCGTGGACGGATTTACCATCGGAATCGGAGTGATAATCGGGGTGTCGCAGATCAAGGATTTTCTGGGTCTAGATATATCAGAGACGTCGCCCGAATTTATCGGCAAACTCCAAGTGATCTGGGGCGCCATGAATGGGCTTTCATTGCCTGCGTTGTTGATCGGCTCTATCACGATGATCCTGATCATAGTGTTCCGAAAACTGGCCCCCCGTTGGCCGGGGCTGATTGTTGCGTTGGCTCTGACATCAGCGATGGTGGCTGCATTGTCCTTGCCCGTCGACACCATTGCAAGTCGGTTCGGAGACCTGCCCAGAACCTTACCCATGCCAAAGCTTCCTGTCATCACTCTGGTCAAGGTGGCTGAAATGTTTCCCTCGGCCATGGTGATCGCATTTCTTGCCGGTATTGAATCGCTTTTGTCGGCCGTCGTAGCCGACAGAATGCGTGGCTCGCAACACAAACCGAATGCCGAGGTTTTGGCGCAGGGCACCGCCAATATCGCGTCGGCTATGTTCGGTGGATTACCGGCGACGGGGGCCATCGCGCGCACGGCGACCAATATCCGTGCAGGCGGGAAAACACCTGTTGCCGGAATTGTTCATGCCCTCGGGATCGCCGTGATGATGTTGGCTGCCGCTCCTTTGGCGGGCCAACTTGCAATGCCCGCAATGGCAGCACTCCTTATCTTGACCGCATGGAATATGACAGAACCGCACAAGTGGCCCGGCTATCTAAAAGCACGCGCTTCGGACAAGTTACTCCTGCTCATGACTTTGTTGTTGACTGTACTTGTGGACCTGACGGTCGCCATCGGGGCGGGTGTTGCACTTGGGTTGGCGTTGCGCCTTCGCCGCCGAGGCATCGCTCCAACAGAGTTCAATACCGACCGACAGTGAACAAAACCAACGCCCCGCCCAGAACGCTCTCTGGCAGGGTGTCACCTATTCAGGGCTTGTATCGCTGGTATCGAAGGAAA
>CAYVRN010000150.1:0-1092 GCA_964453855.1 uncultured Rhodobacterales bacterium
CCATTAAAAATAGGGCAACAGGTGTTCAAAGCAATCATCCCGTCGAGCGCAGCGAATGGGGTTGTTACGAATGCGCTCCTCCAGCGGCAGTCCGGCGTAACGTTCGTGGGTGTCCATGAGCTGCGCAACTCGCCAGTGCCACCGAAGCACGTCGTTAAAAGCCCAGCCATACAAACAAAGACATAGGGCAACGGCCAGCAGCCGCACCGATGGAGGATGCCCCGCTCGTTTGCGCCACAGCCTTCTGATGCCGGCAAGCAAAACACCGGTAACGACTAAAAGATTGGCCACGGCGTTGGGGAAGAGCATGCCCGTTGCGTGAATGCCGCGAACAATATTGTTGGAGTAGCCCTGCCAAAGTGGAGGATTGGTCCAGTCCTCAAAAATTTGCTCCGCGACTCGCCAGGGAGAAAACGGCCGCAATTTGACGCCTTTTACCCTGATGGGATCGCCATCGTTGTCGTGGTCGGTAGCATCGCTCACAAAGCCAATGGCGAGCACGCTGATCTCACCGCGGTAGTTATCCTCGCCGTAGGGCATGGCCACCTGTGTGACTTCATCCCAACTTCTGTTGAGCCGAAGGCGATGAACATTGCCGGGGTCCTCCGCGCGCTGCCAGAACACAAAGGCATCAGACCACGTAGTCAAACCTTCCAGATCGAACTTTATAAACGGATAGTCCTCTGCGTTGAACCGAGTTCTTACCTCGAGAATGGCGGCGCCATCTCGGTATTCGGTAACCACGGCAGCGCCGTTTTCATACCCGCCATTGCCCACCTGCACAGGGACGAACTGGTCGCCCCGAATTGCAGTCGCAGTCGCGCCCTCTGAGGCCATAAAGCGGACAAACTCAGGATGAATCTGGCGAAAGCTAAATGTGTACACCACAACTAACAAAATAGCAGCCGCAGCAAAGGCACCAGCGGCCTCCTTGAGGGCCGGTACCCAGATACGGGGTCGCTCGCTATCGGGCGAGGCTGAGCTATTCGACTCCAGGGATTGTTCGCTCATGCGGTCTTCTTTAGCGGCCTGTGTTGGAGGAAAGCGTGTCGATTCTGATCGCTTGGGGAAACATCGTCCTAGCGCGCGGCG
>CAYVRN010000150.1:1192-2608 GCA_964453855.1 uncultured Rhodobacterales bacterium
GTCGATTCCCCGGCCTCTGAAAACAATGACGCCTTTTTGGCGATCAGAGCACTGTTCGAGTCTGCCGGTATTCGCGTGCCGTCATTGATCGCAGCTGAGTTGCCCTGGGGGTATTGGCTCCTTGAGGATCTGGGGGATGACACCTTGTTGCCGCTGCTCAGCGACCATAGTGTGAGTGTATGGTACCCCAAGGCGCTCAATACGCTGGCGGCTATTGCCGCTGTTGATACTACGCGAGCCGAGCTTCCCCCATATGATGCTAATCGGTTAACCAGCGAGCTGGCGCTGTTTAGCGACTGGTTTGTTCCGCAGTTGCTAGACCTGGACCTGTCAGATCAGCTCGGGCCGGTTTATGAGGCGCTGACAGCGCTGCTTGTCGATAATGCATTGTCACAGCCCCAAGTATTGGTGCATCGGGACTACCACAGCCGCAATCTGATGGTGCTTAACAACCATGATCTGGCGGTCATCGATTTTCAGGACGCCGTCATCGGGCCGCTCACCTATGACCCGGTCTCGCTGTTGAAAGACTGCTACCTGCGCTGGCCTCGCGAGCGGCAGCTGGCCTGGCTCTGCGATTATCAGCGTCAGTTAGAGTCGGCGGGGCGCTTGCCATCATTCCCCGTGGCGACGCTCATTCGCTGGTTCGATTTGATGGGCTTACAGCGCCACCTAAAGGTGCTGGGCATCTTTGCGCGCTTGGCACTCCGGGATGGAAAGCAGGCTTATCTGTCAGATTTGCCGCGAGTGCTCGCCTATGTCATCGAAGTGCTCGATCTTTATGCCGATAGCGATGCGCCCATCGGCGATTTCCGAGCAGTGTTTAGTGCACGCATTCTGCCTGAGTGCCATAAGGCAGCCTGGTTTGCCTTGGAGCCTGCTTGATGAAAGCGATGATTCTGGCGGCGGGTTTGGGCACGAGAATGCGGCCGCTGACCGACAGCTGCCCCAAGCCACTCCTGTCGGTTGCTGGCAAGCCCCTGTTGGAACATCATATTTTGGGGCTCAAGGCCGCTGGATGTACTGAGATTGTCGTTAATGCGGCCCACTTGGCAGACCAGATTGTGGCCTTTTGTGATGAGGGGAGTCCCTGGGGAGTCAAGATTCGGGTTTCGCTGGAGCCAGAGCCTCTGGAAACCGCCGGGGGCATCATCCAGGCTCTCTCCTTGCTGGGAGATGCCCCGTTTCTGGTGGTCAACGGCGATGTCTGGTGCCCCTACCCCTTCTGCGAGCTGGGGGCCAGAACCCTGCGGCCTGAGGGCGCCCACCTCGTGCTTGTTCCGAACCCGGTCCAACACCCGGCGGGCGATTTCAGTCTTGGGTCCGAGGGTGCCGTGTTAATGCCCAAATCGGGCTTAGCGCTGACCTTCGCGGGGATTGCTCTCTACCATCCTGGCTTTTTTGGTGGGCTTTCTA
>CAYVRN010000151.1:0-2591 GCA_964453855.1 uncultured Rhodobacterales bacterium
CAGACCGGTCAGAGCAACGCGTGCACGCGCTCCGGGAGGTTCGTTCATCTGACCGTAAACCAGAGCCACCTGCGACTCTTCGAGGTTGTCAGGCTTAATAACGTTCGATTCGATCATCTCCCAGTAAAGGTCGTTACCTTCACGAGTACGCTCACCAACACCTGCGAACACCGAGTAACCCGAGTGCACTTTTGCGATGTTGTTGATGAGTTCCATGATCAGAACGGTTTTACCAACGCCCGCACCACCGAACAGACCAATCTTACCACCCTTCGAGTAAGGTGCCAGAAGGTCGATAACCTTGATGCCGGTTACAAGGATTTCCGATTCAGTTGCCTGTTCGTCGAACTCGGGAGCAGGCTGGTGGATTGCGCGGGTCTCGGTCGCTGCGACCGGACCTTTTTCGTCCACAGGCTCGCCCACAACGTTCAGGATGCGGCCCAGTGTTGCGTTACCAACGGGAACCGAGATCGGTCCGCCGGTATCTTCCACTTTTTGACCGCGAACCAGACCTTCGGTCGCGTCCATTGCGATTGTACGGACGGTGTTTTCGCCCAAGTGCTGCGCAACTTCCAGAACCAGCTTTTTACCGTTGTTGTCGGTGTTTAGCGCGTTCAGAATTTGCGGCAGTTCGTCTTCGAACTGCACGTCAACGACGGCGCCGATGACCTGCGTGATTTTGCCGACTGCATTTGCCATGTTGTCGTATCTCCGGTTTCGTTAGAGCGCTTCCGCGCCCGAAATGATTTCGATAAGCTCGTTGGTGATGACGGCCTGACGCGAGCGGTTGTACTCGATGGTCAGCTTGTCGATCATGTCACCAGCGTTGCGTGTTGCGTTGTCCATTGCAGACATCCGTGCACCCTGTTCCGATGCGCCGTTTTCAAGCAGGGCTGTGAAGACCTGCGTTGCAACTCCGCGCGGCAGCAGGTCGGCCAGAATGGCTTCTTCGCTGGGTTCGTAGTCGTAAAGCGCGCCGCCCTCAGCCTCATCTGCTTCGAACGAAGCCGGGATGATCTGTTGGGCAGTCGGGATTTGGGTGATGACGTTTTGGAAGCGCGAGAAGAAAATCGTCGCAACGTCAAACTCGCCCGCGTCAAAGCGGCCAAGAATGTCTTTTGCAATTCCCTGCGCGTCGCCATAGGCCACGTTTTTCACTTCGCTCATGTCGATGTGAGCAACGAAATACTCGCCTAGATCGCGGCGCAGAGCATCACGGCCTTTTTTACCGACGGTCAGAATTTTGACTGTCTTTCCGGCTGCAACCAATTCCTGAGCGCGTTGACGTGCAAGCTTTGCGATGTTGCTATTGAAACCGCCACAGAGGCCACGTTCAGCTGTCATAACCACCAAAAGTTGGGTCTGATCGCTGCCGGTGCCGCCAAGAAGTTTTGGTGCGCTATCGCTGCCGCCGACCGATGCAGCCAGCCCTGACATCACGGCATTAAACCGTTCTGCGTAGGGACGTGCCGCTTCAGCCGAGTCCTGGGCGCGACGGAGCTTAGCCGCCGCGACCATCTGCATGGCTTTTGTGATCTTCCGAGTGTTTTTAACACTCTCGATCCTGGTTTTTAGGTCCTTGAGAGATGGCATTGCCTGATCTCCCCCTTATGCGAAGTCAGCTGCGAATTCGTCCAGTGCTGCACGGACTTTATCCGCTGCCTCACCTTTGATCTTAGGATCTTCGTTGGTGATCCAGTCCAGCAAGTCCTGATGCTTGCCGCGCAGGTGGTTAAGAAGACCAGCTTCGTAGCGACCAACGTCTTTAACGTCGACCTTATCGAGGTAGCCATTTGTACCTGCGAAAATTGCGCAAACAATTTCAGCGTTGGTCAGTGGCGAATACTGAGCCTGCTTCATCAGCTCGGTCAGACGTGCACCACGGTTCAGCAACTGCTGGGTTGCAGCGTCAAGGTCGGAGCCGAACTGCGCAAAGGCAGCCATTTCACGGTACTGAGCGAGCGATAGTTTAACCGGACCAGCAACAGAAGACATTGCTTTGGTCTGAGCCGATGAACCCACACGCGAAACCGACAGACCGGTGTTCACAGCAGGGCGGATACCTTGGTAGAACAATTCTGTTTCAAGGAAGATCTGACCGTCGGTGATCGAAATCACGTTGGTTGGAATAAACGCCGAAACGTCGCCACCTTGGGTTTCAATGATCGGCAGTGCGGTCAACGAACCTGCGCCGTGATCTTCGTTCAGCTTCGCCGAACGTTCCAGAAGACGCGAGTGAAGATAGAAAACGTCACCAGGATACGCTTCACGTCCGGGTGGACGGCGAAGCAGCAGCGACATCTGACGATAAGACACAGCCTGCTTCGACAGATCATCATAGATGATCAGCGCGTGGCGGCCATTGTCGCGGAAGAACTCAGCCATTGCGGTCGCGGCATAAGGTGCCAGGAACTGCATTGGGGCCGGATCAGAAGCGGTCGCGGCAACAATGATCGAGTACTCAATCGCGCCGGTTTCTTCCAACTTCTTAACCAGCTGAGCAACAGTCGAACGCTTCTGACCAACCGCAACATAGATGCAGTACAGTTTTTTGCTTTCGTCGTCGCCAGCGGCGTCGTTGTATGATTTCT
>CAYVRN010000152.1:0-2554 GCA_964453855.1 uncultured Rhodobacterales bacterium
GCAGGGGTAGCCCTGTCCGGCGATGAACTGCCTTAGGTGGGCCCACCGATTTTAAACCATACAAACCCTGAATGATGCACACCCTGCCGGAGATTGCTTCGGGCGGGGTATCAGCGCAGCTTTGGCAGAATATCCTGCGCAGCGCTGACGAAGGCCGCAACTTTGGCGGGGTCTTTGACCCCCGGCGCGCTCTCCACGCCTGAAGACACATCAACCTGCCGAGCGCCTGTCAGCTGGATCGCCTGTTGCACATTGTCGGGCGTCAACCCGCCCGCCAACATCCACGGCACCGCCCATTTGCGACCCGCCAGCAAGCGCCAATCAAACGCCAGTCCGTTACCACCCGGCAGATCGGCGTTTTTCGGAGGCTTGGCGTCCACCAACAACATATCCGCGACACGGCCGTAATCGACGATCTTTTGCAGGTCGTCGGCATCGGAAATGCCTATCGCCTTCATCACCGGCAAGCCCGTGCGGGCTTTGATTTGGGCAACACGTGCCACAGATTCCGAACCGTGAAGTTGCAGAATATCAATGGCGACATTCTGCGTGATCTCGTCCAACAGGGCATCATCAGCGTTGACGGTCAAGGCAACCTTGGCCACGCCAAACGGAACTTCGGCAGCCAAGGCTTTGGCTTGCTGGACGCTGACATTACGGGGGGACTTGGGAAAGAACACAAACCCCACATAGCGTGCACCGGCGTCGGCTGCGGCGACGACATCTTGGGGGCCAGTCAGCCCGCAAATCTTAACGGCAACATCCGACATGATTACTTCGCGTCTTCCAATAGCGCCAGAACCTCGTCCTTGGGTGCCGACGGTTCGGTTTTCAGCTTGCGCACTTCGCGCTTCAAAGCGCCCACTTCGGATTTATTCCGCGCGGCCTCGCCGCGCAGCGCCGCTTCGCGGATCCATTCCCAGATGAAGCCGATGATCAGCCCCATGATGATGCACAGGAAGACAACGATAAACAACGGCAGCTGTACCGACCACGAAAACCCGATCAACGGTTCAAGTTCTTCCGGCAGCAAGCGAAGGGTCACCATGCCGCGATTGCCGAAAGCCACAGCGACAAGGGCTATCCCAAGGACAGCCAGAAACCCGTACCGAATATAGCGCATTTTATTTTCCGTTCAGTCGATCGCGTAAAAGCTTACCCGTCTTAAAGAACGGAACGTGCTTTTCTTCAACCTCAACCGACTCGCCCGTGCGCGGATTTCGGCCAACGCGCGCGTCACGCTTTTTGACCGAGAACGCGCCGAAGCCACGAAGTTCAACCCGATCGCCGCGTGAAAGGGCATCGGTGATTTCTTCGAAAATGGTGCCGACGATTCTTTCGACATCGCGTTGAGACAGTCGATGCTCCGCTGGTAACTCCTGATTTTCGTCGAAAATCCTTTGAACCAATTCCGAACGGATCATCCCAATCTCCCCCGTCAATGTCAGGCTTATGCCGTGTTGTTCCGGTCATCATGCGTAAGTTTGAATTTAAAATCCACTGGTCTGTTGTCAAACACCGGAAAAAACGGCGAAATTCCAGTGATTCCCGTGAATAGGTCCAAGGAATGTTCCCCATTCCACGCCAATCAGGGTGCAGAGCGCCGGGTTGCACATGCGATACTGCACAATCTGTCCCCCCGATTCGAAAAAGCCCCGGCACTGGGCCGGGGCTTTTCCAATTCAGATCGGTGTATAACCTGATCAGTCGTTCTGCTTGAGCGCCGCGCCCAGGATATCGCCCAGCGATGCACCCGAGTCCGACGAACCATACTGTTCGACTGCTTCTTTTTCTTCCGCGATTTCGCGTGCCTTGATCGACAGACCCATGCGGCGGGTTTTGTTGTCGATGTTGGTGACGCGAACGTCGACTTTGTCGCCAACCTGGAAGCGCTCAGGGCGCTGCTCGGCACGGTCACGCGACAGGTCCGAACGACGGATGAACGACTTGGCACCTTCGTAATCAACCTCGATGCCGCCGTCTTCGATTGCGGTGACTTCAACGGTGATAACCGAACCGCGCTTCACGCCGCCAGTTGCTTCGGCAAACTTGTCGCCACCCAGAGCTTTGATCGACAGCGAAATACGCTCTTTCTCGACGTCCACTTCCGAGACAACCGCCTGAACGACGTCGCCCTTGGTGTAGCTGCCGATAACGTCTTCGCCACGCTCGTCCCATGACAGGTCCGACAGGTGAACCATGCCGTCGATGTCGCCTTCGAGGCCAACGAACAGACCGAATTCGGTGATGTTCTTGACTTCGCCTTCGACCTGAGTGCCCTCGGGGTGAGTTTCCGCGAAAACTTCCCATGGGTTGCGCATGGTCTGCTTGAGACCCAGCGAAACGCGACGCTTGGATTCGTCGATTTCCAGAACCATGACTTCGACTTCTTGGCTGGTCGAAACGATCTTGCCAGGGTGCACGTTTTTCTTGGTCCAAGACATTTCGGACACGTGAACCAGACCTTCAACGCCGGCTTCCAGCTCAACAAATGCACCATAGTCGGTGATGTTGGTGACGCGACCGGTGTGTACCGAATCCAGCGGGAAGCGTG
>CAYVRN010000153.1:0-2529 GCA_964453855.1 uncultured Rhodobacterales bacterium
CAAAAGCGCACCTTTTCGACGAATTGCCAAGCGCGGAAAATTCGGCTCACTGAATGATGGGGGCAGTTGTCATGTTGGCAAATGAGGCGAGACCGTTCAAAATCACGGGGTGATTGCCTAGGGAGACGTAGCCAAGTTGTTTGGCTGGGTTTGAGAGTTGCTTGGGCTGTGCAGATCAGACGACCATTTCGACTTGTGGAAAAGCTACACTCTCGAAATGGCCGCCTGATAGCTGTAAAATCAATCACGTTCGGGCCGATTCAAATAAGTTGGCAATGTCATGTCGCAGTATGTGCCGCGATGCAGCTTCACTGGATCATGCTTGGCGATCCACACCGTGTTCACCGCAGAGTTCTGCGAGAACGGCGTGTAGCCGCAAGATGATTTCGGCTCGCGGCGATGCGGTTCTTTCGACGATGCCGATCTGGCGAGTTACCTGAGGGGTGCCGAAAGGAAGGCGGGTGATATTGATATCTTCGGGTTCCTGGAGGGCCACATGGGGTACGACCGAAATCCCCAGGCCTTGCCGAACACAAGTGACGATCGATCCGATGGTGTCGATTTCGGCCACGTCGTTTGTCACGACCCCGAGACGGGACAATTCGGTGTCGATTAGATTGGCTAGGGGTACGGCGCTTCGGAAGCGAATGTAGGGGCGCGTGTTCAACAACTCGATCGGATCGCTCGATTCCATCCCGTGTGGCATGATTAGCCAAAGTGGCTCGCGCAAGAAAGGACTCCATCGTAAGGCATTTGGAAATCCGAGGTGCTCCGCGACGATAGCGGCATCAAGCCGGCCGGCGGCCACATCTGAAATAAGAGTCGAAGATAACGAAACCCGCAGGCTGGGTTTCAGGTCCGGGTAGCGTTGGCGCATTTGCACAAGCGCGCGCGGAAGCAGGTTAAGAGCACTTGACCGGACCGACCCCAGCATCAGCGTCCCGGCGATCTGATCACCGCGCAAACTGGCCTTGGTGTCCTCTTCTCGACGCAGGATATCTCGTGCCATTTCAATGACCTGAAGGCCATCTGGCGTGATGCTCGGAGGGCGTGTGCCGCGATCAAAGAGCGTGACCTGCAGTTCATCTTCAAGGGCGTGAATCTGTTGGCTGACCGCCGATGGTGTTAGGTGCACGACCTCTGCTGCCTGCGCAAAGGTGCCATGGGATTGAATGGCCAAAAGTGTCTTGAGCTGTCGGGTGTCCATTGGCTAATCCAGTTTTTCTAAACTTTATAACCAGAATTACGCGCTTTTGTGAAGATATTTTTCGCATTAGTGTTCCGGCCATTGGAGGGGCCTCGCAGTCCGGTTGGGAGACCGCTGTGGGCTAATCGACAGAAATTGATACGAAATGCTGCGCCCCGACTCTCCGGGCAGCAAAGGAGGCATGCGTGATGAGCAAGATTATCCTCGTAACGGGACCTGACCTCGACCCAGCAGCAGCCCAACTGGTAGAAGAGCGCGGCTACGAGACCGTGCATACCCCGCCCTATGCCGACAGCGCTGTTATTTCGAAGTATCTCCAAGAGACCGGCGCCGTGGGAATCGTATCCCGGATGGGTCGTTTGGATGCCACAGTGATGGATGTGGCACCTCAGCTCAAAGTGATTTCGAAACACGGTGTCGGCGTTGACAATATCGACATTCAGGCTGCCGCTGACCGTGGTATTCCGGTTTTGGTAGCTACCGGTGCGAATGCTGTGTCCGTCGCCGAACATGCTTTTGCGCTGCTTCTTGCGACAGTCAAACGCATCCTGCCGTTGGATGCGGGTCTGCGGGCCGGTCGTTGGGAAAAACCTGGCTTCTCGGGACGGGAGATTGCCGGATCAACCATGGGGCTGATGGGCATGGGCGCGATTGCACAGGCCACGGGTCGCATCGCCAAGGGGTTGGGACTTAACCTTGTCGGCTTTGACCCTTACGCCCCGGACAGCGCCTTCGAGGAACTGGGCGTGACCCGTTGTGCCAGCTTCGAGGATATGTTGGCCAAGACCAACATTCTGTCCCTGCACTGCCCGCTGACGGACCAGACGCGTCATATCCTGAACGCAGACACGTTGGCGCATATGCCCGCAGGCGGCTACATCATCAACACCGCACGCGGCGCGTTAATCGATGAGGCGGCTTTGGTCGCTGCAATCCAAAGCGGGCATCTGGCGGGCGCAGGACTTGACACTTTCGCAGTCGAGCCACCGGTCCCAGATCATCCTTTCTTTTCCGTGCCGGAAATTGTGCTGACCCCGCATATCGGCGGCGTGACCCGTCAGGCTGGCGCGCGCGTCGGCGTCGACGCCGTGCGCGGGATCTTTCAAATCCTTGACGGGCAGCCCGTCGCCCCCGAGCGCATCATAAACCGTAAACTGCTGGCCGCCGCACGGGCGGAGCTGGTCAGCGTGGAGAAATAATTATGACTACAGGTTTCCGCATCCTCAAACGCGAACGCGCTGCCCCCGCCAGCATCGTCGCCGAATTTGCCAAGTTGCCCGTCGCCAACGTGTCTGACAGCATGTCCCGCATGACTGCCGCTG